>JAAYAY010000363.1 GCA_012719125.1 Planctomycetaceae bacterium | reverse complement strand
CACTCCTCCTTTGCTATTCTCACAAATCTTTCGGCGATCGCGTTTTGATTGGGCCGCCGGGGTCCTATTCGCACCGGCTTTATGCCCTGGCTCTTGAGCATCTTACGAAAGTCGCGAGTGAACTTCGAGTCCGCGTCATGGATGATGTACTTGGGCGGCTTTTCGAACTCGCCGAAGAACACGCATAGATTCCGAGCCATCTGCTTCATCCACTCGTTATTGGGATTCGGCGTCATCCCTAGGATATGGACCTTCCGGGTCTCCAGGTGGATGAAGAAGAGAATATAGTAGTCCACCCAGCCGCCCATCGTCAGCACGGGCTTGGTGAAGAAATCACATGCCCAAAGCGTCGAGGCGTGGCGACGCAGGAAGTTGGCCCAGGTATTGTCTGGGTTGCCCGGCGGCTCCGGCTTGAAGCCGTTGTCGCGCAAGATCCGGTTGATAGTCGTCCTCCCGATGGTTCGATAGCCCAGCCGATACAGCTCACCCTTGATCCGGCCAGCCCCCCAGCCTGTCTCCTTGCGGATCTTGAGAACCAACTCATGGATTTCTTCCGGCTTGCGGTTACCGCCCTTCTGAATTTTCGGCTTGGCGACCTGCTCCTTCGCTTTGGCCTCCTCCTCGGCCTGCACCCAGCGCAGGAACGTGCGGGGCGTGACGATGGATATCAGGTTCTTGATCTTGGGCCCGAGCGGCCTGCCGACCTTCAAGAGCTTGTCCCGTTCGGCCTCGGTCGTTTCGATCTTCTTGGGCAGGCGCTCTCTGAGGATCTGGTTCTCGACCTTCAGGTACTCCACATACTTCGCCAGTTCCGACTCGGTCGCATTGGCGATCAGTACCAGCAGCGGGTGCATGAGCCACTTCATGTTGCTATAATCCTCAGAATCGCACCGGGAAAGAAGAGTGACGTCAAATGGTACCCTTCTCACAGCGTGCCTGACGGGGGGAAGAACGCTCCCCTGCACCTATCTGAACCGCAAAGCCCGGTTACGAGGGTTTTGGCAAGGGCGGCCCCTTCGGCCGAGGCGAAGAGTGAGGCCAACGGTGGCAAAGGCCGCAACACGGGCCAACGAGCGGCCTCTGGTGGCCAATCTCGCCGCCCCTCTGGCGGACCAAAAGGTGCGACATCCAGTTGAGCCTGGAATTCAAGGGAAAATCGCACGGTTCAGCGCGCGTTCTTGGCGCACCCCATTTGAAAAGTGACGATCGCGCATCGATTCAGAATCGGGCGTGTCGCGCCCACCATGCTCCCGTCCGCCGTGCATGACATCCCCAGAATTTCGGCCTCCGCGGGCCGAACCGGATCCGGCTATTCGGCAAATCGGTGCAAATCGTACAAGTACGCGGCAGACTGGTGGTCACCACTTTGGGCACCTCAACGATGCCGAAAGGCCCTAACTCTAGACGGGCTCAATAGACACAAACACCCTCGATCCGCCTCCGGAGCCGAAGGGACGCTACCAAGACGCCAGCGGATTCGCTTTCCCAATGGATCCTCGATGAACTCGGTCGGACTGGGAGTTTTCGCAGAAGTCAGATCTCGGCGCGAACAGGTCGGAGTAGCTCGACGGTTCGGCGGGCGTTGGCCGAACTCCGCGACGCAGGTCAGGTCGTTTTTGAGGGGAGTGCGAGGGCCGGGTCTTGGCGGTTGGTGTAGCAGCGATCGGTGAACGAATAACTCTCAGATGTGCAAATCGCTCCACTTGTTGGGGCAAGACTTAACGGCGACAGAGACCTCGTCGGCGGAGCACGGCAAGCGTTCCCAAGCCGCTCAGCCAAATAGCCAAGCTGGCTGGCTCCGGTACTACGCTGGTAAGGTTCAACGGATTGCCAAGTGTTACTCCTTCAAGAAGTGGATCAGGTTCGAAGCTGAGACTTGTCGATCCGGGCGCTGCTGCGGTGACAGAAAATGAGTAGAAGACACCGTCGGATGTGATTGATGACTCTGGATCCGAGCACGCGTCGAATAGGCCAGTAACGAAATCCGAAGACTCACCGACGTCGGCAAAGAACAGGTTTTCATCAGGCACAATCGGTCCCGCGATTGGCGTTGTTGGTGAACCGAGGATTGCTGAATCAAATAGAACAGTTGCGGGAAGGTAATCCAATGTTTCTCCCTCTTCGAGCCCTGAGAGAACGACATTTATCGTGACTTGCTGGCCGACGAGTACGGCGTTTAGATCAGAATCGGATTGCAGACTGATCGTAGCCGCATCCACGGGCAGGTTACCCAAAACCAGTGCGGCCACCAGAAGGAGGCTAGCTTGGACTGTTCTTCTGGTCTTCACAGTTCGGCCCTTTCGTCGCAATGAGGAAACGGAAATCGCCCATAGACCAACCTCGCCAGCACCGCGCGTGGCAGGTCCGCCCCATATACTAATCCGGCCGATTCATTGCACAAGGATCTTTCTGCTAATATTCTGTGATGCTTTTCGCACAAACAGCAGCAGGCCGATGGCATATATGGGTTTTATGCTGTTAGCCGCCGGCTCATTACCACGGTCGTCTCCAGCGGCCCGTGGGCGAATGTCGGTATCGATTACTGCAGGAAAGCCGCTCTGATACGTCTGACAACAGCGTTTCTCCTAATCGTCGAGATCCAGCCCGTTTGCCAGGCAGTAGCCTGCATAGTAAGCGTAACGAGCGATCGAATAGTCGCTCGTGGTCACACGGCTGTCGCCGTTGAGATCTGTCTCTAGGTTGTCACCAACCAGGCCTAAGGCAGCACGGACGAGCAGAAGATCGTCGAGAGTGACCTTGCCGTCACCCGTAACGTCTCCCTGTAGGCGGAAAAAGTTGAGGGTGCGATCAAGCTGGCCGTCGCCATTCAAATCGAAGGCCAGCTCGTAGTACCCATTGGCGCTGTACGACTGGGGATTGCCGCCAAGTCCACCGGGGCCGAAGTCGAATTCCAGGACGTGGTCCACGGCCCTGATTGTGGCCATCGACATATCGACCGTTTGTGGAGTGCCGCTTCCGTCAAGAGCATATCTGTGCAGTTGAACGAAGTCGTTGGTCGAATCGCCGTCCAGCAGGGTGTCAAGAAGGGCGAGCAGGCCATCGGCCTGGTTGAACTCCACGTCGAGGTAACGGATGTAGGACCGCTGCGTCGCGCCCTTCTGTACATCAAACCCAGCGACTTGGAGCGGGTCCGATCCTGGGCCAAGAATTGTTACCTGGGTTGTAGCTTCAGTCCACGCTCCAAACCCATCCGTAGTCCGGAGTCGGATCGGGTTTGCGATGTCAGGCTGAGGCAAAGATGCGATTTGCGACCAGGGAACTATCTGTATCGGTTGGGTCGAAGTCCAGTCAAAGATTCCGTCATTATTGATGTCCCATTGATAGAGAACGAAGGAGTCGCCAGCCGACTGGTCCGGATCGCTCGATCCGCTGCCGTCTAGCACCAGCGGCAGGCCGAAGTCCACCACGTAGGGCCCACCGGGGTTGGCCACCGGAGGCGTGTTGAACACCAGCGTCACGGTAGCCACGTTGGACAGAGCCGTGCCGTCGCTGGCCTGGTAGCTGAAGCTCACTGTCCCCGCCCAGCCCGCCGCCGGCACGTAGCTGAACGAGCCATCCGGGTTGAGCATCAGGCCCGCGGGGCCGTCGACCAGCACCGCTGTGAGCGGATCCCCGTTGGCGTCGCTGTCGTTCTCCAGCACCCCGGGCGCCGACACGCTGAACGATTGCGTCCCGTCCAGCGGAATCGTCGTATAAGAATCGTTCACCGCCACCGGAGGCGTGTTTTCGACGATGGCAAATTCACGGACGTAATCGCCTCCGGGGCCACCGCCATGGAGCGCATTGCCGGCGGTGTCGCGGAGGCCCGCCCCACGGACGACGAGACGGTAGCTGTCCACCGGCAGCGCGACGCCGCTGAGTGGCAGATCGAGGGTCACCACGCTGCTGCCGGTTACCGGGTCGAACACGTAGGTCGGGCTGAGTTGGTAAACAACGTCGCTGCCGTCGTCGAAACCGCCCCCAGCGGCCCTGCGGAGTTCATAATTCGCGGGCGCCACGGCATCGATCGGGTTGAGCCGCTCGCTGAAGGCGATCTGGATTTCGGTGATCTGCGCGGTCGTGTTGCCGCCCAACTCGATGACCACGGGCGCCGTGTCGATAACTTCCGGCGGGGTCGAATCGAGACTGTCGCCGAGGAATTCGTACGCCCCGATGTCGACGCAACCGGGAACAAGGGCAAACTCGACCGACTCGGCGTTGGTCAGCACAGCGCGGGCGTCGTGGCGGGAAAGGGCGTACCACTGGCCGTCGCCACGGGAGATGCCGATGGTGGGCGTGAGGTTGGCATTGCCGGGGCCGTAGTCGAATCGGATGTCGCCATCGCTCCATAGAGTGACCGAGAAGTTGACATCGCTCTGGTCGGCCTCGTTGGTGGCGTTCCAGCGGATGGTAAGCTGACCGGCGGTCGAGGTGTCGACGAAGATGTCGTCGCCGGCGCCGTTGGTTTTCACGTTATCCCACAAAGGGGCGATGATGCGGTTGTTGCGCAGTTTCTCGATGGTGTTGGCGCCGTCCGAGGACGACATCGATCCTGAGAAGTGCAGAAAGCCTTCCGTGGAAACTTTCTGACCGTCACGGATTTTGGGGAGGGTAAGTGCTCGTGACATAGTTTACGAAAAAGGCCATGATCCACCAAAGGCATTTTGTTCACAAGGAGGTGGATCATGGCCGAAGGATCGGCTTCT
>JAAYAY010000362.1 GCA_012719125.1 Planctomycetaceae bacterium | reverse complement strand
TTCGATGTTCGCGTCCGTTTGATTTCCATACCAGGTTGTTCCATTCATGCCTGTAAAATGACGGACTTCGACGAAGGGCGCAACCCCCCTTTTGGAAAAACATCAGGTAGCGGAATGTGAGTTTAACAGCCTGGCAATCCAGACGTACTCGAAATGGAGACGCCTGTTCGTAATGGACGTCTTTGACGATGGTTCACTTGGCCCACCCTACGGACTACGGCCTACTCCAGATCAAATTGTGCCGACTGCCCGCCCGTCTCGGGATCGCCGTCCTTGCGCAGAATGATGCGAAACCGCTTGCCGTGACGGCCCGAGAGGTCGAGCGTGGCGGATTTGGCTTCGTGCGGAACACGTCGAACCAGTCGCTTCAGGTCCCGCGGCACGTTCCCATCGCCCAATTGCTGCAGGTAAATCGAAAGCGTAGCGTCGGGGCACAAGTCCCACTTCCCGTCCAGGTCCCAGGTGATCCGGGTTGCATCCGTCGGTCCGCTCAGCTTGACGTCCGTCACATAGCACAGATTGGTCAGGCGGATACTGTTCCGGGCGTTCTTCCACAACTCCGGCTTCTCGAACCGCCCCTGCAAGTTGTAGCGCTGATCGCCGCCGCAGTTGTTGTCCACGGCCAGCACCGGGTCGTACTCGAAATCGCGGTACAGCGGCCGGAACAGGGCCGAACCCACGTTGTAAACCACGCGATTGTCCACGCGATGCCCCGAGGCCGCCCGGGTCATGTAACGAAACTGAGATTGCAGCGGCGGCGGTACGTCGTAATCGTTGTCGGCGGGCTTCGAGGGCGTGGCGTCGAAACAGATCCAGCCGTAATGACTGCCGAGCCACACCTGGCTGTAACGATGCCCATTGGTGCTCTCCGCCGTCTCGTCGGCATCCAGCAGGCCGTTGCGGTTCTTGTCCCACGTTTCCGGTCCCTGCTGGGTCCCGGTCCCGAGCCATCGTGCGGGAAAGCCCAGGTGACGCATGGCCCCGGCCACCATCACGCTCGTGCCCGAACAGGCAATGATCTGGTTCTTGTCGTAAGGATGGTCGGAAAGCTCGATCTTCAGATTGGCCGGATTGGCGTCGTAGTGCTTCCGAGCGTAATCGACGGCCGCCGGTTTCCGTTTCTCACGATTGGGGTAGTAATAGCTGTCCTGAATGTATTCGACGATGTTCCGGGCCGCCCAGTAGGGGTTCTTCATGTCGGCTCTGGCGCCGTACTTCCCCTCGATGTGAGATCTCACCCGCTCGATGAACGCCTTGTACGTCTTCTTGTCGCTCAGGTTGTACAACTCCGGATCGTCGGCCAGGTAGTCCGTGCCTTCGAGAGCCGTGCGGTCCGCGTCGACTCGATGGGGATAGACGAACTTCTTGTAGGGATTTGTCCACAAATCGATCTCGTACTGCGAGGAGTAGCTTCGCGCCGGCCCGTCGCCATACTCAGCAACCCACATCGTCTGCCGGCTCGCCTTGTCGCCGGCCGGGTCGTACGTGAAGCTCTTGAGCGTCGCGTTCGGCGCATTGGACAGATCTACCAGCGATTCCGACTCCGGCCAGACGCCCTGATTGTGAAGCTGCTCGTACCCGTAAGGCCGGGAGTAGTAGTGGTGGACCGTACCGGCATGCTCTGCATTCCCTTCCGGCTCGCTCCGGATCGCCATCTTCAAATGACGAAGCACCCGCGGCCCTTCGTAACGGGCGTCCAGGTTCTTCGTCACGTTAACCCGGTGCACGCGATCCGGCCCCAGAACGTTCTCCAACACCCATAGCGACCCGGCCCCAAAACACAATCCGCTGCACGTGGAATCCAGATCCTCGGACCGGGGCCGATTGAAGAAAAACAGCCCCCGGCCCGTCGGCCCGTCGGCGCAGTAGACCTGCTCGTTGCCGATCGTGGCCCACAGATAACTCGCGCCGTCGAGTTCCATGGCGGCAACGCCCCGCGACGACTCGGTCCCTGCGTCGGGCATGTGCCTGACGAACTCCAGGTCCTTCGTTTTTGGGTTCCACCGGTACCGGACGAGGCCGCGTTGAACCCGAACGTCGGGAATCAGGTAGCCCGTCGAGTCGAAAGCGATGACGACGTCGCCGCCGTCGCAGGTAACGTCAATCGGCTCCCGGTCGCCGACCCGGTACATGAAAAGCGACAAGTCGATGGAAACAACATTGCCGGCACCGGCCACCCAACGGTGAAGTCGCGAATAGACCCCGCCGTTCGTCTTCGCCCAGTCAAGCAAGTAGAAAACCTGTCGCCCCTCCTCCACGGCAACCGCGAGCCCGCGAAGATCCTTGAGTTCCAGATTGCCAGGCGCCGTCTTGAGATCGAGCATGTCGACGAGTTCGAGCGGGATCGCTTCACTCCCCCTCCCCTGCCCTGCCGCTTCGACGCCCAGGCCATAGACGAACACTTTGCCCGATCGATCGAGCGTCAGCAGCCGAGGACCGCCGGCCGACGTCTCGTCGACCGCCAGGCCGCGAATCTCCTGGTTGCCTTCAGCAAGCATGAAGCTTTGCTCAATCTGGCCCACCACCGGTGGATCGGCGCCCGCCGCACCCGCAATGACAGCGGCCCAGAGAAAGAGTGAAAGAGAGATAGTCCGGATAGTGGTCTCTTTGCGACTCATTTTTGGCACATTCGCACTTGTGATTTTGAATTTGTTTCGTATTTCGCACTTCGTATTTCGGATTTCAAATCCCCACCTACCTCGCCTTTGGCTCCAACTCCCTCGCCTTCTCGATCCACTCCGTGGGATCGCCGAAAGGCAACTTGCGGGCGGAAAACACGTCGGCCGTCAGGTTGTAGCGAAGCTTGCCGGTCTTTGGATCGGCAGATTCCGGATTCGACCCCACGCACACAAATCGAATGGTGTGCACGCCGGGCTCGAACTGAAACAGCCCGATCTTCCGCTCCCGACGCTGTCCGTAGATGTAGTCCTCGTGCTCGTCCTTGCGGAAGATATTGAAGAAGTCGAGCGTCGTGTTGACCTCGTCCGGCGGCAGTTGGTTGACCAGGCTCACCCGGTAGCCGCCGGCAATGTGCGATTCGCCTGCCTCGCAAAGTTCCTTGCCGTCGATCAGCACCTTCCAGATCCCGTTGTCTTCCCGCAGATGCTGGAAGATCGACAACGAGTACCGGCCGGCCTCGGGAATCTCGAAGGGGATCTCGATCCAGCCGCCCACCCGGTCGTTGAACGCCTGGAACCACGTCTTCGTATAGGTCGCCCGGTTGTAGTCGTTGATCTGGAGCTTCACTTCCGGCGAGTGGCGGATCGTGTCCACCACCAGCGGCAGTTGGAGCACCACCTCCTTGTTGATCCGGTCCTGGTACGGCGGGAACTCGCACCACGGCTCCGCGATCGTGTCCTGGTACCAATACGACACCGACGACCAGAAGTCGGGACGCGGGGCGGAACTGGCCACCACCTCGCCCAGCGAGTTCATCAGGAAACCGCGCCGTTCGAGTTCGAAACGCAGCGACTTGCGGAAGATGATCGGGTCGGGAATGTGCCAGCGATAAGCGGTCACCCGGGCGTCCGGCGCCCGCGGCTCGAACACCGTGCATCCGGTGAACAGGCTGGAATGGACCCGCATGTTCCAGGCCTCGTTGATGTAATCCTCCGTCCCCGTGCCCTGGATCGAGGGGACCTTCTCGCCGTCAATATAGAACATGTCGTCCCCCTCGCCGAACCAGTGCCCGATGGCGTTCTGCGAAGAAAGAACCGTTCCCACATAGTGCCCGTTCCCCTTGCCGACGAAGACCGTGTACGGCTCGCCGAACTCAGGCGGATACTCCTGGTGGTACCGGGCGTGGAAGTACATCGTCGACTCGGGAACCTCGTCGAGCTGCACCCAGTCGATCTGGAAATAGGACGAGCAGGGAATGTTGGAATCGTTGGTGAGCGTCAGCCGGGCCTCCTTTTTGAAGGGCATCGGCCAGTAGCAGTTATAGCCTCGGCCGCGGGAGCACACCTTGACGGGCAATGAGTCGACGTTGGCCTGCATCCCGTTTCCCACCGCGAAGAAATCGCCCAGCGGAACCTCTACCGAAGGGACCTCCGCACCGTCCCAATAGGCCCGAAGCACAAATGCTCGGGGATGGCGGATGTCCATCGAATTCGGCGTGAACCACATGTGGGCGATCTTGCCCGGGCCCTTGAAGTGAGCGATCGTCTTGCACTCGCCCGGCGCAAACTTGGCCGAGTCGGAATTGTCGACCGAGTTGCCGCTCGACGACCGCATCGACCGCCCCGCCTGCGGCCGAGTGAGCGAATCGAGCATCTGGGCCGTGGCCGTGGTAGTGAACGCCCCCAGCATTGCGATCAACAGATAGACAATACCGACCCTCTTCATAACCATCACTCCCAGTCTCTTGATGTTAGTGTGATTCATGACCTGAATCACCGGCTCGCGTCTGACAGACGTAGTCCAAATCAGAAAAGAAAATGGTTGGAAAAGAAGATGGCAAACACTATTTTCGCCATATTTTCTTTTCCCACATTTTCCTTTCTCTCATCTTCTCCATATTGTCGCTGGAGTCCTTCAAATCCCGCTTAACAACCGTGCATCTACCCCTCCGGTTCCCACAACCGCGGACGCGAGCCCCTCGACACTCGCTCGACCACCGGGGCATCGGTAAGCTTCTGCGGCAGGCTGGTGACGTAGCCCGGGATTCCCAGAGCGATGTCGCCCACCTCGATCATGAAGGCGTCGGGGATCTTCCCCTGCAAGGGGACCTGATAGTACCCGTTGCCCGCGTCTTCCATGATCAGATGGTACCACATCAAGTCCCGCCACGCCTCGTCGTCGCTGTAGACGTACCAGGCCCGCACCATCTGCACCTTGGCCTCGCTCTCGACCTTGGCCCGAAACAGGCTGGAACCCTCCTGCCGCTCGTGGCTGACCTCGCTGATCTGCGTGATCGGCCGCCCGTCGTGAATGTGCGACACCCACATCAGGAAATCCATGAACTGGATCTCGCTGAAGTTCGAGTGGCAGTAGTTGGGGATCAACTCGATGGTCATTGGCCGCTTCAGCCGCTCCTGAAGAATGTTCACGTTGAACATCTTGTAGCCGTCTTCGTTGGTGGCCCCAAGGTAGAAGACGGGCACGTTGACCTGGTCCTGAAAGAAGGCGTGATGGAACGACAGGTGCCACGGAATACTGTCCGTCGAGTAGACGCCTTCATTCCCCATGATGATCGGCGAGGCCACGCGGGAATCGACGGCCGCCGCCACCGTGGCGCTCCGGCCCCGCTTCGAGTGCCCGCCCACCACGGCCTTGAGCGTGTCCAGGCCGAGAAACTCCTGAAAAGCGTCCATCGCCTTGATGTACACCACCGCCAACTGGCAGTTCATGCTGAAATAGTTCTCGCCGGTCTCCAGCCGGAGCTTGGTGAGAACTCGGATGTCCCTTTCAATCTGAGACCCGTCGGCGTACTCGCCCGGGTTCGACAACACCATCGTGGGATAGTCCGTTCTCGCCGCGATCGGCTCCCCGTACTTGGCAACGTGGATCGGAAAATACGTCGCCCCCGGCGATCCAATGATGACTACCTTCCCCTTGCGTTCGGGCGTGGCATTTCGCTTCGGATCGGCCGGCAGGAAGATCACACACTGATGGCCCCACTTCTTGCCGTCCAGGATCTGGCTGTAGAGATGCCCCGTCACCTTGCGAAGCTTCTTGGAAGGATCCGTATCGCTGGTGACGAGCTCGTCCGACTTGATGGTGAACCCGTGCGGCACCGCGTGCTTCATCACCGTCGGCCAGAGCTCCCGCGGCTTGGGAACGTCGCGCGACGCCTTCTCAAAATCAAACGGCTCCGCCGTTCGCCCAAGCCGCACGGGCTTCGCTTCCGAATCCAACTCGAACGTAAGCGGCACCTCGACATCCTCCATCAGGAAGTCGGTCTCCGACACCGGCAACAGGCTGAAGTCCCCCACGCTCGGCGTCCCGATCAGAAGCCCCCCGGCGGTTGTCTTCACGGTCAGTTCGTCCCCCTCTAATTCATAGCGGCCGACATACTTCGCCAGCGTCTCGGCGGGAATCTGAATCGTAGTCGGGGCTTGGTGAGTATCGGCCAGGGGCACAAGCTTCGGCTTTGCCTTCGCGGGCCCGGTTCGTGCGGCCAGTATCTTGCCCAGAAGCTCGAATCGATCCGACGTCTCAACCTGGTGCTTCTCGGAGGGGAACGGAAGCGGAAGATCCCAATACGTATCGACACGCAGAACCAGAACGAGATCCGCCGCCGGAACCACGTCGATGGCATGGCCGCCGTAGCCCCGGGCCGAGAACATGCCCAACTCCTTGAAGGGGCCCGCAACGATCGGCCACCAGAGATAGCCGTAGCCGTAGTCGCGATTGCCCGTCGTATCGTCCTTCGTGAAATGCGACTCGACGCTCTTTCGAATCCACTCGGCAGGCAGGATCTGCTCATCGCCCCATCGCCCCTCTCGCTCGTAAAGCAGGCCGATTCGCGCCAGGTCCCGGGCCGACATCCGAAACGGATAGGCCGGATGCATGGAATGCTCTTTCTCGAGATGATAGTAGGTATCCTGAAGCCTGAAGTCCTGCATCTCGAGCGGCCGGGCGAAATGCTGCTCGAACTGCTCGAAGAGACGGGTGCCGGTCTCGCGTTCGAGGATCGTGCACAATGCGTTGAAGTCCCAGTTGTTGTACCAGAACACCTCCCCCGGCCTGACCGAATCGCGTTTCGGCCTGGTCTCCTTCATCTTCGCGGTCTCGTAGGCCGCCGGATGATAGATCCCCGATCGAGAGCGAAGCAGGTCGATCACCCGGGCTTGCTTCTCCCCGTCGGACAACGGCGGATTGTCGTCGATCCCGAGTTCCGCAAGCGTCTTGTCGAGATCGATGTCCCCCTTGGTGATATGGATCCCGAAAACCGCACTCAACAGACTCTTGCGCACCGAGTGGCAGGGAAACCTGCGATCGACCTCGCCCCAGGCCGCCAGGACGGCCCCGTCATAAACGACGATCGCCGCCGCAGCGTCCAGCGAGTCGAAACACGCCTTGGCCTCCTCCAACCCCGCGGCAGACCATCCCGCATCTTCCGGATTCGCATATTGAAGCCACGTGCTCCCGGGACATCGCCCCGTCGCCTGTTCGTGCCAGGCCGCCCACTGCTCAACCGGATACTCCCCGGCCGCTACCGGCGAGAAACACAGCCAGTAGGCCGCCAGAATGACGAGAGCAAAATACCGTCGCATAATTGCCTCAAACACGAGAACAGCCAAAGCCCATTTCGCCGACCATGGCCATTCTAAGCCGAGCTATGCAGAGACGAAAGCACTTCCGGGCGAATTCCGACTTCCAGCCGGAAGACACTGCACGTCCCGCTTCGATGCACGCAAAACACCGCATCCGAGTCCGGCAAAAGTTTAGCAAGGCTTAGAAATGTTACCTGACAAACACGACAGGACTGTGCCGTCTCCTGACCTGCAAACAGCCCGAATAGCTCTTTCCTCCACCGCTGGTTAGAATAAGGGGCAGCCGATGAATAACTTGCCGGTTTTGGCAGGAACGGTGGAATGATGGAAGAATGGAATACTGGAGGGCTCGATCTTGCGCCTTCCCCACCATTCGGGTTCTCTGCAACATTCCATCATTCCTCTATTCCATCATTCCACGGGCAGCCGTTCCATTACGTAGCAGCGTCGCCCCAAACCGGCAACTTGTTTTCCGGCTGCCCCCAAAGAGCTGTCCCGTCATCCGCACGCGGAAACCGGCAAACGCGGCCTTGCCTATGAATCTGCTCCGAAAACCTCTCTTCTATCTCGTCCTCCAAGCCGTCGGACTTGCCGCCGCCCTCGTCATCTTGGGTTGGTTCCAGCCGGTTCGCGTCGGCGATACGTCTGACTACGAGCAGTTCCCCTTCACCTCCTTGACCGAAGCTCTCACCTATCCGCGCACATTCGGCTATCCCCTGTTCCTGCAACTGGCCGGTGGACTGGCTCCGTCTCATCAGGCCGTGGCCCCGCTCGACTTCGTCTGCCACGTCCTCGCGGTATTCCTGTTCTGGCTCGGGCTGAAACGCGTCATTCCCTCCGATTGGACCAGCATGGCCGTGGCCGGCAGCCTCCTCTACTCCAACATCTTCCTCCGCTACGGAAACAACCTCGCCGCCGACAGCCTGGCCTCGTCTCTGGCCGTCGCCACCGTCGGTTGGCTCATGCTCACTCTGTTTGCCGAGCGACCCCGCTCTTACCACTGGTGCGGCCTGGCACTCCTCGTCTTCGCGGCCTATCAGGTCCGCCCGGCCTATCTGTTCCTCATCCCCCTGATCCCCTTGCTCGGCCTGACCCTCGTTTGGCTGGTCGCGCCGACCGGTTCCCGGTCCGGGCGGTGGCGCTCACTCACTGTGAAACTCATCCTCGTCGTATTGTTACCCTATCTGGCATTTTGCACGGCCCGCTGGTCGACGGTCGGCCATTTCTCACTGGTCTCCTTCGGCGGAAACAACTTCGCCGCCATCACCTGCATGTACCTCACCGAGGACGACGTCGCCGGCCTGCCGCCGGACCTCCGTCCCGTTGCCGAGGCGGTCGTCAAAAACCGCCGGGAACTTGCCCAAACAAATCCCGACTACACGGCCGAGGCCACCCGCAGCTATATGGCCATCGAAACGCCCTTCGACCTGAATATCGGTCAAGTCTGCGTCCCGGCCGCCCGGGAAACCTGCGGCGACGATTGGCCGCAAGTCAATCGGATCCTGTGGCGTCTGGCCTCGGCCGTCGTCGCTGAGAAGCCGGACTACTATGCCAGCTGGCTGATTAAGGCCTTCATTCGGGGCGTCTACATGATCGTCTCCGAAGTCATCATGAACCCGGTCTACTTCCTCGTCCTTGTCGCGCTCGGTTGCACCCACGTCGTGTCCGTGGTCCTCCGCAAACGCTCCGGCCGCACGACGGTCGACGGCGACCCGGCTCTCTTCATCGAAATCAACGCCCTGGCCCTCATCGCCGTCAGCTTCGCGCTGGCCGGCGTGCTCCTGGTGATCGTCACCAGCCCCGCGCTCGGCCGATTCATGGACGCCACCGCGGTCTTTCTCCCGTGTGTTCTCACTCGAGCCCTAGTGAATCGGATTGACATGGTCCGCAACCCGTAGGGTGGGCCAGAGTGGACCACATCAGAAGAACGTTGCGCTGCAGGTGAATTGCCCATTGTCACAGACATCCCGCCGCCATGCAGCGAACGTCGGCCCACCATATTGCGAGCTCCAATTCAGAACGGGCGCATCGAATCAGCCTCGCGCAGCAATGCAAACGGCGAGAAATGGATGGCGTCACATGGTGGGCCGCCGCTCGGTTGCTCGCAGTGCCAGGCTCTTCTGAGATGTCCCGCCACCGGGCAATTCCAGGGGGACCCGCTTTGGTTCGCTCTGGCACCATCTATGAAAAGGGGTTTGTCAATACCAGTGGGGTGAGTTTTTTCGAGACGTTTGAAAGTCGTCGAGTTTCCGGCGTTTGCTCAACCATCTATTCGCTCCTCGCCCGTTCTACGGGTGTCGCCACTACAAAGGAATTCAAGGAGCGCCCCATTCACCCTAGCGTAGGTCGTCAAGGACGCCTGGATACAGGGCCTGTCCCGGGGTCGCTCTAGAGTCAAACGTCTCGGAAAAACTCGTTTTGCCTCCTGTTCGTATGGTAATTTTGTCACACCGTTAAGGTAGGATTATCCTCAACACGTCACGCTTGCTGGTGTGAAGTACGGGTTCCTCTTCTCTGTTACCAGGACTTCTCGGGGCCGTGAGTTTCGAGGAGAAGGCCAATGCCGGGCGTCGATTTTCGAGCGATTCGCACTCGGGTTTCCATGGCCGAGGTCTTGACGCTTCTGGAATTCGTCCCCAGCCAATCCTCGGGAACGCGTCATCGTGGACCGTGTCCGATTCATGGTTCCAGTTCCTCGACAAGTCGTTCATTTTCCGTCGACCTGAAACGCAATCCATTTCAGTGCTTTAAGTGTGGCTGCTCGGGGAATCAATTGGATCTGTGGGCTGCGTTCATGGGAGTCAGTATCCACCAGGCAGCGGTTGATCTTTGTGAGAAGCTCCGTCTGGACATTCCCTGGATTCACCCATGGTAGTCCGTTGTTCTCCTTCTGGCTGCTGCGAGCCAAACAGAGAAGAGGAACCCGTACTTGCCCGCTCTGTCGCATGGACCTTCATGCGGCCTCGGCGACCATCCGGTACGGCCGGCCGTCCCGGAGCATGGCAAACATCACACACAGCACGCGGCGGGCCACGGCCACAATCGCTTTCTTCGGCGAGCCCGTGTTCTTCTTCAGGGTTTCGAACATCCTCCTCCAATATTGGAGCTTGGTAACCAGCCGCCAGGCGGTCTCGATCAGGGCCCAGCGCAGTAGCTTCGAACCTTCCTTGCTGATTTTCAATTGCCGCGCTTTACCAGCACTCTCACGGAATCCCGGATCGAGGCCGGCGTAGGCAACGACTTGTTTGGCATTGCGAAAGCGTCGCCAGTCGCCCAGTTCGCTGAGGACCACGTCGATGGTCACCGGACCTACTTCGGGCATGGTGTCCAGAACCGCTCGCGCCTCTCGTTCCGCCAGTGGGGCGGACTTGGCAAACCGTCGCAATTGTCGGTCACAATCCTGCAACTGCCGCTGGTGCAATTCAAACTGCTCGAGAAGGTTTTTCGTTTCGTAGCGATCGCTCGTGCCCATGGCGATTTCGGCCAGGTGCTCCTGGCCCTTGACGGTGAACAACTCGGCGATGTCCGCGTTGTAACGTGCGGCTTTGTGACGCAGCTTGCACTTCAGCGACGTGATCCGGCCCTGGATCCAGTGACGGTGCCGAACCAGAGTCCGGTACTGTTGAATCCGTGGACTTGGCCGGTAGGCTTCGGGAATCATGTCCAACGCCAGGAACTCGGCGAGAATATGAGCGTCTATCTTGTCCGATTTATGTGTGCTTTCGGCGATCACCCGCAGCTTCTTCGGATGAGCCAGCACGCAGCGATCGGCCAGGTCTTCGACCAACTGCAGGAACCACTCGTAGTTCGACGTCGCTTCAACCACCACCTGAAAAGGTATCTGGCCTTCGAAGAAACTGCGGATACCGGCCGTGTCGCGGCAATCAAAACGTCTGCGAGTCGCCACTTTTCGTTTCCCGTCCACTACCACCATGACGCACAAACTGATAGTCTTCTTGTGGAGATCGACACCGATGAAGTTCATGACTGGACTCCTTTTGTGGAAAACAGAGGTTGTGTTGTTAATTCACTACCACTGGTTTACCACGACTTCAAAGGGCAGTCACGACCCGGGGCGATCTCCGCTTTTCATAGTGTCACCCTACGGGCCCATCGACCGCATTTCTCGCCTCTGGTAAGCTGAATGGTTTACCGTTCTCAAGGGCGAGGCGAGCCGGGTGAGCGACTTCGGAAAGGTCGAAGCAGAAATCGGCGAGGCGATGCTGGCCGACCAGTATCGTCTGCGCCGCAGCCTGCGCACCCTCCGGGACCGCCAGAAGCGCGGGAAACCCTGCGATCGCGAGTTCAACCGGCTCGTCGGCCAGCTCACCCGCTCGGTCGAGCGCCGCAAGGCCCGGGCGGCCGCCGTACCGAAGATTCAGTTCGGCGACGACCTGCCCGTCCTCCTGCGCCGCGACGAGATTGCCGCCGCCATTCGCGACCACCAGGTCGTGGTCGTTTCCGGCGAAACCGGCTCGGGCAAGTCGACCCAGTTGCCCAAGATCTGCCTCGACCTGGGCCGCGGCATTGCCGGCCTGATCGGCCACACCCAGCCCCGCCGTATCGCTGCCCGATCGATCGCCGCCCGCGTGGCCGAAGAAATCGGCTCGCCGCTGGGCCGCGACGTCGGCTATAAGGTCCGCTTCTCCGACGAGACCGGGCCCGGCACCTTCATCAAGCTGATGACCGACGGCATCCTTCTGGCCGAAACGCAGGGCGATTCGTTCCTCAACCAGTACGACACGATCATCCTCGACGAGGCCCACGAACGCTCCCTCAACGTCGACTTTCTCATCGGCTACTTGAAACGCCTCCTGCCCAAGCGGCGGGATCTCAAGGTCATCATCACCTCGGCCACCATCGACTCGATCCATTTCAGCCGCCACTTCCGCACCCCGGCCGGACCGGCCCCCGTGATCGAGGTTTCGGGACGCAACTACCCCGTCGAACTCCGCTACCGCCCGCTCGTTGCCGAAGACGATGACGACACCGACCCCGACCTGGAGCGATCCGTTCTCGACGCCGTCGACGAACTCGGCAGCGAAACGTCGTCGGGCGACGTCCTCATCTTCATGCCCACCGAGCGTCACATCCACGACATGGCCAAGGCCCTCCGCGGCCGGCTCGTCTCGGGCCGCTGGGCCGGCCGCCGCGCGGAAGTGCTTCCCCTCTACGCCCGGCTGCCCACCAAGGAACAGCAGCGCGTTTTCAATCCCGGCGGGGCCCGCCGCATCATCATCGCCACCAACGTGGCCGAATCGTCGCTTACCGTGCCGGGCATCCGCTACGTGATCGATTCCGGCACCGCCCGCATCAGCCGCTACTCGCCGCGGTCCAAGACCCAGCGGCTCCCCATCGAGCCCGTCTCGCAGGCCTCGGCCGACCAGCGGGCCGGACGTTGCGGCCGGATCGGGCCGGGCGTCTGCATCCGCCTCTACGACGAGAAGGACTACGACGCCCGCGACCGTTTCACTCCGCCCGAAATCCTCCGCAGCAACCTGGCCTCGGTCATCCTGCAGACCAAGGCCCTCAACCTGGGCGACATCGAACGATTCCCCTTCCTCGACCCGCCCAAGCCGGGCGCCGTCAAAGACGGCCGCCAGACGCTGATCGAACTGGGGGCCCTGGACGACAACGGAGAACTGACGGAACTGGGACGCAAACTGGCCCGCATGCCCGTCGATCCCCGCATCGGTCGCATGATCCTCGCCGCCGCCGACGAGGGCTGCCTGGCCGAAGTGCTGATCATCGCCGCCGTCCTCGAAATCCGCGACCCGCGCGACCGCCCGGTCGACAAGCAGCAGGCGGCCGACGAGGCCCACGCCAAATTCGCCGAAGGCGACTCCGACTTCCTCGCCTACCTCAAGATCTGGGATTTCTACCACGAGCTGAAAGACAAGCTCTCGCGAGGCCAGTTGACCAAGGCCTGCCGCCAGAACTTCCTCTCCAGCAATCGCATGCGGGAATGGCTCGACGTCCACCGCCAGCTCATGCAACTGGCTCAGGAAGCCGGCCTGAAGCGGAACAAGCGGAAAGACGACTACGACGCGGTCCATCGGGCCATCCTCACCGGCCTGTTGGCCAACCTCGGCACCCGCGGCGGCGAAGGCTACGAATACAACGTCGCCGGCGGCAGCAAGGCGTTCTTGTGGCCCGGTTCGGTCCTGGCCAAGAAACGGCCCAGTTGGGTCATGGCGGCCGAAAGCGTGGAAACCACCCGCCGCTACCTGCGCTCTTGCGCCCGAATCGATCCCCGCTGGATCGAGCCGCTCGCCATGCACCTGGTGAAACGCTCTCACAGCGAACCCCACTGGCAGCGCGAAACCGGCTCCGTCGCAGCCTACGAAAAGGTCTCGCTGTTCGGCCTCACCGTCGTGGCCCGGCGCCGAGTCGCCTACGGCCCCGTCAACCCCACCCACGCCCGGGAACTCTTCATCCAGCACGGCCTCGTCGAAGGGGATATGGACTCGGACCTGAAGTTCTTCCGGAGGAATCGTGGGCTCTTGAAACGGATGGAGCAATTGCAGGCCAAGCTGCGGCGGCACGACCTGCTGCTCGGCGAGTGGGCCCAGTACGAGTTCTACGACGCCCGCATTCCCGACGACGTCTACGACCTGCCAGGTTTGAAGAAGTGGCTCAAGCAGGCCGAACGCGCGAAGCCGGACGTCCTCGACATGACCGAGGCCGACGTCGCTGGCGAGCAGCCCCACGACGACACCCGCCGGTTCCCCGACGCCATGGAGTTCGGCGAAACCACGTTCCCCTTGGAATACCGCTACGAGCCCGGCTCCGACCGCGACGGCATCACCTTGCGGCTCTCGGCCGACGCCGTCGGCGCCGTAGAACAACCATACCTTGACTGGCTCGTTCCCGGCCTCGTCGAAGCCAAGGTGCTCGCCCTGATCAAGTCGCTTCCCAAACCCATCCGCCGGAATCTCGTCCCGGCCCCCGATACGGCCCGCCTCGTCGTCCGCGAAATCGAGTTCGGCCAGGGCCGCTTCCTCGAAACCGTCGCCGAAAAGCTCAGCCGCATCGCCGGACAGCGGATCTCGCCCGGCGACTTCCAGCAAGACAAGCTTCCTGCCGAGCTGCGGATGAACGTCCGGGTCGAAACCGACGACGGCCAGGTGCTGGCCGAAGGACGCGACCTCGACACGGTGCGCCGCGAGATCGGCGCCGTGGTTTCAGAAGGCTTCGCCCAGGCCGACACCTCCCAGTGGCAACGCGACGGCCTGACCACGTGGGATCTGGACTACCTGCCCGAAGAAGTCGAACTGAAGCGGGCGGGGATCACCATCAAGGCCTATCCCGCCCTCATCGACCGAGGCGAAGACGTCTCGCTCCGCCTGTGTGAAACGCCCCAGGCCGCCGCCGATCAAACCCGTCGCGGGCTCCGCCGGCTCTGCCTGATCGCCGCCCGTCGCGATCTGAAATCGCAGGTTCAGTGGCTCCCGGGCCTGAACCAGGCCCAGGTCTACGCCGCCACGATCCCCGAGTTCTCCCTCCAGGAGCAGTTGGCCGAGCTGATCGCCGAACTGGCCTTCAACGCGGCCGAACGAATCCCGCGGGACAAACCCGCCTTCGATCGTTTCATGGCCGAAGGCCGGCGGCGAATCGCCCCGGCCGTCCAGGAAATGGCCGGCCTCATCGGCCCCCTGTTCGCCGAACACCACAAGGCACGCCTGGCCGTCGAAAAAATGTCGGCCGACCGCTGGTCGTTCGCCACCCGCGACGCCGCTCAGCAGATGGACCACCTCATCGGCCCCCATTTCCTCAGCGACACGCCCTGGACCTGGCTCAAGCACTTCCCCCGCTACTTCAAAGCGATCCAGATGCGTTTGGAGAAGCTCCGCAGCGGCTCCGAATCCCGCGACCGCGCCGCCACCGAAGAGATCGCCGCCCACACCGACGTCTACCTCGCCCGCCGCCGGCAACACGAGCAGTCCGGCCTCCGCGATCCCGAACTGGACATCTACCGCTGGATGCTCGAAGAGTACCGCGTCTCCAGCTTCGCCCAGGAACTCGGAACCTCCATCCCCGTCTCCGCCAAACGGCTGCAGAAACAGTGGGAAAAAGTGCAATCGTAGCCGTCACGCTCTGTTGTGGGCATGACCGGAAATACCTAATGCCCTGAGTCTATGAGGGCCATGGGAAGGATTGGGCTCTTTGTCGGCCGACGACTATCGGCGAAGCCTGTCGCGCCATGCTCGGCGAAACCCTGCGGACCACACTGGCCTGGGCTATCGAACAAGCCACCGAGAAATCGCGAAGCTATGACGCCCGCCCTCACCTTCCCATTTTCCGGGCCTTTTCGAGGATCGCCGGGCGTGCCCCCTCCATGATGTCGCGAACGTCTTCGTAGCGCATCGTCCGCTGCTCAAACGTTCGCTTCTCGATCGCACCCAGGAATCGGCCTTCGAATTCGGTCAGGTTCGAGCCGTAGATGTGGTAGCTGTCGGCCAGGTGGACGTAGCGTCCCGGCGTCACGGGGCGTCCAGACAGTTCCGTGACGCGGGCGGCGATCTGTTGCTGCAAGTGCGTCAGGGCGTAGATATTCATGAAGGCGGCCTTATAGGCGTCGTTGGAACGAAAGCGAACGTTCATGCTGAGTCGCGACTCGCCTGCCTCCTCGGTGATGCGGCACCAGATGCTTTGCAGGCAAGCCGGATCGTAACAGGAGCAGTCCTCCCAAACTTTCCAGGTGATCGCCTGAGCGCGGCGAGTGTAGGGAGTCTTGGCGAGTTGGGCCGCTATACTTTCGATTTGATCGATCGGTTCGAGGGTGGGGACCGCGTAGGCGAACAGGCGCTGGTGGTAGGTGTATTCCCAACGCGTGTCCGTCTCGTCGTTCGGGTCGCGCACGAGGTGATCCTTGATCCCCTCGCAGACTTCCATGACGTATTCCTGCAGTTCCTCGAAACCGCCGGGGAAGTCGCGGTGGATCCGGGGTTCGGCGGCCGGGTCGTGGACCGTCACCAGCATCGTGGCGTCCTTGCTGGGCGGATCGTCGGGCTTGTCGTACTGCGTCTTGATATCGCAGCCCGACCGGTACAACTCGACCAGCGAATTCTCCCAAGCCTCCGCAACGCTCTGACCCTGGGCCGTAAGAACGGGAATACCACTCATGACAATCCTTTCGACAGAACGAATTCACAACCCCGTAGGTTGGCTCTCCCGAGCCGCGTAGGTTGGCTCTCCTGAGCCGACCCCCTGAAGCGCGCTCACGCCTCCCATCAACGGCAGACGTAGCCCGACAAATAAGCCAGCCATTCTGAAGGCAACGAACTCCGGCAACAAGCCCCCGCTCCGGGTGATTCGAGCCGGTACGGCAGGAGAACTGCAATGTCCTCTTGTGGCAAGAAAAGTAGCAGGCACTCTCCGATCGCCGCTGGCGGGAAATCGGGGTCTCCGGCAGTTCTGCGGACGGCACGGCGGAGCGTGCCTGCTACTTTCTTTGGCGGACGGCACGGCGGAGCGTGCCTGCTACCTTCTTTGACGGACGGCACGGCGGAGCGTGCCTGCTACTTTCTTTGGCGGACGGCACGGCGGAGCGTGCCTGCTACTTTGCAGTTCCCCCGCGGTACGGAGCCCAACTTGCGATTCGACGGGCGCGGGGCGACAATAGTCGCCGTCTGTCACAACCCTCGCCGCTCGAAATGAGGTGTACCATGCACATCCACAATCGACGTCATCTCGCAGCTTTGGTCGTCGTCTGCCTTATCGGTTGCTTGGCGGCGGCACGGGCGGCGGCGGCCGAACGGCCCAACGTCCTGGTGATCCTGGCCGACGACCAGGGCTGGGGCGACCTGAGCATTGACGGCAACACGAACCTCGAAACGCCCAATATCGACTCGCTGGGGCAGGACGGGGCCCTGTTCGAGCGGTTCTTCGTCTGCCCGGTCTGTGCGCCGACGCGTGCGGAGTTTCTCACCGGACGCTACCATCCCCGGGGCGGCGTTCACGGCGTGACGACCGGGGCGGAACGATTGAATCTGGACGAAAAGACGATTGCCGAGGCCTTCAAGGCGGCGGGCTATGCCACCGGGGCCTTCGGCAAGTGGCACAACGGCACCCAGTTTCCCTACCATCCCAACGCCCGGGGATTCGACGAATACTACGGGTTCACCTCCGGCCACTGGGGACACTACTTCGACACCGTGATGGACCACAACGGCGAGATCGTCACCGGCAGAGGTTTCATTATTGACGATCTGACGGACCATGCACTCGATTTCATTCAAGAGAACCGCGAGCGTCCGTTCTTCTGCTATGTGCCTTACAACACGCCCCATTCGCCCTTCCAGGTGCCCGACCGGTTCTACGATCGGTTCCCCGAGAGCCGGGTCAAGCTGCGGAACCGCAATCCTGAGCAGGAAGAACTCGACAAGACGCGATGTGCCCTGGCCATGGTCGAGAACATCGACTGGAACGTGGGCCGGCTGCTGGAGAAGCTGGACGCATTGAAACTGGCCGACAACACGATCGTGGTCTACTTCAGCGACAACGGCCCGAACACGTGGCGGTTCAACGGGGGAATGAAGGGCAAGAAGGGCTCAACCGACGAGGGGGGCGTCCGCTCGCCTTGCCTGGTCCGCTGGCCGGGCCATATCAGGCCGGGCACGGTGATCCCCCAGATCGCCGGGGCCATCGACCTCTTGCCGACGCTCACCGACATGGCCGGCGTCGAGCGCGTCGGCTCGAAGCCGCTGGACGGGCGGAGTCTCAAGCCACTGCTGACGGGCGGGTCGGATGCGTGGCCCGAGCGGATGATCTTCTCACACTGGAACAAGCGGGTGAGTGTGCGGACCCAGCAGTATCGTCTGGACATGAAGGGGGCCCTCTACGACATGGTCGCCGACCCCGGCCAGGATCGCGACATCTCCAGCGAGAAACCTGAGATCACGGCCCGTCTTCGTGACGCCGTGGCCGCGTGGAAGGCCGAGGTGCTGCCGTCGATCGCGAAAGACGACCGGCGCTTCCTGATAGGCTTCGACGAACACCTGACGATCCTGCCCGCTCGCGACGGCGTGCCCGGCGGCAAGGTGCAGCGGAGCGGCAAGGCGCCCAACTGCTCGTACTTCACCAATTGGACGAGCACGGAGGATCGGATTACCTGGGACGTCGAGGTGCTGCAGGCCGGGGAGTACACCGTGAGCGTCTATTACACCTGCCCGGCCGCCGATGTGGGCTCAACCTATGAGGTGTCGGTGGGCGATACAAGTACTCGCGGGCGGGTTTCCGAAGCGTATGATCCGCCGCTGCGGGGTGCCGAGGCGGATCGCGCCGATCGTGGAGGCGAGTCCTATGTGAAGGAGTTTCGCCCTCTTGCGGCGGGCACCATGCGGCTCCCAAGGGGACGTGCCATGCTGACGGTGCGGGCACTCGAAATACCGGGCAGCCAGGTCATGGACGTTCGCTGTGTCGTGTTGAAAAAGCTCCCGTGAACCGCTAGGCTGCTTCCTAGTCCCGATCCAAGAACCATCGAAGGAGAATCGATTATGCCCGAGGCGAACAAGGTGAATCGGCGAACGGCCATGGGGCGGTGTGTGGCAGCGGCCGGATCGGCGTACGCGTTGAGCAAGGCGGCGGAAGCCGCCGCGGCCGACAACGAGGAGGCCTCGGGCGACGGGATGCTCTACGGCAAGCTGGGCAACGTTAAGATGAGCCGCCTGATGCTGGGGGGCAATCTCGTGTCGGGCTACATGCACGCCCGCGATCTCAAGTACGTGAACCGGCTATTTCGCGCCTACGTGACCGAGGAGAAGATCTTCGAGACCTTCCAGCTTGCCGAAGAGAATGGAATCAACACGGTTTTGGAGAGCGGTGCGAACCTGGTCTCCAAGTACAACAAGGAGCGGGGCGGGAAGATGCAGATCATCCCCAGCATCCATCCCGAGATCGGCCAGGCGGAGGGAAAACTGAAGGCCGAGATCGCCCAGAAGATCGACGACGGCTGTGCCGCCCTCTACGTTTGGGGCGTTGCCGGCGACAAGCTTACGCAGCTCAATCGGGTCGACTTGATCGCCGAGGCCGTCGAATTGACCAAGAAGCACAACATCCCGATCGGCGTGGGCTGCCACTCGCTGGAAGTCGTCAAGGCCTGCGAGGAACAGGGGATTCCCTGCGACTTCTACGTGAAGACCTTACATCAGGACGACTATTTTACCGCCACGCCCCAGCCCTTGCGGAAGGAATACATCTGGCTCGACGGCGGCGAGGGCTGGCACGACAGCATGTGGTGCATCAACCCGGAGGAGACGGTTGCCTACATGGCCAAGGTGAAGAAGCCCTGGATCGCCTTCAAGGTGCTGGCCGCCGGCGCGATCCTGCCCCGCAACGGCTTCGCTCACGCCCTGGACAACGGCGCCGATTTCCTCGGCGTGGGCATGTTCGACTTCCAGATCGAAGAAAACTGCGAGGCATTCAACCGGCTGGCAAGGCGAGCGAAAGAGCGTTCGCGGCCGTGGTACGGGTAGAGTTGTCGGGGGTCAGGGTTCGGGGTTCAGGGGGCAAGTTGCACGTCTCCGCTTCCTGCCGCCCATCGAACGGCCAAGTGCACGAACCGGCCCAGACCTTCGGTCTTTTCCGGGTGCGGGCTGAAGCACACCACGCGGCCCTTCCCGAAGGAACCTGCAGCGATCGCGGTCGTGCCCTTCATGACGCCCTCGGGGGCGCCGTTCTTGGCGATCTCGGTCTCGAACGTCGCCAGCGGCTCGTAGTCGGGAACTTCCGGCTTGTCGGCCGGGGTCAGCAGCGGGCCTTGATAGTAAAGGATCGTTTGCAGGTCCTCATCGCACTCGAGGAGCTTCTTGCCGGCGTCGGTGAGGCGTATCTGCACGTCTCCATGGCCCCGGGCCCAGTGGGCCCGGTCGACGACCTTGGCGTCGAGGATGTGCAGCGACCAGGAGTAGTCGCTGCAGGCCAGGTAGGCGCCGGCGCAGATGCCCACGAACCCGCCGCCCCCTTCGACGAACTCACGGACCCGATCGCGCCCGGCTTCTTCGAGACTCCCAGCCTGCTTGCTGCCGCTGCCGCCCGGATGGATGAGAACGTCGTAGCCGGCTAGTTTGCCGTCGCGGACGGCGTCGGCCTTGATCCGCTCATACGCGATATCGTGGTACTGGTCGAGCACAGCCAAGACCTCGAGCAGACTGCGGCTCACGCCGGCGTCGTCGTAGACGGCCACACGGACGGTGCACGGGGTCGGCGGCACTTCGTCGGCCTCGACGAGTGGCACGGCCAGGCTTGGCAGAAGACCGACGAGTATGAGACAAATCTTCACCGGGCGCACCGAGCAACCTCACTTTCTTGGCAGGTTGACCACCCCCAAATGGTAATCGGAGCCGGCGGACAGCGTCAATTGCCTCATCCGGCCGACCATGGTGCCACCGACATAGGCACCGTACCGGTGTCTTGCAGCATTTTTTTCCGGTTCATCCGGCGCAAGCGTAGGTTCCATCCTCGCCCGGGAGTACCGGCGCCTCTTCTCTTGTTGCCGACGCGCCTAAACGGTTGTTTGTCAAGCGGTTATGGTCATCGTGCAACAGAGAAGAGGCACCGGTACTCTTCGTGCACTTCGCACCCTACGCGAATTCCGGATGAACCTTTTTTCTTTTCTTGCCCGTCACCTGTAACGCCCCGCCGCCTGCCGCGTCATCTTCTCAGCAGCACAAATAATGTCAAATTTTTGGCCTTTACGTATTGACAAGCCTGCGAAGAGCCAAAAAAATGGCATTGGTTTCGTCGCGTTGAAAGTTCTATTGACCCTCGCATGGCTTTCGCGTGTTCCTTTGCCCGTCATTCCCGCGCAGGCGGGAATCTAGTGCAGTTTGCCGAGTCTCTGGATTCCCGCCTACGCGGGCATGACGATTAGAGTCTTTGTTCGGGACTTCTGCGCATGGTGCGCGCATGTTTGTGAAGGTTGGGTTGCGGGCTTGCCCCGCTTTGGGAGAGTGGCGGTGGACGATCAAAACAGCCTGAGTCGGCGCGAGCGGCAGATCATGACGGTCTGTTTCTCGCTGGGTGAGGCATCCGCGACGCAGATCTGGCAGCGTCTGCCGGACAAGCCGTCGCGGACCGCCGTTCGCACCCTGCTGCGGATCCTCGAAGAGAAAGGCCACGTGGAGCATTCGAAGCGAGGCCGCGAGTTCATCTACAGGCCGACTCGGGCGCGGTTGAAAGCGGGCCAGTCGGCGCTTCGGTCGGTGCTCCACACGTTCTTCGGCGGTTCCCTCGAGGAGGCGGTGGCTGCTCATCTGGCCGATCCGAGCGGGGCGCCGAACGACGACGAGTTGAAACGGCTGGCCGGTCTGATTCGAGCAGCCCGGCGGAAGGAGGGCCAGTGATGGGAGGCCCCTTGGCAGATGTTGTACTGCTGGACGGCGTCGCTGTCGCCGGGCTGGCAGTCCTGATCCGTTCGGCGATTCAGGCGACCGGCCTGCTGGTCATGGTGGGACTGATCGCCTGGATGATGCGATCCGCCTCTGCGGCCGTGCGGCACTTGCTGTGGCTGGGGACCATGATTGCCTTGGCCGGGTTTCCCCTGGCGACCGCGTTTTTCCCGGGATGGCACGTCCTGCCACATTGGGAAGCGGCGCGGGCCGTACAGGAGCGTGCCCCCTCCGTTGCCACAGTGGAATCGCCGGCAACGAAGCCGATTTCCGAAGTATCACCAGTGTCGGACCGCCGTGAAAATCAATTGGCCGCTGTTCACCAGGATGACGATGATGTCGCCACCGTCGGACCGCCGGCACGCGCACGTGCGCCCGCGCAAAGCTGGAAGTCGTGGCAAGCCCTGATCCTCGTTGTCTGGGCGATCGGCTGTCTCGTCGCGTGGCTGCCGGTGGCAGGCGGAACAGTCAGTCTCGCCTGGCTGGAATGGACGTCGGCACGCGTCAAGGGCGGACCTCTCGACTCGGCACTGCGGCGAGCCGCCACACGGCTGGGTTTGAAGCGAAGTGTGCGGCTGTTGGTGAATGAGCGGCGATCGATGCCAATGATGTGGGGAGTACTCTGGCCACGGGTGCTGATTCCGGCGGCGGCCGAAACGTGGCCGGCCGATCGAATCGAGGCCGTGTTGATGCATGAATTGGCCCACGTGCGGCGTTGCGACTGTCTGTCGCAGTTCGCGGCAAGGGCCGTCTGTTCGCTCTACTGGTATCATCCGTTGGCCTGGTGGGCGGCGAAGCGGATGCGAAGCGAGGCCGAGACGGCCTGCGACAACCGGGTGATTCTGGCCGGTTGCCGGCCGGCCGACTACGCCGAGCATCTGCTGCAGATCGTGGCCGGAACACGGAGCGCCCTGCCGCTGGGGTCGGCGGCCATCGGGATGGCGTGGTGTTCGCAAATGGAGGTCCGCTTGAGGACCATTCTCGACGAGGGGCGAAACCGGCTCGGCCTGAACGCCGTGTCAACCGCGGGTTGCGCCGTACTCGTTCTAGGCCTTTCGTCTCCCTTGGCACTACTGCGAAGTGAAGCCCCCACAGACCGGCCCCTCCAGGATCGGCCCGCCGGTGCAAATCCCTTCCTGCCTCAAGACACGACCGCGGCGTGGGAGGGGATTCCCTTGCCGCTTCGTCTGGGCTACGTCGACAACACCGCGGAGGGTTCGCAAAGCATCGCCGGGGGCGGACATGCCGTCAAGTTCCGGCGTCCCGAAGATACAAGATTTCTGATGGCCGTCGAGATCTTCGGCCATCGCTACGGTGAGACGGATCCGCCGGCCGAGGATTTCCACGTCTACATCTTGGACGGAGATCAGAGACTCCTCCAGGCTTATCCCTATCCGTACGCACAGATGGAATGGGGACACTCTCGCTGGCACACTCTGAAATTGCCGGCCGTGGAGGTTCCGCAGGAGTTCTACGTCGTGTTGGTTTTCAATCCGCATCAGAGGAAGGGCGTCTTTCTGGGACTCGATACGGGCGTGAAACAGTCGCATTCGTACATCGGACGCCCGACGACCGGACTCGAGCCGGTTTCTGAAGGCTTCGACTGGATGGTTCGGTCGGTTCTCACGCGTGAGATTCCGACGCAAAATCCGTTTGAACCGAAAGCTGAATAGAGGGGCACTTCCTGAACGTCTTGAACGGTGGTTGAGAAAGGAGTGGAGCGATGAGTGTGCGCACGAAACTGGCGGTTCTGGTCATTTGCAGCATGATCGGCTGGACTCTGACCGGCACAAGCTGGGGCGGAGAAACTCGCACCTGGTCCGATGCGACGGGGGCATTCACGGTCGAGGCCGAAATGGTCGGTTCTGCCGACGGCATCGTCTACCTCAAACTGGCCGACGGCAAGGTGGTCAATGTGCCGTTGGATCGCCTGAGTGCTGACGACCAGGCCTATGCCGAATCGGCAGGCGGCGGCTCCAAGGCGAAGACGGCCAAGGCCGGCGATCTGGCGGGGAAACCCGTCGAGTTGAAAAACGACGACGGGACGGCGGCGGGCAAGAGAAGCCTGCCCATGGGGATCGCCTCGGCATTCCAGACGCCGGAGGAGGGATGCTACCTCACGGAAGTGCGGATTCACGGGAATCGCTATGGCTATCCTGCGCCCCCCAAAGAAGACTTCCATGTGACCCTATGCGATAAGGACTTCAATCCGATTGCCGATTTCCCGTTCCCCTATTCGAAGTTCGCTCATGCCGGCAAGGGCGATCCCAAGTGGGTCACGCTGAAGGTCAAGGCCACGGAGGTTCCGAAAGACTTCGTGATCTGCCTGGACTTCAAGCCCGAAAAGACCAAAGGCGTCTATGTCAGCCACGATAAGGAAGGAAAGGCCCTCGTGGGGCTGCCGAAGAAGCCGGCCGGCACCTTCGGCGGCGGCGACTGGATGGTTCGCGTGTCGGTGGATCGTCTCAAGGCGGAACAACCGAGCAGCGAGCCGCAGACTGCGGAGAGCAAGCCGGCGGCCGCGGAGAGTGAGCCGCCCGCTACGGAGAGCAAGCCCTAGCCCGGAGTATTCGTGGGTGGCACGCTCAGAGCGCAGCGATGGGCGTGGTGACGTGACGATCCACGCCCATCGCTGCGCTCTGAGCGTGCCACCCAAATTATCGATTCTGACACAACGGTTTTCCACGAATCACGCAAGGCCATTTACAGCAGCCGGACTAACTCGGCGAGCAACTGATCGATCATCTGGGGCGTGTGCGTGGCAAATACGGCAAGTCGCAAGAGGCCTGCCGGTCCGACACCGCTGTAGGACGGGACGTAGGCGATCCAGATGCCTCGCTCGGCCAGCGTCTCTTGAATCCGTCGCATCTGTTCCGCTGTCTCCAACTGGACGGCGATCACGGCGGCGGGCGAATCTTCTACGTCGAGGCCGAAATCTCGCAGGCCCGTGCGGAGACGGGCTACGTTCCGGCGCAGTTGGGCCAGCACCTCGGGGTGCTCGGTGACAATTCGCAGGGCCTCGGCACTGGCGGCCGCGGCCGGAATGGCGGGCGCACTGGCGCCGTATCCGTAGGGCGACTTGGACTTCAGTGTCGAGACGGCTGCAGAAGTCCCCGGCACGATTCCGCCGAAACCGCCCAGGGCTTTGCTCAGGGTGCCGCAGGTCCAGAGCGCCGGACGGTCCTCGTCCCGGCTCGGCCACCGCGAGTTCACTTCCTCGCCCCACAGCCCGGCATGTTCGAGGACGCCGCGGCCGTGCTCGCCCACGACGCCGTAGCCGTGCGCGTCGTCGACCAGCAGCATCGAGCCGGGATGATCTGCCAGCAGCCTCCAATAGTCGGCCACCGGCGGAAGCCGGCCCAAGGCGGCAAAAACCCCGTCGGTCACCACGAGGACGGTGCGGTTCGATCGCCCCGCCTCTCGGAGCTTGTCTGCCAGGGCCTCGACACTGCAATGGGAAAAGGGCTCAACGGGGCACCGCAACCTGGCCACGGCCTCGTCGAGGCAGTAGTGAGCCAGTTCGTCGATCAGCACGGTATCGAACCGGTCTTGCAGAACGGAGAGAACGACGGCCGGCGACATGTAGCCGGAAGCGAAGTGGAAGGCGTCGTCTTTGGCGAACAGCTCAGCGGCCCGGCGCTCGACCTCCAGCACGGGCGGAGTATTGCCGACCCGATTCCGGGAAGTGGCGCTGCCGATTCCGTATTTCTGCACCGCTTCGCATGCCGCCCGGATAACGTCGGGGTGGCCCTGGAGGCCCAGGTAGCCCGTTCCTGCGAAGTAGAGGTAGCGGCGTCCGTCGATCGTCGTTTCCGCCCCGGGAGGGCTCTGCATCATCGGCATGGTTCTGATTCCTGCAAAGTCTCGTCATCTCTCCAAGAGCGTACCTGATCGGCGCACACGCGTCGAGGCATACCCTCACGTGCCCGTCGTTTGTCGACTCCGGCCCACAAATCGGCGAATTTCCTGGAATGCTGGCATCGGGGCACGTGCCAACCTACAATGGGTCGGCATCTTGCCAACGCGTCCTTTCCTGGGAGAAACTGCGTGTTATTGACGATTCGCGGGACTCTGCCGGCCGTGATTCTCGGCCTTGCTCTTGGCACGGCTCTTTGCGCCGGCCAGGATCGTGCCGAGATGCGCGACGCCTATCTCGCGTCGTGCGCGGCGGGCTACAGCGACGAGCACCAGATGCTGGGTACGCCGTTTCGCAGCCCCGGCTATCACAGCCAGGTTGCGGAGGGAACGTGGGTCCATCCAACCCGGCAATCGCTGGCCTATGCCGTGGCCTTGGTCGACCGCGGTGAAGTGGAAGATCTCGCCCGGGCGGAGAAGATCATTCGCAAGGTGCTCACCTTGCAGGTTACCGATGCGAATCACGACTATTACGGGATCTGGCCCTGGCTTCTGGAAGAGCCCGTCGACAAAATGGCGCCCCCCGATCGCAACTGGGCCGATTTTCTCGGCGCCCAGATTGCGGTGTTGCTGAAGGACTATCCAAAGCGTCTGTCGGGCGATCTGGTCGAAGCGATGCGGACGAGTCTGCGTCACGCGGCCGTCGAGATTCGCCGGCGGAACGTGCAGCCCAGCTACACGAACATTGCGATCATGGGCGGCGGCGTCTGCGCGGCGGCCGGCGAGTTGCTCGGCGACGACGATCTGCTGGCCTACGGTCGCGATCGTTTGCAGCGATGCGTGGCCGACGCGGCGTATCACGGCAGCTTCAACGAATACAACAGCCCCACCTACACGATGGTGGCGCTCAACGAAGCCGAACGGGTGCTCCAGTTGGTCGAGGACGAAGCGGCGCGAACGGCCGCGGAGCAACTTCGGCGAGCGGCCTGGCAGATCATCGCCGACAGTTATCATCCGGCCACCGGCCAGTGGGCAGGTCCCCACAGCCGGGCCTACTCGGATCTGATCCTGCCGAGTCTGGCCGACTACCTGGAGGAGCAGGCGGGCGTCAGGATTGCTGCTCGCCATTCGGGCAACGGAAGACCGGTGACGTATGATGGGTTGCGGCATCTGCCGTGTCCCGACGAGTTGCGAGAGCGATTCGCGCGACTGCCCTGCGATCCGCTCGAGATTCGCCGCACCTTCATACGCAAGGAAGACGAGGCCGATTCGATCCGGGGCACCACCTGGCATACGGTCGACGCTTGCCTGGGCAGCGTCAATCGCTCGATGATGTGGACGCAGCGCCGGACGTTGATCGGCTACTGGCGCACGGACGACGAGCCGGTCGTTGTCTTTCGACAACGATTTCTGCACGACGGCGAGGATTTCTCCTCGATCGGCGTCCGCAACGATCAACGGGGGCCTCGGGTGCTGTCGCTGTTCGAGCCACTGCGCAATCACGGCAGTTGGCATCCCACCCTCGATCGGCCCGAGAACGGAGTCTTTCGGGCGATGGATTTTCGCGTTCGTTACCAGCTTGCCGGCCGCAACGTCACCGCAACGAAACTGGACGAGCAGACGTTTGAACTTGCCGCCGGAGAGCGGCGGGCCGTCGTGCATGTACTGCCCGGGCGATTCGACGGACGGGACGTGGTGTGGGAATGCGGCGTGAAGGACGGCTTGGCGGTGGTGGACGGCATTTGCTACGGGGGTGCTCCGAAGGACTTCGACTTCACGACATTCGACGACGTCAGGCTGGCCGTTGCGATCGAACTGCTGGGCGAGAACGAACCGCCTGCGACCGGACCGGCTTGGCTGGACGACAAAGACACAACCGACGCGGCCCAGTGGTGCGTGGGAGAGGAAACGCTTCGGGTCGTGCGGTAGGATCTGGAATCAACTACACCCATCTGGAACACATTCATCGGCAATAGCGAGGAACCCATCATGACTCTCCAACTCACTCGACGATCGATGCTCAAGGCGTCGGCAGCTTCTCTCGTCTCCGTTCCCTTTGTCCTGGAATCGCGTGCCCACGCGGCACCCGCGGCCACCATTCATGAGACGAAGGTCATCAGCAGCCAGCCGGACAAGTACCACGGCTGGCCGACGGTCGCCCGGCGAGCCAACGGGCAGTTGCTGGTCACCTGCTCGGGCGGCCGCGAAGCGCACGTCTGTCCCTTTGGACGGGTGGAACTCATTACTTCGGACGACAACGGCGGGACCTGGAGCAAAGCCCGCGTGCTCATGGACACGAAGATCGACGATCGCGACTCGGGCGTGATCGAGACGGCCAAGGGCTCAATCCTGGTCACGACGTTCACCTCGCTGGCCTACGTTCCCGGTTTGGAAAAGGCCCAGAAGCTGGAGCTTGGGGCAAAGGGCGCCTGGCCGAAGGAAAAGCTCGATCGCTGGCTGGCCGTCCACAATCAACTGGACGAGGCAGGACGGCAGGCCATGCTCGGCGTGTGGATGCTGCGATCGACCGACGGCGGCAAGACGTTCAGCGAGCCCTACCGCTGCCTGGTCAACAGCCCCCACGGCCCCAACCAACTGGCCGATGGCCGCGTGCTCTATCTGGGCAAGAATCTGTGGGAAAGTGGCGAGGTGTGGATCGGGGCGTGCGAGTCGACCGACGACGGTCAGACATGGGCGAGAAAGGGCGCGATTCCCACCCGGGACGGCGACGACCCGAAGAGCTACCACGAACTGCACGCCGTCGAGGCGGCCGATGGGCGGATCGTTGCCCAGATCCGGAACCACAACAAGGCCAATAGCGGCGAGACCCTGCAGTCGGAATCGCAAGACGGCGGCCGGACGTGGTCGGTGCCCCATCCGATCGGCGTGTGGGGCTTGCCCTCGCACCTGATACGTCTGGCCGACGATCGTCTGCTGATGACCTACGGCTATCGCAGAGCACCCTTCGGGAACCAGGCCCGCCTCTCTGCCGACAACGGGAGCACTTGGTCGGAACCGATGATCATCTCCGGCGACGGGCCGGGCGGTGATCTGGGTTATCCCTCGACCGTTCAACTGGCCGACGGATCGCTGCTGACCGTCTGGTACGAACGGATGAGCGACTCGCCGATGGCCGTGCTGAGACAGGCGAAGTGGAGCCTTGAGCTGTGAGCGGTGAGCCATGAGCTTTGAGCTTTGCGCAGTGAACTTTGGAGGTGTCTGATGAAATCCTGTAATCGATTTGCCTTGTTGGGGGTTGTGCTGATTGGGTCCACCGTGGGTTTCGCGGGAGGGGCGGAACCACAACCCTGGGCGGTGCAGCCGGACCTTGCGGCCTATTTCGAGGCCGAAACGGCCAGGTTGCGGGATGCCTGTCTGGCAGACGTCCATTCCCTCGAGGACTGGAAGGCAAAACGCGGAGAGTACCACCGGCAGTTGCTGGAGATGCTGGGACTCGATCCGTTGCCGGAACGGACTGATCTGAAGGCGACGATTACCGGCCGCGTGGAACGCGACGACTTCATAGTCGAGAAGCTTCATTTCCAGTCGCGGCCCGGACTCTACGTGACGGCCAACCTCTGGCTCCCCAAGGGGCTCGACGGACCGGCGCCGGCCGTGCTCTACGTGTGCGGGCATGGCGCCGTGAAGATCGACGGCGTGAGCTACGGCAACAAGGCCAGCTATCAGCATCACGGGGCCTGGTTCGCCAGAAATGGGTACGTGTGCCTGACGATCGACACCCTCCAGCTTGGCGAAATCGAGGGCATCCACCACGGAACCTATCGCTACGGCATGTGGTGGTGGAACAACCGCGGCTACACATCCGCCGGGGTCGAAGCCTGGAATTGCATTCGGGCCCTCGATTACCTGCAATCGCGGCCGGAGGTCGACGGCCAGCGGCTGGGCGTGACGGGACGGAGCGGCGGCGGTGCCTACAGTTGGTGGATTTCGTCGATCGACGAGCGGATCAAGGCGGCCGTGCCGGTGGCGGGAATCACCGATCTGGAGAACCACGTCGTCGACGGCTGCGTCGAAGGCCACTGCGACTGCATGTTCATGGTCAACACCTATCGCTGGGACTATCCGCAGGTTGCGGCCATGGTTGCTCCCCGTGCCCTGATGCTGGAGAACAGCGATACGGATCGGATCTTCCCCCTGGAAGGCGTGATTCGCACCCACGCCAAGGTTCGCGATATCTACCGGCTCCACAACGCGGCAGAGCAGTTCGGCCTGGTGATTACCCCGGGGCCCCACAAAGACACGCAGGAATTGCGGGTACCGGCCTTTCGCTGGTTTAACAAACACTTGAAGGGCGACGAGTCGTTGCTGGCGATGGCCGCCGAAAAGCTCATGGAGCCGGCCGAGCTGAAGGTGTTCGACAAACTGCCCGAGGATCAGTTGAACACCACGATTCACGAGACCTTTGTGCCCACGGCGCCGCCGCCCGAGATTCCCAAGAACCAGGCACAGTGGCAGGCGATGCGCGACGGCTGGATGGAAGCGCTGCGCACAAAGGTGTTCCGCGGCTGGCCGGAAGAAGGACGACCGGTTGATCTGAAAGAGCAGTCGTCCGTGGAACGGAAAGGACTCGTCCTGCGGCAGTACACCTATTGCAGCCAGGATCACGTCATCCTGCCGCTGTTCGTCGCTCGACCGGCGGGCGCGAAAGGAGATGCCAAGGTCGTCCTTCGCGTGCTCGACAACGACGGATGGTCGAACTGGTCGAAGGCGTTGGACTGGGGGGCTGCTCCGAGCGACGAGCAGTTCGACAGGTCCTTCGGCGGACTTCAGGAGACGCTGGTCTTTGCCGTGCCGCGAGGCATCGGTCCCACGGCCTGGAGCGGGGACGAGAAGAAGCAGACGCAGATTCGGCGGCGGTTCATGCTGCTCGGCCAAACGGCCGACGGGATGCGGGTGTGGGACGTCCGCCGGGCAGTTCAAGCTGCACGGAGCATCAAGGGTTTGGAAGGCGCACCGCTCCGGATCGAGGCCAAGGGTCAGGCGGCCGGGCTGGTCGTCTATGCTTCGCTGTTCGAACCGGCAATCAAGGAGCTTGTTCTGGATCAGCTTCCCACCAACCACCGGGAAGGCCCGATCCTGCTGAACGTCCGGCGATTCCTCGACATGCCCCAGGCGACGGCCATGGCCGCCGAACGTGCGGCGATTACCGCCGGCGACCTGAACGAGGCGACGGAATATGCGTCGGCCGTCGCTCAGAAACTCGGCTGGCAGCCGCTGGCCGGTCGGTCGCCCGATTGACAAGCTACGGAGTTCCTTCGATTTTCACGTGGACGTGACCGACGGCCGATTCGCCACGGTCGTTCGTACGCTGGACGCGGACCAGATAGTGGCCGGGTTTTGCATACCGGTGCGTGGTCAAAGCGTAGCCGTCCTTGGCAAGCGTCACCGCGTTGCCGTCAGACTGGACCCGAACCGCCGGCGAGCCGTCGCCGAAGTCCCATTCTTCGTGTCCCTCGGTCTTGCCGATCTGAAAGGAGCGGACGGCGAAGGTGATCTCCTGGCCGACCTTGAGATCGCGGGTGGGCCAGTAGGCGGCGTGGATCGAGGGCGGCAGCGACTGCGGATCGTCGCGGTTGAAGACCTGGACGACGGCCAAATCGTAGTCGACGTGGCCCTCGGAGTCGCGCACCCGGAGGATCTCGCTGTACGTGCCGGGCCGGTCATAACGGCGTTGCACAGATTGGCCTTCAGCAGTCGCGCCGTCAGTGAAGGTCCAGTGATATTGGACGAGGGGATTGACTCCGGCGGACCGACTGCCGTCGAGGGTGACGGTCTGATCGGTCCAGGCGACGTGATGGGGCCGGGCTATGGTCTTGAGCGGAAGGGGGTGCTGTTGCAGGTAGCTCTGGGCATAGAACGCATAGGCTTCGACGATTCCATAGCGCCCGCTCGGCTGCATCGCCGAGATGTCGAAGTGCAGATGGGACCAGCCGCCGCTGGCACCTTCCTTACCCAGAATTCCCATGGGAGAGCCCATGGCAATTCGTTCGCCCAGTTTCACGTTGTCGTCGATCGATTGCATGTGGCTGTAGCGATAGTACCAGCCGCGGCCGTCCTTGACGTAGACGACGTCGTAACGCGGTTTCACGGGCGTGCCCGTCTTCTCACTCTCCAACGTCTCGCCCCGTGCAGAAACCACCAGCCCGTCGGTCGCGCAGACGATCTCAACCTTGCCCTCGACCCCGCCGACATCGAGTCCCCAATGGTAATAGATGTCGGTCTTGCCCGGCGCTTCACCGCCGTTGACATAGCACGGATCATTGGCCATTTGCGTGTCGGTGGCGAACCACAGTTGCTTCACCGGATAGGTGAACGTCTCCGGGCGAATGAACGGCGAGTTCTTCGGCCACAGGCGGAACCGGGCGTCGGCGTCCAAGGCCCAGGGGTTTTTCTCCGGCGTCGCACAGCCGCGAGTAACGGCGCAGTCGATCTGGACGCCGCCGGCTTCGACGGGCAGGCGGTAGTAGGCGGCGGTCAGGGTCTTCCGCTCCCCGTTCACTTCAACGACCACGTCGGCTCGCCGCACCGCCCCGCGAATGTCGTCGCGCGATTCATTGAGGGCGAGGAGTTTGACGGTCGCCGATGATCCGTCGCACAACTCGACCGTCTGCGATTCGCCCACGTTCAGATCGATTGTGCGCAACAGGGGCTCGATCGGATCGGCCGCCCGGGCAGAGGCTGATGAAGCGAGAACGAGAATTGCGGCGCCAAGAATCAGTCGGAACATGGGTGTACCTCGCGGTAAGTCTATCTGGTTTCGTGCCATCCGCCCGAATATTGTAAGATCGTTGCCATTTTCCGTGAAGCGGGGGCAAATGGTGGAAAATCGGCCCGGAGGCTGACTAGAATGGCGGGCACCACCACAAACCACCCTTCGCGGAGACTCGCCCGTGATCGACACGAGAATCAACCGTCGCCAGATGTGCCAATTGCTGGCCGCCGGAACGGCGGCGGCCTGCCTGCCCCGTTCGCTACAAGCCGCCGACTCGTCGAAGTTTCAGTTGCAGTACGCATTGGCGTCGAGCATGTACGGCAAGCTGCCTTTGGCAGAAGTCGTCGGCGAGGTTCACAAGATCGGAGCCCAGTGGATCGACCTTTGGCCCATGGTTCATGCCAACCAGCGCGAGCAGATGGAAGAGATGGGGCACGAGAGGTTCGCCGAGTTGTTGAAGAAACACAACGTCTCGCTCGGCATGACGACTCGCTACGACCTGGGGCCGCTCGGACTGGACGATGAACTGAAAGTGCTCAAGAAGTTCGGCGGTTCGCTGATCGTCAGCGGCAGCGTGGGCCCCAAGAACGTGACGGGCGCCGAGGCGAAGGCGGGCGTCAAGGAGTTCGTCGAGAAGATGAAGCCCCACGTAGAACTGGCGGAAGAGCATGGCGTGACGATCGGCATCGAGAACCACGCCAACGCACTGATCGCGAGCGTCGACTCGATCCGCTATCTCGGCGAGGCGGCCGCCAGCCCCAACCTGGGAATCGCCCTGGCACCGTATCATCTTCCCCAGGACGAGAAGCTGCTCGCCCAGTTGATCGAGGATCTAGGGCCGAAGCTCGTCCACTTCTACGCCTGGCAGCACGGCAAGGGCTGCATGACGAAGCTTCCCAAGGAGGAGGAACTCGAGCAGATGCCGGGCCGCGGCTCGCTCGATTTCCGCCCCATCCTGGCCGCCCTGAAGAAGATCGGCTACAGCCGCTGGGTCGAGATCTTCATGCACCCGGTTCCTCGCGGCATCCCGATCATGGAGACCCTCGGCGCCGTCACCGACGAGATCAACGCCGCCCGGGCCTACCTCGACAAATGTCTGGCCGAACTATAGACGTGCGGCTTGGACAGGAGGGATTGAAGACGGCTATTGAACAGAAGGGATCAGAGGAATCAGAGTGTGGCATTTAGAGTTGGCGTAGGCGCCTGTGATCGGGATCGGCCTGAAAAAGCCAGGTTGACTCGCTGACACTCGCATATTTAGTGCCAGATATCAACTTGATCGATTGGCCCACCTGATCTTTGGAGTGTCCGCCGACACGTGTCTTCTCGCCATACTTTCTCTGATACCTCTGATCCCTCCTGTTCAAAACAGAACGAGGGAAAGACTGTCTATTGTCAGAAGTAGCTGTGGATATTGTGCGCGTTCTTCTGATGAACGTAGGTCTTCCCGCTCATGTCTGAATCGGGCTGGGTGAAGATCAGGATCGACTTGCCGTTGTAGGGCTGATAGAGCACGAGTTCCTCCCGCGGGTCGCCGCACAGATCGACGGCGAAGGCCTGCGTGGCCACGTGCGACTTGGTCGTGCCCCATTGCAGTCGGTCGTGCACGTGTTCTTCGTGGGAGCCAAGGTCGGCAACGATCTGCCCGTAGCCGTCGACGAGGCAGCGGTCGATGGGGATCCACAGAGACTGCACGCCGCCGCCGAGCCAGTTGACGACGCAAGGAAAGTCGGGATAGCCCTTCAACTCGCGGCGATGCTGGAAGGCGGCCAGTTGTTTGCCGTCGGAACCGCGGACGGTCACAAAGTCGCCCCAGTGCCCGCTCTTGAGGATGATCACTTCATCGCCCGGCTCGAAGTCGATGAAGTTGCCGGCCCAGATCCCTTGCCCGTGGCTGACCTCTTCGGTCGTCTTCTGCCAGATCGGCTTTCCGGACGCATCGAGGCAGAACGCGGGCCCCGTGTTGCAGATGCTGATCAGTGCCGCTTGGCTTGGACTTCCCAGCGGTTTGAAGATGGCCGTGCAATCGGCGTGGTTCTGGGCCGGTTGGCGCCAGACGACTTTTCCGTCGTCGTCGACGAGCGTCGTTCCCAGCAGGAACTCGTCTCGCCCGTCCGAATCCAGGTCTCCCACGGAAGGCAGGTGCCCCATATCGGTCGGCTCGCCCTGCACGTGCCAGATAGTATCCAGATTCGCGTCGAGCGCGATCGCGTGGGTCGGCACCCGTCCGCTGGCCTCAAACTTCATCACGATCGAGGGCGGACCGTCCTTGCCCTTCAACAGCGCGATCATGGCAAGCGGATGACAGCGGCTTCGCTTTCCCCCGCGGACCTCCAGGTCGAACGGCGACTGGCGTTCCGCTTCGATCTTGCCGGTTGCTCCGTCGAGCACGCAGAGCATGGGCCGATCGTCTTTCCAGAGCTCGGCGATCACCTCCGAGCGGCCGTCGCCGTCGATGTCGTAAACCAACGCGATTCCCCGCAAGGCGGGCTCTTGCCAGGCGCCGTCCGGACTGTGACTCTCGATCGACGAATCCCCCAAGTCCCAGAGCTTTTTGCCCTCGTGATCGACGCCGACCAGGTAGCCGGGAGTCGTCTGCGGCCCCTGCCGATAGAGCAGGAAGTCGACCCGCCCGTCGTTGTCGAGATCGCCGAGGGAGGGAAAACACCCACTCCAGGCGGAGACGTCGATTTCTTTCCAGAGCTTCATCTCCCCAGGGACGCTCACATCGTTGGCCGGCGTCTGTCCGAGAGCAGGGAGGGCGAGTAAGCTCGCAGCAGCGAGCAGAATCGTCGAAATCGACGTGACCTTCCAAAGATGCCGCATGACCCTACTCCTTCTTCGGCAGGAATTCTTGAGCTACGCGAGGCGAGAAGCTACTTGAAATCCCGTTTGTCGATCCCGTATTGCCTTAGTTTCCGCAAAAGGGTCCGACGATTCAACCCGGCCATTTCGGCCGCGGCCTGGATTCGCCCGCCGGTGGCCTGGAGTGCCGCGGTGAGGTAACTCACCTCCATTTCGCGGGCGAGCGGATCGAGATGTTCGGCAAGCGACTTTCGCAAATCGAGACTCAAGGGCTGCGCTCCGTTGGGCGGGGCCTGGCGGGGGAACGCGATCGTGCCGGCTGCCTCGTCCTCGATCTCCATCGACGTGGCAAAATCCCTGGCGGTCAACAGCTTGCGGCGCGTGGAAAGGAGTGTGCGTTCGGCGAAGTTTTCCAGTTGACGGACGTTGCCGGGCCAATCGTACGACGTGGCAGCATCCAGAAACCCGGCCGACATCTGCGGGGGGGCAAGCTGATAGTGTTTGGCCAGCTTGCGGACGAAATGGCCCAGCAGGAAGACGATGTCTTCGCGGCGATCCCGCAGCGGCGGAATCGTCAGGCGGATGACATCGAGACGGTAGAACAGGTCCTCGCGAAACTCATTCCTTTCGACGGCCTCTTCCAGGGAAGCATTCGTCGCAGCGACCACGCGAACGTCGACGGGAATCTCGTCCTGCCCGCCGACCGGACGAACGCACCGTTCCTGGAGCATCCGCAGCAGACTGAGCTGCGACTGGGACGGCATATCCCCGATTTCGTCGAGTAGCAGCGTTCCGCCTTCTGCATGCCGCACCAGACCCGTCTTCGTGTGCGTCGCGCCGGTGAACGCTCCCTGCTCGTGGCCGAAGAGCTCGGTATCGATCAACTCCGATGAAATACTGCTGCAATTGGCCGAGACGAACCGCCCCTGCCGCCCCGATCGGCGGTGGATGGCCCGGGCGAACAACTCCTTGCCGGTTCCCGTCTCGCCGATGATCAGCACGGTTGCGTCGGAGCCGGCGATGCGATCGCACAGGTCGAACAGGTCCCACATGGCCGGACTGCGGCTCCAGAGCGATTCGAAGCGGGAATTGACGCCGGGTCGCGATCCGGCGGCGTCGACTTTGGGTAGGATCTGCTGGTGGTCGACGATTTCGGCAACGGCTTCCACGATGGCATCCGGCGAGGTAGCAACAAGCACGTCCTTGGCACCTGCTCGAAAGAGCGTCCGCACCAGAGTCCCGTCTGCCTGGGGCGCCCAGGCGACCACATCCAGCAAGGGGAGCGTTCGGGTCAAAGCCACAATGGTCTCGGCGGAACCAGTTCCGACCTTCTTGTCCACCACGACGATTGCCAACCGGGGCAGTCTGCCGTCATGGTGCAGGTGTTCCACGCTCACCGCTTTCAGGAGGAACGGATGATATCCCGCACTCCACAGGGCTTTGCGGAGTTCGGGGGTGCCGTAAACCAGGGCTACCAGGGGTTCGTCACTCATCGCGATCTCCGGCAGACAAACGGGACATCACTGTCTCATTATAGCATATCCAGGCACTTGGGACATCCGTGTCTCACGGTTTTTGAGTCACACACGCCCCAAAGGCGGCCTGAAACGCAGTTTTCTCCCTGTTTTTTACCCGGCATGGCAATTGCTCCTGGGGACTGGCATCCGAACGAGAGGCAACTATGTCTACCTATGTCATCGCCGAAAAAACCCAAAGCGGCCCGGGCGAGGGACGAGGCTTCGCGTCCGCCGACCGGGATCCGTCAACCGTTCCGGCCATTTTTACCGACGCTCGCGCGGCAAACCGCTTCAGAAGACATCTGCGGGGCGACTACGAGGTGACGCGTCTGAGCGCCATGCAGCTTCTGCGCTGGATGGTACGCGTTCATGAACAGGGCGTCCACTACCTTGCCGTCAATCCGCAATCCGGCACGGCCGAGCCCGAGGACGTTCCCTCGCGACTGGCCATCGAACAGCAACTTGCTCACTTTGCTGAATTGCTGACGCGAGACGTCGTTGCCTGTGCGGAGTCGGTCAAGCAAGACCCGCGGATCATGAGTTAAGCAAACGCGTTCAGAGAGGCAGGGTCTTGAGGAAGAAGAACATGAAGCGAAAAGCAACTCAGGCAATCGACCCGGCACGGAGTGTCACCCCGTTGAACGCGCAGGGCCGGCGGTATGTCGGCCACAGCGATATGGGGGCGGGCCGGATTGCGCCCACGAAACGCCGGCGAGTCAAACCGCGCGTGACCAGCCTGGTGGCGACCCCCGATCTCCCCCAACTCAAGCGGTTCTGTTACTACCTTGCCGCCACCGGCACCACGTTCTTCCTGGCCGACCAGATTCAGGCCTACCTGGAAGAATTCCTTGAAACCGATACCGGCGCCGAAGCGTCCGACGCGGCCTCGCTGCGGCGTCTCTTCCGCGGCTGCCAGGAGATCATCCAGGAGTCCGACTACACCTACTTCGTGCTGCGCCCCAAGGCGGGAGCCAGGCTCCTGACCCGGCTCCACCCGGAACACCATGCTCTGGAGGAGGTGTCGCGCGAGCAATACTTGCAGGTCAAGGACACGCTCGTGCAGGGCCCCGAAGTCGCCGCGCTTCGCGGGTTGGCCATCGATTTCCGCCCCTTCTTCGCCGGGTTTCCGCGGGTCACGTCGGCCCGAGAAATGGGTGAGGGAATCTCCTTCCTCAACCGCCACCTTTCCGGGCAGATGTACCAGAACCCCGAGGTGTTTCGCAGGGCCCTGCTGCATTTCCTCCAGGACTGCCAGCTCAACGGCGTGAGCATTCTCGTTGCGCCTCACGTGGAGAGCCCAGAGACCCTCGCGGAAGGCTTGAACTCGATCGAGGCCCTGCTGGCAGACCGCTCACCCCAGACTCCCTATGCCGAAGTAGCGCACGCCATGCTGGTCGAAGGCTTCGAGGCGGGGTGGGGATGCAACGTGGGAATGATCCGTGAGAACCTGTCCCTGTTGAGCCAGGTGCTCGACTCGTCCGATCCCGTCCGCTTCGAGCGGTTCCTGGGGCGGCTGCCGCTGGTACGAACCGTGCTCATGGTCTCTCCGCACGGCTGGTTTGCCCAGGACGGCGTCTTGGGCCGGCCCGACACGGGCGGACAAGTGACCTACGTGCTCGATCAGACCCGCGCCCTGGAGAAACGCATGCGGGTCCTGTTCGAGGAATGCGGGATCGAAGCCTACCCCCGGATCGTGGTCCTGACGCGCCTGATTCCAGACGCCGACGGCACCACCTGCGGAGTGCCGCGGGAGAAGATCCACGGCACCGAGGACTGCTGGATCGTCCGCGTGCCGTTTCGCGATCGCGGCGGGAGCATCGTCCCCCACTGGATTTCCCGGTTTCAGATCTGGCCTTACCTGGAAGCATTCGCCGACGAATCGCGTCAGACCGTGGTGACCGAGTTGATGGGGCGCCCCGACTTGATCATCGGCCACTATTCCGACGGGAATCTCGTGGCGCACCGCCTAGCCGAGGATCTGGAAACGACGCACTGTGCGGCGGTACACGCCCTGGAAAAGACCAAGTACCTGCTGAGCGACATGCACTGGGCGGACATGGAGAACGATTACCGTTTCTCGCTGCATTTCACCGCCGACATGATCGCCTACAACTCGGCCGACTACATCATTTCCAGTTCGTACCGCGAGATCGGCGGCACGGATCAGGACATGGGTATGTTCGAGTCGTACGAGACGTTCTCCATGCCGGGACTGTATCGGGTGATCTCGGGCATGGACCCGAAACTCGCCCGGCATAACATCGTGCCGCCGGGGGCGAGCGAAGAGTATTTCTACCCTTACTCGGAGCACCCCAGACGCGTTGACGCGATGGCAAACTATCTGGGCGGGCAACTCCTCTCTGCCGAACCGAACGAAAACGCCGTCGGCGTTCTGGAAGACCCCGATCTCCCGCCCGTCTTCGCCATGGCAAGAATGGATCGCATCAAGAATCTCGGCGGCCTGGTCGAGGTCTTCGGAAAGCACTCGAGTCTGCGGGATGCCGCCAACCTGTTCATCGTCTCGTCAATCATCGACGCCGGCCAGTCGAGCGACCAGGAGGAGATCACTGAGATCCAGCGGATGTACGAGCTTCTCGACAGGTTCGATCTTCACGGCCACGTCCGCTGGTGCGCGGCTCGGCTCAACAAGGTCGAGACCGGCGAGATCTATCGCGTCGTGGCCGATCGCGGCGGCGTCTTCGCCCAGCCCGCCTTCATGGAGACGTTCGGCCTGACGGTCGTCGAGGCCATGGCTTGCGGGCTGCCGGTCGTCGTCACCTGTTTCGGCGGACCTTCGGAGATCGTCGACGACGAAGAGTCGGGGGCGGTGCGAGATCCCAACGATCACGCGGCCTTCGGCGACGCGCTGTATCGCGTCGTCAGCGACGGTGCGACTTGGAACCGGTTCAGTCAGCAAGGCGTGAAACGCGTTCTCGACGCCTTCACCTGGACGCGGCACGCCGAGCGCATCCTGCAATTGTCCAACGTCTACTCGTACTGGAACTACCTGGACGTGATGAATCGCACGGCCTTGGACCAGTATATCGAAACGCTCTATCACACGGTCTACCGGCCCCGATTGTGGGCCATGGAAAGGGAGTGACAAATGTATATCCAGATGATCAGTATCCACGGATTGGTGCGTGGAGAGCAAATCGAAATGGGACGCGACGCCGACACCGGCGGGCAGGTTCGCTACGTGATCGAGTTGGCGAAGGCCCTGAGCCGGTTCGACGAGGTGGAACAGGTCGACCTGTTCACTCGCCGCGTTCGCGACAAACGGGTCTCGGACGACTACGCTCAGGAGATCGAGCCGCTCGGCCCCAAGGCGCGCCTCGTGCGCCTCCCCTGCGGCGGCGGCCGCTACGTTCGCAAAGAGCGGCTCTGGCCGGCTCTCGACGAGTTCGTCGACGCCATGATCTCCTTCACCCGCCGCGAAGGGCGAATCCCGGCGGTGGTCCACGGCCACTACGCCGACGCCGGATACGTCGCCAAGGAAGTGGCCAGCGCGTTCGACGTTCCCTTCGTGTTCACGGGGCATTCCCTCGGCAAACCGAAGCTGGAATACCTCCTCAGCGAAGGCTGGTCCCACGAAGAAGCGGATCACGAACTGGCCATCGACCACCGGATCGCCATGGAACAAGCGTGCCTTTCCGTGGCCGACCTGGTGATCACCAGCACGCGTCACGAACGCGACAATCAATATCGCGAATATCACAAACCCGAAGACCTGCGATTCGAGGTAATTCCTCCGGGAACGGACCTGGAACGGTTCTTCCCCTACTACGAATATGAAATGCCCCACTTCGAAGCCGGCGAGGAATTCAAACAGGCGCGGGTTCGAATGCTCCACGATCTGGGACGATTTCATTTCGTGCAGGAGAAGCCGCTGATTCTCTCGCTCTGCCGCCCCGACCGGCGCAAAAACATCGGGGCCCTGATCGAGGCGTACGGTCAGAGCAAGGAACTGCAAGCCCTGGCGAACCTGGCAATTCTGGCGGGAATCCGCACCGACATCGAGACGATGGAGGACAACGAGCGCCAGGTGCTCACCGACATTCTGCTGGCGATGGATCGCTACGACCTCTACGGAAAGCTGGCGATTCCCAAGACCCACTCGTCCGAAACCGACGTGCCCGAACTCTATCGCATCGCCGCCGAACGCCGCGGCGTGTTCGTCAATTCGGCGTTTATCGAACTGTTCGGCCTGACGGCCATCGAGTCGTCGGCGACGGGCCTCCCCTTCGTGGCCACGAAGAACGGCGGACCGCAAGACATCGTCGAAAACTGCGACAGCGGGCTCCTGGTCGACGTGACCGATCGCGATCAGCTCACCGGCGCCATCCTCGAATTGCTGACCGACGAGAAGAAATGGGCAAAGAAATCGACCAACGGCGTCAATCGAGTTCGCCAGCACTACAGTTGGCAGGCCCACTGCGAGAAATACCTGGAATGCGTTGAGGAACTAGGCCGGAAGCCGGCCCAAGCCGCGCCGTTGAGCGGAGCGGGAGGTTTCGCCCGCCGGCTCGAAAGACTCGAGGGCATGCTGATCACCGACATCGACCACACCCTGCTGGGGGACGAGCAGTCGCTCGAGGAACTGATCGAACTCCTCGACCGGCACCGCGACCGCTTCGGTTTCGGCGTGGCTTCCGGAAGAAACGTCGATCTGGCCATGGACGTGCTCCGCGACAACGGCATCGACGAGGTCGACGTGGTCGTGGCCTCGGTCGGCTCCGAGATCTACTACGGCCCGGAATGCCTCCCCGACAAAGGCTGGGCCAGCCACGTTCGGGCCAAGTGGCGTCCCGAACGGGTGCGCCAGGCGCTGGACGTTCTCCCCTTCCTCTTCCTACAGACCGAAGACCACGCCCAGCGGGAATTCAAGATCAGCTACAACCTCGATGAGAACGTCGATCCCGCCGAGGCTCTGCCCAGAATCCACGACGCCCTCGAGAATGCCAACGCCGCCTACAACCTGGTCTTCTCGCACGGCACGTTCGTCGACATTCTGGCGCCGAGAGCCTCCAAGGGAAAGGCGATTCGGTACCTGTCGAACAAGTGGAACATCCCGATCGAGCGGATCGCCACCGCGGGCGATTCCGGCAACGATCGCGACATGCTCATGGGGCGCACGGCCGGGATCGTCGTGGCCAACCATTCCGAAGAACTCGATTCGCTGCCGACGTCGAAGGCCCATCGGATCTACTATTCGGGCTCGGCCTACGCCGCCGGCATTGTCGAAGGTTTGAAGCACTACCGATTGCTGCCCGAAGGCGCCGAGCCCGGCAACGGATCGCCCGTCGATTCCGAGGAGGAAGCCGCGGTGGCGGCCACGTAAGGGCAGCGGTGCCTCGGGAACCCCCATGGGTCAAACAGGCGGGCGAACGAAACAAACCTATCACTCACTCGCCACGGAGATACTCAATGTCCCTTCACGAATCCAAGAAGCAGCAGTTGCTCAATTGGCTCCAGGCCAAAGGCGTGCGCGACGATTGCCCGGCATGCGGGGCCACCGGGCGGCATCCCGGAGACATCGTGGCTCCCCCCACCACGCCCGACGGCGGCGGCACGGTGGTCGGCGGCCCCAACTTCCCGCTCGTTCAACTCATCTGCCAGAACTGCGGTTACGTCATGCACTTCGCCACCACCTCGATACAAATGCCGACGTAACGCGGCCTATGGCACCTTGTTGCTCGTTCCTTCCAGAACGTTGAGGGCATGGTTCGCCACGCGAACCACGTACTTGTTCCCCTTGTCGTCCAGCGCCTTGCGGAGAGCGGGGATCGCCGGCCGGGCTTTCTCGCCGATCGTGTCGAGCACGATGGCCGCATGGAGACGCACCCAGGGCCGATCGCTGGCAAGCTGCTTGACCAGCGTATTGAGCGCCGCACTTTCTTGATCCATCAAACAAAGGGCCCGGGCGGCCGCGATTTGTACCACCGGCGACTCGTCTTCGAGCATCTCTTTGAGAGTGCCGGCCGAGCCCGCGGCCTTCTTGCCGAGGTTACCGAGGCCTGTGGCCGCCCAATAACGCTCGGCGGGCAATTCGGCACTGAGGGCCCCGACGAGTGTATCCATTCCCTGCTCCCCTCGTTCGCCGGCCTCGACCAGGCGGCGGAGCCTCGCGATGATCTGCACTGCGTCGGGCCGGTCGAGAATTGCCCAGGTGCTCCCCAGTTTGTCCGTGCCGGCGGTCAGTTCCCGCTCGGGAATGAGACCCAGGTCGCGAGTCTCCTCCATCCAGGCCAGGTGGGCCTTGCGGAACCGATCCATTTCGTTCTGCCACTTGGGATCGGCCGCCAGGTTGTGAATCTCGTGGGGATCGTTTTCCAGGTCGTAGAACTCCTCGACCGGCTTGCTGTCGGCCATGAACATGCGGGCGGCAACGGGCAGTTGCCCCGATGCCTGCAGGCGTCGCAGTTCCATCATGGTCGGCCCGCCCTCGGGTGTGTTCATGTACTGGCAGTAGGGCTTGAAGGACTCGTAGTTGCGAATGTAGCGGAACCGTTTGTCGCGAACCGAGCGCAGGCAATCGTAGCGTTCGTCCATGCGGTCGCGGACGCCGTAAACGTACTGCCGCGGCGCAGCTAGGTTCGGTCCCAGGAACGGCCGGCCCTGCATGTTCCCAGGGATCGGAAGCCCGGCCAGATTCAGCACCGTGGGGCCCAGGTCGATGGACGAGACAAGATCGCCGCAGATGGTACCGGGACTCCCCTGCCCTGCCGCACGGAACTTCTCGGGAATCCGCACGATCAACGGGATCCGCGTGCCGGAATCGTAGACCCAGCGCTTGGCTCGCGGCAGGCCCACGCCGTGGTCGGACCAGAAGAAGACGATCGTATCGTCGGCAAGGCCGGCTTCTTCCAGGGCCTTCAGATGATCGGCCACCCAGTAGTCCAAACCGGTGATCAGCTCGAAGTACTTCTTCCAATCGTTGCGCACCACGGGCGTGTCGGGATAGTAAGGCGGCAACTCGAGAGCGCCGGCGTCCTGGCGTTGGTCCTCCGTGAGCCGGGCGGTCTTCGATGCGTAGGAGTCGCCGGTGGCGCGGATGCTGCCTTCGTGCGTGTTGGTGTAGTTGAACACGGCGAAGAACGGCTCGCCGTCCGGCCGGTTCTTCCAATGAGCCTTGCCGCCCGATACGTCCCAAGTGCCCTTGTAGGACGTGAAGTTGTAATCGGTTTTCGAATTGTTTGTGCAGTAGTAGCCCGCCTCGCGCAGGTAGGCGGGAAAGCAGCGGATATGCTCGGGCAGCGTGGCGCTGCAGCGCATGTGATGCCCGCCGACGCTGGTGGGGTACATTCCCAGGATGATGCCCGTTCGGTTCGGGGCGCACACCCCTGCCACGGTGAAGGCGCGGGTGTACCTGATTCCGTCGGCCGCCAGCCGATCGAGCGTGGGCGTATGGGCCTGCTCCACACCGTAACAGCCCAGGTGGGGCGAGATGTCTTCGGTCGACAACCAGAGGATATTGGGCCGAACCGTTTCGGCGCCGTCGGCCGAGGGAACCCACGGTGCGGCAAATAGAATCAAACCGAGCAACAAAACTCGTGGCATGGGAGTCTCTTTCATTCCGACTGAAGACGAAGGCACGGCGTTTGGTCGTCAAGAGACGACCGCTGACACATCATTCATACCGCAGCGCTTCGATCGGGTCCATACGGCTGGCCCGCAGGGCGGGGAAGAACCCGAAAAACATGCCCACAGCCGACGAGAACAGGATGGCGATTGTGGCCGCCTTGAACGAGACGACGATCGGCCATTTCGTGCCGGACGTCATGGAGTTGATCAGCATCGTGATCCCGGTCGACGCTCCCCATCCCAGAGCGAATCCGATCGCGCCGCCGATGGCCGAAAGCAAGGTGGCTTCCACGAGGAACTGAAACAGAATGTCGTAAGATCGGGCGCCGACGGCCAGCCGAATCCCGATTTCCCGGGTGCGTTCGGTAACCGAGACGAGCATGATATTCATGATGCCGACGCCGCCGACAAGCAGGGAGATTCCCGCAATCGAAGCCAGCAGAATGGTCATGGTGCCGGTGACCTTGTCGAGAAACGCGGCGATCTCGGCGGTGTCCTTGACCTCGAAATCGGCCTCTTCCCCCGGCGGAATGCGATGGCGTTCGAACAGGAGTTGCCGCATCTCGTGCTGGGCCTCGGACATCAGCTCGGGCGATTTCGCCGAGGCGAAGATCACGTCGACATTGTCAAACTCAGAACCGCGCAGCCGCTTGCGGATCGTCGTATACGGAGCGAGCACGACGTTGTCCTGGTCGTCGCCGACCAGGTTGGCGCCTTTTTCTTCGAGAACGCCGATGACCTCAAAGGGAATATTGCGAATCCGAATCGTCTCGCCCAAGGGATTGGTCGTCTGAAACAACTTGGCCACAATCGTGTGACCGATCACACAAACCTTGGCGGCGCCGGCAATGTCGCGCTCGGTAAAAAAACCCCCGCGCGCAATCTCCCAGTTGCGGACCGTCAGGTACTGAGTGCCCACCCCCATCATCTCCCGCGGGCTCCAGTTGTTGTTGCCGTAGATCAACTGCCCACCGGCCCCGACGATCGGCGAGGCGGCCATCACCGAGTCGCAGTGTTCGCTGATGGCCGTGCAATCGTCCGCCGTGAGCGTCGGACGGCTGCCGAATCCCTGGTGGACTCCGCGCTGGCGCATGCTCGCCGGAATGACCACGATCACGTTGGACCCAAAGGCCTGAAACTCCCCCTGGACCAGATCGCCGGCACTTTGCCCGATCGACACCATGGTCGTCACCGCAGCAATCCCAATGACGACGCCGAGCACCGTCAGCCCGGCTCGCATCTTGTTCTTGCCCAGCGCTCGAAGAGCGATGCGGATCGTGGTGAAAAGGGACATGGTTACCCCTCGGGATTCTTGGTTGTCCCGGATACGAGCTTCATTCCCTTCTTCAGATCGCCGGAAACCAATTCGGTGAATTGGCTGTCGCTGATCCCGGTCTCGACGGCGATCGCCTTGAGAAGTTCGCCTTCGGCGACCCAGACATGGCGTTTGCTCCGCTCGCGTTTCGCCTTGGCTTTCTCCGCGGCCGACCGCTGATCGGTCTCGTTCTCCTGCTTGTTCTCGTCGTCCTCCTCCGCCTGGTTGCCGCCGCCTTCGAGCAGCTTGTGGTCCTCGGGCCGAACGTTCTCACGCTTCGGGAAGAACCGCAAGGCCGCGTTGGGAACCTTGACGACGTTCTCGCGGCGTTCCACCTGAAAGGAGATGTTCGCCGTCATTCCCGGCAGAAGCTTCAGATCCGGGTTGGCCGCCTCGACCACCACCGGATAGGTCACCACGTTTTGCACCGACGTCGGGTTGAGCCGCACCTGGGCGATCTTGCCGGTGAACAGGTCGTCGGGGTAGGCGTCGACGGTGAATTCAACCACGGCATCCCGCTCCTTGGCCTCGCGAATCAAGCCGATGTCCGCCTCGTCGACCGAGGCGTAAACGTACATCATCTCGCGCATGTTCGGCGCGATGATGAACAGTTGGGGCGTCTGGAACTGGGCGGCCATGGTCTGGCCGGGGCTGATCTTCCGATCGATCACCAGCCCGTCGACCGGCGCGGTGATGTCGGTATAGGCGAGATTCGTTTTCGCATTGTCGAGACTTGCCTTCGCCTGCTTCACCGAAGCCTCGGCCACCTTTAGTTGCGCGGTGAGCGACTTGAGATTCGCCCGAAGCTGATCCATCTCTGTATCGGAGATGAAATCCTCGTGCTTCTCCTGAAGTTTCTCGGCTCGTTTGAATTCGTTCTCGGCCTGTTCGAGCAGCGCCTTGACCCGTTCTACGTCGGCCATGCGGGTCTCCCAGGAGGCTTCCTCCCGATCCACCGCTGCCTGGTAGAGCAGCGGATCGACCTTGGCCATCAAGTCGCCTTTCTTGACTTCATCGTTGAAGTCGATCGGCAGATCGATAATCGGCCCGGAAACGAACGACCCCACCTCGACCCGCAGAACCGGCTGCACGTCCCCCGTCGAGTTGACCACGGAGATGATTTCCCCCTCCTCAACCTCGGCGAAACGATAGTGGACCTTGTTCCGGGCTTTCAAGTAGGCCGTCGCGTGAGGATAGGCGAAGTACCCGCCTCCGGCCAGGATCGCGACGACAATTGCCAACTTCAGAAGTAGCTTCATGGCGTATAACCGGCAGTCCGCCTCATACGTGAATCATCCCAATCCCCTCGATTCTAACACAGACCGCCCGGATGTGGGATGAATACGATCCCAAACCGCCGGCTTGTGACGATTGTGAAGCAAAGGCTAGAATGGTCCTGCATCCGTTACCTATCACTCAACACCCCATTCAGGGAGGAATCCCGATGTCGAGAATAGGCCTGTTTTTGCCAGTCTGGGGCGTCTTATTGACGGCGGTACCGTCTATGTGCGCGGGCGACGACCAAAAGCCCGACCTGTGGCCAATCGAATCCCCGGAGAAGTCAATCTGCGCAACGGTAGCGCTCGACGACCTGGGGTCCCTGGAAGGCTATTCGCCGGGAATCCGGCTTTATTACCGGATCGACCGGAAATCCGCGGACGGTGACGTCGTAGTCCTGCCCTATTCGCCCCTCGGAATCACCCGATGCGATCAGGCCTTCGTCGAGGGCCTGAGGGTCGTCGGGGCGGAGGCGGTGCGCCGGGTCGACGAGACCTACACGCTCGTTCACGGGAAAAAGCGGAAATGCACGGTGAGAGCCAACCGGCAGACGATCGCCTTCCGGAACGAGGCGGGAGCGAGGCTGGAAGTGGAGTTCCACGTGGCCGACGACGGCGTGGCCTTCCGCTACCGTTTTCCCGAACAGAGCGACAAACTTCACACGGTCGTTAGCGAAACCACCGGCTTCGCGGTGCCCGAGGGGGTCAAGGCCTGGATCCAGCCCTACCAGGAAGCCAGCCAATGGACGCCCGCTTATGAGGAGTACTTCCAGAACGGCATCGCGGCCGGAACCACCTCGTCGACCAAGGCCGGCTGGTGCCTGCCGGCGCTGTTCCAACTGCCAGGCGATTCGAGTTGGCTCCTCCTGGCCGAGGCGGGATTGGACGGGACCTACTGTGGCTGCCGCCTGGCCTCCGAAGCCCCCGGCGGGAGATACCAGATCCGCTTTCCCGACCCAGGCGAGGGGAACGGCGTAGGACCGGTCGAACCCTCCTCCACGCTTCCGTGGGCCACTCCGTGGCGTGTTGTCCTTGTCGGTCGGTCGCTCGACACGATCGTCGAGTCGACGATGGTGACGGATCTGTGCCCCCCCTGTGCGATTGAAGATACCAGTTGGATCAAGCCGGGCCGGGCCGCCTGGAGCTGGTGGTCCGATCACGACAGCCCGCGCGACTATCAGAAGCAGATCGAGTTCATCGATCTGGCCGCCGAAATGGGCTGGGAGTACTACCTCGTCGACGCCAACTGGACGTTGATGGATGGCGGCGACGTTCGCCAAATGGCCCGCTATGCCGAGAGCAAGGGCGTGGGGCTGCTACTTTGGTACAACTCAGGCGGAGAGCACAACTATGTCACGGAGAAGCCGCGGGGAACGCTCGGTCATCCGGTGGTCCGCGATTTCGAGCTGTCGCTTCTGAAACAATGGGGAATCAAGGGCATCAAGGTCGACTTCTTCCAGAGCGACAAGCAGGACCGGATCGCTCAATACCTGGACATCCTCCGCGACGCGGCCAAGCACCAGTTGATGATCAACTTCCACGGCTGCACAATGCCCCGCGGCTGGTCGCGAACCTGGCCGAACCTGATGTCGATGGAGGCCGTCCGAGGGGCAGAGTGCTACACTTTCGCTTCCGAGTATCCGGAACACGCCCGTTGGCACAATACCGTCCTGCCCTTCACGCGGAACGTCGTCGGGCCCATGGACTACACCCCCTGCGCCTTCAGCGACGATCAGTTTCCGCATCTCACCACGAATGCCCACGAATTGGCCCTATCCGTAGTGTTTGAGTCGGGCTGGCTGCACCTGGCGGATCGGGTTTCGGCCTACCGGAACCTGCCCGAGGGTCCGAAACGGTTCCTCCGCGACGTGCCGGTCGTCTGGGACGAGACGCGTCTGGTCGCCGGAGAACCGGGCAAGCTGGCGGTTCTGGCTCGCCGACAAGGCGAGACCTGGTATCTGGCCGGCATCAACGGCGAGGACCAGCCCAAGAATGTGGCCCCCAACCTGGCGTTCCTGGAGAGCGGCAAGTACCGGTTCGAGTTGATTGCCGACGGAGGGGATGCAAGGTCTTTCGGCGGGAAGACGATGGTGGTCGAGAGCAATAGTCCGGTGCGGATCGCCGTACGCCCGTTTGGCGGCTTCGTGGCGACGATTAGGCCCGCGAAAGACTGAACCGCGGCCGGGCCATCGCCCTCGTTTTGTCTGAAGAACTGACACTGAGGGAGTGCAATTCTCACCCCGATTGAGGGAGGGACAAGATTTTTGCCTACACCCTCGACAAGGGATTTAGCCTGGGCGTATAATGTTTGGTGTTGGGCTAGGCATCGACGACGTTCGTATGTCGTAGGGGCCGGTCCGAAGAGGCACCTTGGACGGAGAAGAGTGAGACCTTCTACATAGAGAAGGCTCGGAATTTGGATGAGGCTCTAGGTAACAGAGAAGGGTGGAACGTCAAGGCGATGCCTACGGGAACGGAGGAGGCCTTGGCAGCGTTACCCCGGCTATCTTCCGGTCATTGCATCTTCCGGGGTACCGCGGCAGCTTAACGGAACATCTGGGCGTCTCCGAGTTCGCCCGCTTCTTTTCGCCATCATGTCCCCAATCGGGGACAAGTCTGCGCGCACCGTGCCCGCCCGCCCTACGCCTGGGGCTCAAGTTCTCTTCGCCAACGTTGCGGCACGGCCGCAAAAGCTCGAAGGTAGGTCTCTTCGAGCGGCACGTTGACGTAGCGTTCGGGCGTGAAGAACAGCGGCATTTCTATCAGGTTTCGGCCAACAGCCGTAGGCTCGATGAAGGCGAGCTTCCTTTCACCCGCCGTGTAGGCCGCCAGAGTCAGGTTCTGCCCCTCCGGCAAATGGAAGTCCTTTTCTCCGAGCTGCGACCAGATCAGTTGTTGAATGCCCTCGGGATCGCGGTCGGTGGGTGGAAAGAGATCGACGATCAGAAGATGGATGCCGGCATAGAGCAAGTCAACGGCCTTCTCCACGAAATGGGTGATGGCATAGTCGCTCGCCTTGTTCCCCGGCGACACGATTTCCAACACGGCCACAATACGATCGTCGCTGCTGTGGCGGACAATGATGCGGCGCCGCCGCGGCGCAAGTTCCTCTGCTTCAGCCTCCAAGGCGATCAGCACCCTTGGAGCAGCCGTTGCCAGTGCCAGCCCACCGCGGTCTGGCGGAGCGCCCTGCGATGCTATCTCGTCCGCGTCTTGGTAGGGCGAGGCTGCAAGGGTCAAGATGTCGGGTATACCCCCCTGAGCTGCGACCTGTTCCGCCAAAGCATACAGGTTCGACGGAAGCAGCCCCGCGTTGAGCGCATTGGCGATCGAAGAAATCCACTCAAGATGAAAATGGTGAAAGATCCCCGGCTTGACCCGCGTCCAATCATGAATCGGCATGGCTCGACCTTCCGGCACGATGAGGCAAAACGGCGTCCGATCCCATTATAGGCCACATCCGGGGGGTGTCGACAGGTGGTCACGATTGGCGGGCTATGACGGTTTGTCGTTCTACTACCGATTCCGCACCCGTTCGGCACAAGATACGATGATCGCTGGCGAAGGACTCATTGTCCGGCTGTTTCAAGGGAGCCATGCCATGTCCGACGATCGCGAGTCGCTGCAAGACCAGGTGGATGCATTGGAGCAAGAGGTGGCCGTGCTCAAGCAAGGCCAGCGTCAGCAGACTATTCGTCGCCGTTCGGAAGCCAGTTTCCTGGGAATCCCCGTCTGGGAAATCGCCGTCGGCCCGGATCCAGAGTCCGGCGAGGTTCGCGGACACGCTCGGGCGATTGTCGCCATCGGCGACGTCGCCACCGGTTGGCTGGCCATTGGCGGGTTCGCACGCGGAATTGTAGCGATCGGTGGATGTGCGATTGGCGGAATCGCCATTGGCGGGGTCTCCCTCGGCCTGCTCGCTGCCCTGGGTGGTCTGGCGATCGGCACCATCGCCCTCGGCGGTGCAGCCGTGGGTCTCCTGGCCCTGGGAGGCGGAGCGATCGGGTATGTGGCAGTCGGCGGCGGAGCCTGCGGCTACTACGCCTGTGGAGCCGGTGCTGTGGGAGAACACGTCGTTTCCGCCAGCCAACAAGACCCTGCGGCGGTCAAGTTCTTCTCGCAGTGGTTTCCGTGGGCGTTCTGATACGCCCTTGCCCTACGAGCACGGATGCAGGTAATCGGTCGCATGCTGGTCGACTCTAAGACGATCTGGTAGCGGAACTTGCGCCCGCCTACTTGCCCGCTCGGGGGATATCTGTCACGATAGCGTTTTTCCGAGCTATCAGTCAGTTTGGTGACCCGTTGTCTGCGCGTTGCACGGAGAGACCCCCCATGGCCGCTTTTCCCGAGATCAGCAAGATCCAGTTCGAAGGTCCCGGATCGAAGAACCCCCTCGCCTTTCGGTTCTACGACGAAAATGAGATCGTCGAAGGCAAGACCATGAAGGAGCAACTCCGCTTCAGCGTGGCCTACTGGCACACGCTGCGGGGAACCGGCTCCGACCCCTTCGGCCCCGGCACAATGATCCGGCCCTGGGAAGGGGCCATCGACGATGTGCCCAACGCGATCAACCGGGTCAAGGTCGCCTTCGAATTCATCGAGAAACTCGGGGCGCCGTTCTTCTGCTTCCACGATCGCGACGTGGCCCCCGAAGGCGCCAACCTGACCGAGACGAACAAGAACCTCGACGAAGTGGTCAAGGCGATCAAGGACGAGATGAATCGCACGGGCATTCGGCTTCTGTGGGGCACGGCCAACCTGTTCAGCAACCCCCGCTATGTTCACGGCGCCGCCACGAGCTGCAATGCCGACAGCTTCGCCTTTGCCGCCGCCCAGGTGAAGAAGGCCCTCGAAGTCACCAAGGAACTCGGCGGCGACGGCTACGTGTTCTGGGGCGGCCGCGAAGGCTATATGAATCTCTGGAACACCGACATGAAGCGCGAACTCGATCACCTCGGCATGTTCATGCGGATGGCGGTCGATTATGCCGCCGAGATCGGGTTCACCGGGCAATTCTACTTCGAGCCCAAGCCCAAGGAGCCGACCAAGCACCAGTACGATTTCGACTCGGCCGCCTGCATCAACTTCCTGCGAGCCTACGATCTGGCCGACCACGTGAAGATGAACATCGAGACCAACCACGCCACCCTGGCCGGGCATACGGTCGAACACGAACTCGAGTACGCGGGCCACCAGGGCTTCTTGGGGTCCGTCGACGCCAACACGGGCGACCTGCTCCTCGGTTGGGACACCGACCAGTTCCCCACCGACGTCTACCTGACCACGAAGATCATGCTGGCCTTCCTCAACTACGGCGGGATCGCCCCGGGCGGGGTGAATTTCGACGCCAAGGTTCGCCGCGAAAGCTTCGAGCCGGTCGACCTGTTCTACGCCCACGTCGGCGGCATGGATACCTTCGCCAAGGGCCTCAAGATCGCCGCCCAGATGCGAGCCGACGGCACCCTCGCAAAGATGGTCAAAGATCGCTACAGCTCCTGGGACAACGGCGTCGGTGTGGAGATCGAAAGCGGTAGCCACGACTTCCACACGCTGGAGAAATACATGCTCGAGAAGGGCGACGTCGACCCCTGCACCAGCGGGCGGCAGGAGTTGTTCGAGAATGTGGTGAATCAGTACATTCTGTAGCCCGGATTACGCGTGAACTTCACCTGCGACTCTCGCGTCATTCCCGCGAAGGCGGAGATTCAGAAACAAGCTCAGAAAACACACGCCGGCGGCCGGTTCTTGGATGGATCGGTCGCCGGTGTTCGTTTTGCGTGGGAATGGATGGATTCTGTGCGTGATTCGAAAACGCACTTGCATGCCGATCAGAAAGAGGCGGTCGTGTCAGTTGAACCGGTGGCTTTGTACAACCCAGCGAGGTCGTCACTTCGCCTGGCCGCAACCAGTTCCTGGTGTGGAAGCCGGTCCAGAGAAGAGGCACCGGTATTTGAAGTGGAGTACCGGTGCCCCTTCGCTGGCGGCCGTTCCTCAAACACAACACCCAAGCCTGCAACGACCTGACGCCATCGCAGCCTACTCTTGTTTCGGTGGCACCCCGTCCCCCTTCGGCTCCGCCATCTTGCTGGCCGCCGCGCCCATGAACCGGAACAGGTTCCGCACGATCGTGCCGCCCCAGCCGCGGTCTTTGAACTTGGGACGCTGCTCCGATTCGGCCAGGTCGACCACCAGGTCGGCCGCCATCTGGGAAATGCGGGCTGCACCTTCGAAGTCCAAAGTCTCGACGTCGTCGGTCGGCTTGTGGTAGTCTTTGAAACCGCCCGTGGTAATGAAGTGAACGACGGGGACCTCGTGCGCGTAGAAACCCATGTGATCGCTGCCGCCGATGCTGCCGGGCATCTCGATCAGGTCGAGTTCGCTCTCCCTCGTAGCGTCGATGACCATCCGGGTAAGCAGCTTCGACGAACCCGACCCGCTGGCCATGATGCGGTCGCCTTCGATGCACCCGACCATGTCCAAGTTGATCATGGCCACTGTCTTCTCGATCGGTAGCACCGGATGCTTCACGTAGAAGAAACTGCCCACCAGGCCCCGCTCCTCGGCCGAGAAGGCGATGAACAGGACGCTGCGCGGCAGCTTTTCGTCTCGCTCCGAAAGCAGCCGGGCGATCTCCAATATGGCGGCCGTGCCCGAGGCGTTGTCGTTGGCGCCGTTGAACACGGTCTTCTGCCCGTTCTTCTCCCGATACCCCAGGTGATCGTAATGGGCCCCGACGACAATCACTTCGTCGGCCATTGGCCCCTCGCCGGGCAACATGGCCATGACGTTCTTCACTTCCACCGGCCGCGTACCCGGTCGCTCGGGGCTCTCACCGGCGTCTTCCGCCTCCTCCGGCGACCCCTCCGGCTTCGTGCCAGGCATAGGCGTTTTTTCCGGCCGTGCCGTGCCGGCCTCCCCTCCCTTGGCGGCCTCGATCGCCTTCCAATCCACCCCTTGGGCAGCCTGGGGCACGCGAGTGCTCGACTGAAATACCTGAAACGGGCCGCCGTCGACCAGGTCGGTCTTCAACCCCAACTCCTCGAACCGCTTGGCGATGAAGTCCGCCGCTCGTTCCAAGCCTTCGGTGCCGATTCCCCGACCGTCCATGGAATCGTCGGCCAGGAACGATACGTCCGACTTGACTCGGGCGGCCGACGACGACGGCTCGGCCGCAACGACGCAAACCGCTGCCAGACAGGCCAGCCCCGTCACGACAACGATGAGTGAGACTCCAGAACGTCGAGATCGGGCGTGGTTTGCAGACACAGATCGGTCGGACATGGCAGGCTCCACCTTGATGAGTGCGTTCGAGTAAGAACGGTCCCCCCCTTTATACCGCAATTCGCTGCCGATGCGAAAACATTTGCAGAATGGGGGACTGTCCCGATTTTTGTGGCAGGACGCCACAAAAATGGGACTGTCCCCTTCCGGCACGATCACGAGCACAGAATTCGGTACCGGCCCCAAAATGGCACCGACTTCCACCGCCTACCACTGGAGTTCGATGCCCTGCTGCCCGAGCGATTTCTGAAAATCGGCCAGGATCGCCGTGCTCTCACGGACCGCGTGGGGCAGCGTCTTCTGCTGTTGGCAGAAGGCAATCAGGGCGCCAGCCGCTTCTCCAATATTCCACTCGACCGGATGCAGCCGGTAACAACCGTTGGTGATATGGGTTGTCCCGAGGTTCTTACTGGCCGGCAGGAGGTTGCGGACGCGGCAAGGCAGTAGTGCCCCGAGTGGAATCTGAAAAGGCAACGATCCGAAGTCGATGTAATTGTCGCCGCCGCTGCTGGGGTGGAGGTCGATGTGGTAGTAGCCGACGCCCACGGTGTCGAAAAACTCGGCCGCCTTGACCTCCGAGCCGGTCTTACCGGTGACCGGGGCCCGATTCTCCCGGCCGCAATGCTCTTCCAGAACGGTGAAGACGGCCCGGATTCGCCGCGACTCGCGGACGTATGGGAACTTGGCCAGGCCGTCGTCGGTATCGACGAGATCGCGTCGCAGACGCAGCCCGGGCCAGCCGGTTCCGCCATCGGGTCGGGGAGCTTCCGTCTGGAGCCAGTAGAGCAGCGCCAGGCTGAGCTGCTTGGCCCGGTCGATATGCCGTTGGCGTTCCTCTAACGTGCCCCCGACGAGATTGCCCAGGAAGTAATCGTTCTGGGGCCAGTTGATAAGGCTGACGTCGGACGGGTAGGTGCCCGGGGCAAAGTTGTTGCGATCGGCGATGCGGCGATACTGCCAGAGGTTGAGGGTGCCGGGCTTGGATTGGCCGTGAGGAGCGAAGCCGAGTTCTTTCGGTTTGAGCGTGGAAGGGTGGGTGTAGGTGAGATCGAGCAGTCGGCCGGGCCATGGCGGTTCCATCCGAGGAACGAGGTCTCGCCAAAAGCCGTACTCCGCCGGGCGATCGATTACGTGGTTCTCGCCTTCGAGGTGGTCGACGGCGAAGCAGACGGTGAAGGCCTGCTGATTGGCCGGGTCGGCCTTTTCGCGGGCGTGAAGTTCGTGCGTTTCGAGGCTCGATTCGCTGCCGGTGACGAACTCCGTGCCCGTCACCGGCAACAAGTCCCCCAGTTCCGTGGCGTCGACGAACCAGGGCGCTTCGAGGTCGAGTTCCCTGCCCGTGCGAAGGTTGCGCACGCGGACCACGCGCACCGAATCACCCATGGTTTCGGCAGATACGGCCTGGTGTTCCAGCAAAACGGTCAGTCGTCCACCGCTGCGCGCGGCAGCCAGCATCGACTCCAGAACGGCCAGGGCGACTCGCGGTTCGTGGCACAGCCGCGAAACTGAGCCGTTACCCGGATTCAGATGGACGGCCTCCCTGGCGGCATCCGTCAGTGGGTAGTTGCGGCGGTAATAGTCGCGAATGCCGTCGCGCAATGCCCGATAGGAGCGGGTACAGCCCTTCGATTCGATCCAGGTGTGTTCGTCGGGCGGGACGGTCTGCTGGGTGAGCTGGCCGCCGAGCCACTCGGTTTCTTCGGTCAGCACGACGGACAGCCCGCCGCGGAGTGCGGCCAAGGCCGCCGCGCAGCCGCCGAGTCCGCCGCCGACGATGACGACGTCGGCGTTCAGAGCTTGGTGCCGTTCCCGGTCCTGGGCCGCGCGAAGCGAGCCCGGGAGAAGCAGGGAAGCCGATGCGGCCGTGACGGATCGGAGGAAGGTTCTGCGTTTCATGGATGCCGCCTCTTGTGTTCTGACCGAATTGCTATATGCGGTCTCTTCATTGTTTGCTCCCTTGCAGGACGTGTTCGTCATTGTGGACGCGGATGGAATCGCGTGGAGAAACAGCTTCTAAAACAGGGAGGGAGACATTCTCCGGAACGGCGGGCACGGTGATTTGGGGTAGTCGGGGCGGTGCCAGTTCCTTGTTGCCGACCAGGTAGCGAAACATCAGGTAGTCGACAAGGCTCTGGTATGCAGTTTCTACCTGCGACAGGCAGGTGTGGGTGCGGTCAGTCAGGAAAGCCTCGGCGGCCGTTGCGCCCTTCTGCTCGAACAGTTGAACTGCGGTCTTCTCGAGATCAGCCTGAGCGGCGAGAAAACTCGCCTCTGCTGGGATGATCATACGTTGGACTTCTCGGAGCGATTCCTGGTATCTGAGGTTGTTCACCAGGTTCTGAACCAGTCGGAAGTTCCACTGGGGTTGCTCGCGGTCGATGCGGGTGAAGTTGGCCGGCTGATTCCAGGTGTCGGGCAGCTCGTTCGTGCCGGCGTAGATCGGTACGAAGCAACTGGTGTTCGCCGGTCCGTAGGCGAACCAGAGACAGGCCCCGACGGGGTCCGGGAGCCGGTCTCGCAACTGGGCGACGAAGACGTAGCCGCTTGTGGGAGTGCAGAGGGCTCGGTTTGGCTTCACGTGCAAGAGGTCGAAGAGTTCGTCAGGTCCCCATGGACAGGCCAGTGGGCTCTTGTTCTCGCCGACCCGGAAGGCCGGATGTTCCGTCAGGTCGAACTCGGTTCCCTCGTAGCCGTCGCGCATGGTGCGAAAGAGTGCCGGAACGTCGACCGGCTTGTCGGGCTTGACGGAGAACGGGTAGCGGTCGACGGCCGGATCCCCCGTCACTTTCAGGCCGAGCGACGGTGCCGCCAAACTCAGCGCTCGCCATTCTCGCATGGAGTTATACGTGCTGCCGGGGCCGCCGTAGACGTCGTGCCAGACGAAACGTTCGCCGGGCCTCCAGAATCCCAGTTCCTGGGCCAGCGAGTGGATATTGACCGAGGCGATGAAGTGGCTGGGATCGCTCAAGTCCACTTCGCCGATGCGGCTGCGATTGGCGCTGCACCCGACCTCGCCGTCGGGGATGCGTTGGGCGCACCAGACTCCGCCCGGCTTTCCGCTTGCGGGAGTCCAGTCCTTTCCCGGACCGAAGATCTCCATGAGCCAGATTTCGTTCTTGTCGGCGATGGGCAAGGCGACGCCGGCGGTGGGAGCACGGTAATACAGGAATCCGTACTCATCGACCATGGAGCCGATGAGGCGGATTGCTTCACGAGCCGTTCGGGCGCGGCGGAGGCCGTTGGCGATCAGGGAGGTCGTCCAATGGTTGCTGTTGGGGCCGACGACGCCCTTGTCGCAGGCGAGGCCTTCGCGCATGGGCAGAAACTCGATGGCGATGCTCAGGCCGTGCTCGTTCAGGCCGCCCGTGGTCATGCTCTCCACGTTTCCGGCCATAATCATCGTACGGTAGGTTCTCTCGACGGGGAGATAACCGACAAGATCGTAGCCCTTGCGCAGATTGTCCCGGTATTCGTTGTAGTCCCTGGGCCTGGGCACGTTCCAGTACATGGGGAGCTTCGTGCCGGGCGGGAAGGTCTCGGCGGGCATGATATAGATCAATCCCATCACATCGCCGTCGCAGGAGCTGGCCATGAGCACGGAGCCGTCGGCAGTGGCCTGTTTGGCGACCATGACGGTAGAACAGCCGGCGGCGGGTTGCGTTGGTGGAGCGGCAACGGCGAGTGCCAGGAGAAGCGTTGTCGCAAATGCACGACCGGTGGAAATGCGGGTTTCGATCATCCTCTTTCCTCTTGGGCAGGCGAACGGAGTGTGTCAGACTTCCCAACCCTTGCGGAAGTGGCCGTGGATGAGCGGGTCGGCTTTGGGGAGGTTGGCCGCTTTCATGTTGGGGGCGTCCCAATGGACGGTGGCACCGGCCCTGAGAGCCACAACGCCCAGGAGCACGATCTCGGTCAGCCGGGCGCCGTACTCGAAGTTGGAACTGGCGGACGGACCGCCTTTGCAGGCGTCGAGCCAGTCGCGATGGTGTCCGGCGGAACGCGGGATCGACGGCTCCGGCTCCTGGTACTGGCGTCTCTTCTCTTCGGGGATAATGTGCGGCGAGCCGCTCCACAGGCCCGACTGGATCGCCCCCTCGTCGCCCACGATCAGGGATCCGCCCTGTTGCGGGAGTTCTCGGCTGGGTTCGAGGCATTTTGGCCGAGGCGGCCTGAGGCCGCCGTCATACCAGAAGAGGTCGACGGGCGGTTGCTCACCGCGTCCCGGGAACTGGTAGTGATACATGGCGGCCGTGGGAGCGGTTTCCGAGCTCAGTTCGGTCGAACTGGCTTCGATCATAGTGGGATGTTCCAGGTCGAGGGCCCAGACGGCCGTGTCGAGGGTGTGGCAGCCGAAGTTGCCCAGCGTGCCGCTTCCGAAATCCCACCAGTATTGAAACATGAGCGGGGCATAGCAGGGATGGAACGGCCGTTCCTCGGCCGGGCCCAGCCACAGATCCCAATCGAGCCCTTTCGGCACGGGCGGAGTCTCTTGGGGCCGTTCGGCCGGGTGGGGGTTGTTCGGACCGCCGCGCCAGGCGTGCACCTCGCGAACCTTGCCGATCGCGCCGTCGCGGATCCACTCGACGGCGCGGCGGATATCATTGGAGGAATGGCCCTGGTTGCCCAACTGGGTGGCGACCTTCGTTTCGCGGGCGACCTGGGCGACGCGCCGGGCTTCGTAGACGGAATGGGTGAGGGGCTTTTCGCAGTAGACGCCTTTGCCGGCCTTCATGGCCGCGATGGAAATGACAGCGTGGGTGTGATTGGGGGTGGCGATCAATACGGCGTCGATGTCGCGGTCCGCCTTTTCGAGCAGGACGCGGAAATCGACGTAGACGGCGGGGCGGTGCCAGTCTTTCGTGCCGGCCTTCTTGTGGTGTTCGTCAATGGCCTGCAGTGCCGACTGGCGACCTCCGTTGTGACGGTAGTAGATCTGGCTGTTGTCCCAGAACTCGGCCACGTCGCAGATCGCGGTGAGATTCACATCCGGTTCCTTCAGCAGGTTGCGGATGTTGGTAATCCCCTGCCCTCCCGTTCCGATGACGGCAACGTTGACTTGCTCGCTGGGCGGCGTTTGGCCCGGGCCCCCCAGCAGGTGCCGCGGAAGAAAGGTGGCGCCGGCCAGTGCCGACGAGCCTGCAAGGAACGATCTGCGACTGATCATGTCGGTCTCCCTGTCGGTAGGGTGAATTCTAGCAAAGGGGCCAGTTCAGATCGCTGAGTATAGAGCATCGGCGCGGGGCATTCCAGCAGGTTGCGGCCTGGCGTTCGCGGTGGAGCGAGCTGCCAAATAGCCTTCCGGCACTCCCGGACAAACTAGCCCGGACTATTCATGGGCGGCACGCTCAGAGCGTAGCGATGGGCGTGGTGACCTGACCGTGCACGCCCATCGCTACGCTCTGAGCGTGCCACCCAAGCCCATTCAGAGAACCGCCTGCTTTTTGCGCCGTTTGCGGCGGGTGATTCGTTCGGCCCGTTTGGCGATTGCTCGCCAGAGTGTGTTCCAGCCCAGTGCGGTCCGGCCGCATTCTCGAAGATAGGCTCGCAGGAACCGCAGTCGTACGGTGCGGGATACCCAGGGGTGGGCTTCGAGACTGACCGCCAGCCGGGCCAGGTCCGCGGCCCGGCGTGGGAGCGAGGTGTCGACGTCGAGACGAACGTCATCCACGTCGACCAGGTGGCTCTCGATCTTCCCGTCGTGATCGGTGACGAGGAGGTTGCCGGCCTTGAGGTCGCCGTGGAGGACCCGCTGGGCGTGCATCCGACCGAGAAGCCGGCCGAGCGATTCGGCGCAGCGATTGGCTTGTCGCATGCGGATATTATGCGACCGGCCGGCTATTCTCCACAGGTAGAGATGCAGGTTCTCGGACCCCTCGATCCATTGGACCGCCAGGTAGCTCTCGCAGCGATACCAGGGCCGGCGCCGGTCGACGGCCGCCACCGGCTGAGCGGCGGGAATGCCGCGGAGCCGAAGCCCGTGGCCCCGTTGCCAACTCTGCACCGCTTTGGCGGGACGGAAGGGAGCCGCCAAAGCCTTCCACCACTTCCGCGGCCGGTAGCGTTTGTAGGCCACGTGGACCGATCGTTCCTCGAGCGGCAAGTCGGCTTCGACGATGACGCTGCCGCAGTCCAGCTTGACGGGCCGGTGCATGTTCCCCCTGAGAAGCATCTCCGGTGCCGTGGACAACTCGCGCAACGATTCAGGGCGGAGCTGGCTCAAACCGTGGGCACGGCCTTGGCGTGTTCGGAGGGCCACGAAGTCGTGGCTGGTTCGCAGGGTGCGCCGATCGCGGCGTCGCAGACGCCGCCGGTAGTGGGCCTCCGTCCGCTGCTGCAACTGATCGATCACCTGGTGAAGGTGTGGGGTTTTCAGTTCCGGACAAGCCGCTATATAGGCTTTCCAGAACCGATTGCGGTCGGCGTTCGACAGATCGTCCTTCCAGGCGGCGTTGAGAACGGCAAGACCGGCAAGGACTCTCGGCCAGGTGAGGGCGCGAGTGAAGCGGACGTTGGTGACGTCGATGAGATGAAGCCGATAGCGTTGCGTCCCCGGCTCAACCAGGGGCCGGTGACCGTCCAACGAGATGATGATGTTCCCGGGATGAAGATCGCCGTGGCAGATTCCGTTCTGATGCACCTTGGCCATAAACTGGGCGAATGCCACGAGCAGGCGCCGGCGAATGGCCGGTTGTTCCTTCCGCGGCAACTCGGGCAGACGCTGCCGGTAGTATTCGTCAAGCGTGCAGGCTCCGGCGATGGCCTCGGTCACCAGAAACGACTCGCCGACCGGTCCCGTCCCCTTTTGCTCCTGCCAGGCAATGGGGCGGATCGTGGTCACACCACGCCGAGCGACGCTCTCGGCTCTCTGCCATTCGCGCCGAGCCTGGCTGTGGCGAAAGAAGTGGCGAGCCCGATCCCAGATCGTGTGGCAGCGAAAGTGCTTGACGTAGAACTCGCGCTCGCCGGCGGTCACTCGATAGACCGATCGGTGGGGACCGTGCTTGACGATTTCAACGGAGCCACCGGCCAACCACTCGTCCAGCCGGAGTCCGGTCGGACCAAACAACACGCCAGCCCACGACTGGCGGCAGTGCCAGCGGGCGGACTTGGTTCTTCCTTGAACGAACGAGTCCATCGGGGGACGCGAAGGCGGAGGGCTCAAGTGTCAAATCAGGCCAAACCAACAGGGGTACCACAGGACCTCCCCAGCGGCAAGAGAGAGTGGGCGAGATAAGAAGCCTGCAAAGACAAGGCATTTCGTTTGGACCTTCTCACGTCTGAACGCTACGTCAATTCTGCGGTCGCTTCCCGGCCGGAGACCTTCCATCAGGCCGCCGGGCGGGTGGTGTGCCTGGACGGTTTCGGTAGGGTTCGATTATGATTGAATTGTTGTTTTGCGCAGCTCACTCCACTCCTTAGCGGGGGAGTGCATCGCTTCGATACAACCCGTCGGCCCCAGTCATGAGAGCGAGGAGGGAGCATCGTGCGTCGTAATCTTGGGAAGGAAGCCCGATTGGTTCTGGCACTCGTCTCCTTGATGTTCCTGGCGGCAGACTGGCCCAGTTTTCGCGGGCCCGATTCAGCGGCCGCTGCGCCCGAGGCGAAAGTGCCGACCCATTGGACAAGCGTCTCCAACGTGGCCTGGAAGGTTGCCCTGCCGGGTGCCGGGGCTTCGAGTCCGATCACCTGGGGCGACAAGGTGTTCGTCACTTCCTACTCGGGCTACGGCCTCGATCAAGACAAGCCGGGCGACGAGAAGGACCTCAGGCTGCACCTTCTCTGTCTCGATCTGGAAACCGGCAAGGTCGTCTGGGCCCGTGCGATCGAGCCACGGATTCCGGAACAGGAGTATCGCGGTTTTCTGGCGCTCCACGGTTACGCGTCGAGCACCCCCGCCACCGACGGCGAGCAGGTCTACATGTTCGCGGGTCAGACCGGGGTGTTTGCCTTCACCATGGCCGGCAAGCCGGTGTGGAAGGCCGACGTCGGATCGGGGCGGCACGAATGGGGTTCGGGTACTTCCGTTGTGCTTCACCGAGATCTGGTGATCGTCAACGCCGGCGTTGAGAGCGGCGCGATCGTCGCCTTGAACAAGACCGACGGAAAGGAAGCCTGGCGATTCGAGGGTATCGAGATGTCGTGGAGCACACCGGTTGTGGCCACGGCGGCCGGCGGCCGGAGCGAACTGATCGTGAGCATGAAGGGGAAGGTTCTCGGACTGGCGCCCGAATCGGGCGAGAAGTTGTGGGAGTGTGCCGGCGTGCAGGACTACGTGTGCCCGTCGGTCGTTGCCCACGACGGAATCGCCTACATCACCGGCGGCCGGAAGCCCTACTGCATGGCGGTGCGGCTCGGCGGCAACGGCGACGTGCTTGGGTCCCACGTTCTCTGGCAGATTGCCGAGACTCCCGGAATCGCGACGCCGCTGGTGCACGAAGGCCGGCTCTATTGGATCGACAAACGTGGGAGGGCGGCCTGCGTCGAGGCGACGTCGGGGAAAGTGCTTTATGAACGGAATCTCGAAATCAAAGGCCGGGGCGACAAGGTCTATGCGTCACTCGTACTGGCCGGCGGCCAGATCTATGGGGTGACGCGCGAGAGCGGAACGATCGTTCTGAAGCCGGGGGCCGAATTCGAGGAGGTTACCAGAAACGACGTCGACGATCCCGGCATTTTCAACGCCACCCCCGCCGTCGCCGGCAACCGGTTGTTGCTGCGATCCGATCGAAATCTGTACTGTATCAGCGAGTAAACCCAGAGCGGGGCAAGCCCGCACCACCCGTGGAAGGAAGGAGAAGCGATGCCGCTTTTCGAGATTGAAACCGAATCACATATCGTCATCACCTGGGCCGAAAGCGAGGACGCCGCGCGAGCCGTTGTGGCCGAGAGTTATCCGAAAGAAGCGCCGGTTCGGGTAACGAAGCGTCCTCGCGACACCTGGGTCATTTCGAAGGCCGCCCTGGGGATCACCGGTAAGACCGACCCCTGCACCACCGCCCGCGACTGCCTCGACCGCGCCGCCGGCGACAAGCTCGCCGCCATCCGCCTCTACATGCACGAAACCGGCAGCGACCTGGAACGGGCCAGGAAAGTGATCGAGTCGAACATGGTAATGGGGTGGTAGCCCTCCGATACCTCCGATCGCTCCTGTTCAACCTCTTTTCGATTCTACCGTGTGTTCGCCGGCAACGTCCGTGCGGCGTGGAAGGCCTCTTTCTGTTCCAGTTGTCGGAACAGGAGCGATCCGAGAAATCGGAGGTATTGCGGGCAGCAAGAGACCAGGCAGGAGTTACGGGGATTTGCTGGCACCCGGCAGGAAATCTGCGATAATCATTCCCGTTCCCATACCGCAGAACCGGGCTGATGAAAAAATGGGGACTGGCTCCGCAACATCTTGTGTCTTCGCGGCAGACCGCACACTCTCGGTTGCGGTGCCTGTCCCCTTATTCATCAGCCACCCCAGAACCGGGAGGTGCCCCATGTCGAACTTGATCAGGTCTTGCCCAACGGTATTCGCTTGGATTGTTTTCTCGAGTCTCCTCTTCAGCGGAGTCTCCCAGGGTGGCGAAGCGGCAGGCGACGGCGCGGCCGTCAAAAAGATCCTCACGGTAACCGATGCCGGCGAAAACCTCCTCAAGGCCGATGCCTGGCACGGCTACGAGCAGGGCTTCGACCGGGAAGGCGATCTTCTCGTCTGCGACAACGGCTCCGACACCCAAGGCCGCCGCGGTGTGGCCCAGACCGTCGTCCTGAATCAGTCCAGACCCGAGCCGATCATCGCCTCGGCATTCAGCCGGAGCCAAGGCGTCGGCGGCTCGCCCGAGTCGGGCTACTCGGTCTACCTGGATCTCGTCTACTCCGACGGCACACAGCTCTGGGGCCAGACCGCCCTGTTCGATTGCGGCACCCACGACTGGCAGCGGCGCGAGGTCGTCGTCATGCCCGCCAAGCCGGTCAAACAGTTGTCCTTCTACCTGCTGCTCCGCGGCCGCGAGGGAAAGGCTTGGTTCCGCGACCCAAGACTCGAAGTTGTCCGCGCAAGCGAGGGGGCCAGCCTGTTCGACGGCGTGGCCGTCCAACTCCAAGGGCCGGCTTGCGAAGGCTTTCAACTTCGCGACGTCGCGGCCGGTTCCGACTTCGTACAAATCGAACGCGAAGCGTTGGGACTCAACCTGGAAACTAAGCGGTCCAATCAGGCCGGCGTCGAGTCCTTCGACGTGCAGTTGACCGACACCACCGGCCGCGATCGGGCCGTGACGCTCGTCTACTCCATACCGGTTGCACCCGACGGCCTCCAGTGGCTCGAAAATCCCCGCCGTGCCGTCGCCGTGGAACCGGGAACGGAATACATGGAGGCCGGGCGGTTTCATCTGGGAGCCAACGGCCGCGTCTCCCGCTATCCGTTTGCCGCCGTGGCCGGCAAGGACAAAGGTACGGCCATCGGCATCGATATGGCCTTTCCCGCCGTCTTCCGGGCCGGCTATAACCCCGATACCGGCGAACTGTTCCTGGCCTACGACCTCGGCTTCGCCCCCGAGAAGCCGACCGCCCGCCTGCGGTTCTGCCGGTTCGACTTCGAGCCGGAGTGGGGATTCCGCTCGGCCCTGGCCGGCTACTACCAGGCCTTCCCCGAGGCGTTTCGCTGCCTGACGCCGGAGCAGGGCCTCTGGATGCCCTTCGCCAAAATCAGCGCCGTCGAGGGGTGGGAAGATTTCGGATTCAAGTTCAAGGAGGGCGACAACGAGACGGGCTGGGACGACCAGCACGGCATCACGACGTTCCGCTACACCGAACCGATGACCTGGTGGATGCGGATGCCGACCGAGATGCCGCGGACCTTCGAAGCCGCCCTGGCCGAGGCCGAGCGGCTGGCCGTGGAGAAGAAGGACCCGAGGGCGCTGGCGTTCCGGACCAGCGCGTTCCACGATGCTACCGGACGCCCTGTGGCACGCCTGCTCGACACCCCCTGGTGCAACGGCGCCGTCTGGAGCATCAACGGCATGCCCGGCATCCAGGGCGACGTGACCGACTTCGGGCTCAAGTGGAACGCCGACCTTCGTGAGAAACTCTACGGCCCCAACGCGAAAGCCCGTCTCGACGGGGAGTATATCGATTCGAGCGAGGGCTACGTGACGGCCGAACTCGATTTCCGCCGCGACCATTTCGCGGCCGCCCAGACGCCGCTCACCTTCTCCTCGGGCGATCACCGCCCCGCGATCTTCCGCGGGCTGATCACCTTCGAATACATCCGCGCGATTGCCGACGACGTCCACAAGATGGACCGGCTCATGATGGCCAACAGCACCCCCATCCGGCTCTGCTGGCTGGCGCCGCTGCTGGAGGTGATGGGAACCGAAACCGACTGGCATCGCGGCAAGTGGCAGCCCATGTCGGATACGGAACTCCTCTATCGTCGGGCGATGTGCAAGGGCAAGCCCTTCTGCTTCCTCATGAACACGCGGTTCGAGGAGTTCTCCCACGAACTGGTCGAACGCTACATGAAGCGGTCGCTGGCCTACGGAATGTTCCCGGGCTTCTTCAGTCACAACGCTTCGCAGGGACACTACTTCACCCGGCCGGAACTCTACAACCGCGACCGGCCCCTGTTCAAGAAGTACGTCCCGCTCTGCAAGCTGGTGGCGGAGGCCGGATGGGAGCCGGTGACGTTGGCGCGTTCGACCGATGAGAAGGTGTATGTGGAGCGGTTTGGGGACCGCTACCTGACCGTGTTCAACGACAGCACGGAAGAACGGACCGTGACGATTGAGATTGACGCACAACTCGGAAAGAACCCGTCGTCCACGCCGGAGCTTGTCGGCGGAAGGACGGTTGCCTGGAAGAATGGGAAGGCAACGATGACGTTGGGGGCGGAGGACGTGGCGGTGATCGGCCTTCTACGCTGAAAGCGTTGCACTCCAAAGCCCAGGGTCGCGCAGCGCACCCTGGGTCGGCGGCCCCAAATTCGCAGGTACCCCAACGGGGTACAACACCCTCGTACACCGCGCCGTTGCATTTCTTCTAACGGGACCAATAGGCGTCAGGGCTTCCTCAGTCTTCGCGAATGATCTCGATCATGTGGAGCGTTACCGGCTGATCGGCCGCCAGCACGTTTGCACCGGGCGCCGCCGTGCCCTACGATACTCGAAGTCTGTGTTCCAGCCCCCCCCTATTCGTGTGCCGCAGGAGCCCAATTCATGCACCGCCGCGATCTTCTCAAATGCCTGGCCACTGCGTTCGGAACGGCGATTCTCGGCCGAAGGGCCTTTGCCGACGAGGCCGAGGAACCTGCCTGGAGGATCGCCGTCGGCCTCAACGGTTTCGCCTCGGCCTCCGCCAAGTACAAGAAGCAGTTCCCCATCCGCGAGGTGCTCGACTTCGCCCGGCGCGAAGGCTTCGACGGCGTCGAACTCACCCAGGACTGGCCCACGCCCGGCTACCCTTCCGCTGACGAAACCGATCGCGTGACCGAGCTCAAGCAGTTGTATGACGAGTTCGGCCTGCAAATCTTCTCGATCCAAACCTCGGCCGGCGGAGCCTTCGTCGCCGATGCCGTGCGGCGGGCGGAATGGATCAAAGCGTTTCGCGGCCACGTGCAATTCGCCAAGGCGATCGGGTGCGACTGTATCGGCCTGTGGCCCGGCGGCCCCTTGCGCGATCAGACGATCGACGAAGCCCTCACCCATCTGGGCCGATCGTTCGGTGAGGCCGCCCGGATCGCGGCCGACGCCGGACTGATCGCCGCCTTCGAAATCGAACCCCCCTTCATCTTCAACTCCGAAGACCACATTCATCGGATCTTCGCGGCCGCGGCGACGCCCGATCTCAAGATGATCTACGACCCCAGCCACTTCGACCTCATGAACGGATCGACGGGCAGGCCCCACGAACTGCTCGAGCGGGTGGGCGTGAAGAACATCGGCTACCTGCACTTCACCGACTGCGACGGCACCCTCCGCGACGGCAGCACTTCCAAACACCTCCCCTGCGGCGAAGGCCACGTCGACATCGACGCCTCGTTGCAGGTCCTCCGAGAGGGCGGCTTTCGCGGCTGGGCCATGATCGACGCCTGGCAGATCCCCAACCCCTACGACGCCAGCCTCAAGGGCAAGGCCGCGTTGGAACGCGGAATGCCCAAGTGACCAGATCGCCGTCAGACGTTTTTGATCTCCACTGCCCCGTCTTTGCGGCACCCCAAAAGCGGCAACCCTGGCTTGTGCGTGCGAAACGGTTCCTCACGCAAGACGATCTTGATTCGTTGTCGAATTCGCGTAGGATTCAATAGCAGCAGATCCGACGCGGTTCGGACGGTTCCGGACCGTACTCGTGAGCGAGTGCACCTTCATGGCAAACCACCACCAATCTCGATTGGCTTGGCTCCTCGGCGTCTTGATGGCGGTTGCGCCGCCGCTCAGCGCGCCGCGCTGCTGCTGCGCAGGCGACTCGGCTTGCTCCGCACACTTGCTTCCGGTCGCAATACCTCACAACACCTCGTCCCAGCCCCGACCTGCGGATTGCTGTTGCTGCCACAAGAATGAGAGCGGCAACCGCCGATGGAATCCCGGCCTTTGCTCCGTTGGCGGCGATCCCGGCGTCTGCCAAGGCTGCCGTACCTGTCGCGACTTGGGCTGCCGCTGCGGAACCGACGAGCCGGTTCCTCTCCATTCACCCGCTCGTCCAGAACCCAACCCGGCCAGTGCGGCAGTTTGGCATCTGCCTCCGGCAGAAATGCCTCTCTTGGGACTCTCCCTTCTCGCCCTGCGCACCGTTGACGTTTCGTTCGCCGGCAATGCGCGGCAGGCATTGCTCTGCGTCTGGCGGAATTGATCCTGATTCAGTCGTCGCTCCATTTTCCTCTTTTTGACTGAACAGGTTCTTCTTGGAGATCGTTCCATGAAACTTTCGACTCTTACCGCCATTGCGTTCCTCCTGTTGTTCGTTGCCGGCGGCTTGTGGGCATACTCGACCGCCACGGCCGCCAGCCAGACCCCTTCCCTCGCGCCGTGCGTCTGCTGCGGCGCCGATTGCGCTTGCGTGGATTGTGCCTGCGGCCAACTGGACTGCCCGTGCGGCGACGGCGGCCCCTGCGTCTGTGACGCCGGATGCGCCTGCTGCTCCACTTCCGCCGACACCCCCAAGACCTGCTGCAGTGCGGTGAAGTAGGCGAACTGTCCGAGCGCTATTGACGGCGATCTCAGCCGCTCTCCGGCTTGCCGGAGAGCGGCTCACCTTCCGCCTTATGTCAGCCCACATTTATTGCTTGAGCGACGAGGTAGCCGTCGAGCATTTGCTGTAATTCTACCCAGCCTCGCCAGAGGATGAGCCAGCCTGGGCGGTGGTCGCCCTTGCGGTTCTGATGCCCGCCGAGGCGTGCCAGTGCGAAGAAGAACTCGTGAACGGTCAAGTCTTGCCGAATCCTGCCGTAG
>JAAYAY010000361.1 GCA_012719125.1 Planctomycetaceae bacterium | reverse complement strand
TTCCAGGCCGCGATTGAGAACTGCCTGAATCGCGTCAACACCGACTACCGCGACGACATGAACACCCTGTTGACCCGCAACTTTCAGCTATTTGATAACCGGACATTTCTCACCGCGTGAGGTATAGTTGACCATCAGCCAGCAGAACTGAAGGTTGATGCCCTCGCCGGCGGCCTCGGTGGCGACCAGGATCTGGGCGTGCTCGCGGAAATCGCGCTCGGCATAGATGCGGGAGCCCGGCGTGTTGCGGTCGCCGATCTTCATGCCGCCGTGGATCTGGGCGGTCGTCAGTCCCCACTCGTGCAGCTTGCCCAAGGGCCGGCCGTCGGCGCCGTCGCCCACCAGGTAGTCGAGGGTGTCCTTGTGCTCGGTGAAAACGATGAGCTTCATCTTCGGATCGTCGAAGATGCCCTCGGTATTGAGCACCTCCCGGAGCTTGTTGAGCTTCGACTCGACCTCCCGTTTCTCCAGGGCGATGGCCAGATCGACCAAACGGGAAATCTGGGTAATCTCTTCGCGGAGAACGGCCGGATCAACGGAAAGCACCTCGTCTTCGAGCTGAGCGATGATCTCCTGCTGTTCTTCCTCAGTCAGTTCGTCAAAATCGTCGGGCATCTTCCGCTGGATCTGCTCCTTCCGATAAGCCTCGGGGTCGGCCAGGATCTTCTCGCGGCGTGCCCGCATGCGCTCGAGTGTGCGGCGGACGGCGTAGACCGACGACGCCATGCGCCGCTGGAGCATGGCCATGGTGAAGCCGACCGCCCGGCCGCGGGCTGAGCCCTCCTGGGCGGCCATGATCGATTGGTCTTCGACAAAGCGGGTCAGCTCGTCGTAGAAGTCGAGTTCTTCGCCGTCGAGATCGAAGGCGGCCGAACGGACGAGCCGCTTGGTGAACAGCTTGCGGACCTCACCCGTCTCGGGGTGTGGAAAGGTGACCAGCGCCTCTTTGATGCGGCGGAGGTAGAACGGCGCCTCCTGTTTCTCCATCGCCTGCTGAAGGCTCTCGATGCTGCCGTAGACGTCCGGATCGAGCAGGGCCAGAAACCGGCGGAAGTGTTCCGGATCGCCTTTGTGGGGCGTGGCCGTCATGAGCAGGAAATGGTCGGTCATCTGCGAGAGCGACTCGCCCAGCCGGTAGGCGTAGGTCTTGTGGTCCTCGCTCCGGGCGCTCATCTTGTGGGCCTCGTCGACGATCACCAGGTCCCAGTGCGACCGCAGCAAGCTCTCCCGGGCGTCTTCGATCAACGAGACCCAGGAAACGGACGTTACGACCTGGTCTTCCTCCTGCCAAGGGTTCTGGCCGTAGTTCGCCCGCAGCACGCTACCCCGGATGACGCTGAACTTCTCCCGGAACTTGTCGGCCATCTCCCGCTGCCACTGGAAGGTGAGGTTGGCCGGAGTGACGATCAGCACCCGGCGGACCAGCCCCCGGGCCTTGAGTTCCTTGAGCAGCAGCCCGGCCATGACTGTCTTACCGGCGCCCGGATCGTCGGCCAGCAGGAACCGGATTCGCGGTAGTCGCATGAAGTAGCCGTACACCGCTTCCAACTGATGGGGCAGAGGGTCGACCCGGGCGATCGACAGCGAGAAGTAGGGATCGTATTCGTAGGCCAGCCCAAGCCGGTAGGCCTCTACACCCAGGCGGAACAGCCGGGCCTCGCCGTCGAATGGCAGCTCCCGAGCCGACACGTCCAGAGCGGCAATTTGAGCCGGCGTCAGCACCGGGTCGTGGGTCATCCCCGTCTGCATCCCCCGGCCGATCACCTTGAGCGCCTCGCCCATCGGCACCGTGGCCAGCACCTCGATCGGCTCCGGCAGAGTCGGGCCACGGACGATGGAGCCGGGCTGGATTTCGTCGATCGAAGTCATCGCCGCTGCGTCCTGCAGGGGGATACCGATTCCAGCCGACCTCGCCCAATCGGCCAACCAGCATCAACACGCCCCGGACCTCGACCGCCCTACCCTCGCGCCGGTCACGGGTGGCTCTATGGTAAGGCCCAGCAAGGGCTACCTCAAGTGTTTGCACGGATTCCCGAGACGGCGTGGTAGACTGGGCTGGGTTTGCGGGTTTTTGACAGGCTGAGTGATTGAAAATAGGTGGGGGTTGGACATGGGGTGACCGGGCAAGAAAATTCGCGGGTTACCCCGTGGTCAATGACGGCCCTTTTCGACCTTGTGCCCGCAGCCGTAGGATAGGCAAAAGGCGTGGACTTGTGGAGCGGCGAGTCCCCTGTCGATGCCAGGTGCGATTCTGCTCCATAAGTCCACGCCTTTTTCCTATCCTAGAGCGTCTAACTGGTAGATTTTTTTCGTCCGCCTGCCTCACTCCTCGACCTCCTCGACACGGGAAACCGTCTGGCCCCGGCCGAGCCGCGTACGGATCTTGTCGCCGGGCGCCAGATCCGAGGCGTTGCGGACGAGTTGGCCGGAGGGAAGCCGCTCGGTAATGCTGTAGCCCCGGGCCAGCACTGCCAGAGGGCTGAGAGATTCGAGCCGGGCTGACGTCGCATCGAGTTTCGCCCGGGCTGTCTCGATCCGCCGGGCGACGGCGCGGTTGTGGCGAACTTCCAGTTCGTCAAGCCGGCGAGCACGCTCGAACACGAGTTCCAGAGGACGCCGGAAGACGCGGTGGCGGGCCACCGCGTCGAGCCGCGCCTGACACGTGGCCACCCGCCCTCGCAAGGCAGCGGCCAGCCGCTTCTGCACCTGGCCGAGGCGGGCGGCCAGTTCCTCGGCCGCCGGGGCCACCAGTTCGGCCGCCTCGCTGGGCGTGAGCGCCCGAACGTCGGCGACCAGGTCCGACAACGTTACGTCGATCTCGTGCCCAATGGCCGACACGACGGGGATCTTCGAGGCGAAGATCGCCCGAACGACCACTTCCTCATTGAACGCCCAGAGGTCTTCGAGGCTTCCGCCACCGCGTGTGACGACGATGCAGTCGGGCGGTTCGGCAAGGCGGTTGACCTGCTCGATGGCCGCTGCCACTTCCTGGGCCGCCCCTTCCCCCTGGACGCGGACGGGTACGATCCACACGTCGGTGCCTCGCCAGCGGCGCCTGAGCACCTCGAGAAAGTCGCGGATCGCCGCTCCGGTCGCACTGGTCACCACGGCGATTCGCCGGCTGAAGGCGGGCAGCGGCTTCTTGTAACCCGGCTCGAAGAGCCCTTCTTTCGCCAACTTGTCTCGCAATTGGCGGAAGGCCAGTTCGAGGGCCCCGATCCCCTTGGGTTGGATCTCGCGGACGATCAGTTGGTAGCGCCCGCGAGGCGGGTAGACGTCGAGATGGCCGAGGCAGACGACCTCCAGGCCGTCGTGCAACTCGAATCGCAGGCCGGCAGCCGTGCTTCGCCAGATGACGGCGGGCAGTTGGGCCTCGTCGTCCTTGAGCGTCAGGTAGCAGTGGCCCGAGCGGGGACGGGAGAAGTTGGAGATCTCGCCTTCGATCCAGACGTTCGGAAAGCTGGTTTCCAGCAGGTCCTTGATCTGCTCGGTGACTTCCGACACCGTAAGGATCTGCTGGGGCGGTTGACCGTCATCGTCGTCGAGGTGCGAGAAGAGATCGAGCTGGACCATGCGGCGTTCCGTCGTCGTGTGAGGGGAAGAGGGCGAGTGGTCCCATTATAGGGAAACACTGCCCGATGAGAACGGCAGAGACCCTGAGGCACAGCGCCGTCTTCGCTTGCTGCAGACTCGGTCTGCCGGTCCGGGAAACACACCCGGCTGCCGTTGCTGCGGTCGATGAGAAAGCATAAGATAGGGGTCTCAAACGGTTTTGAGCCCCTCCTTTCTTCAGGCCGAAACGGATGAAGCCGCTCAGGTTCACCGATCGCTTCAAGACGCTTTTCAGCATGGCCATCCGGCTGTCGGAGACGGTCGAAGCGGATGGTGTACTCATTCTTCTGGATGGTGCCGCCGATTGGAGCCGGCTGCGCAAACTGGGCGACGATGCGAAAATCATCGTGGCAGCCGATACGGCTCAGGAGTTGCAGGGAGCCAGTGAGGCAGGCTTGTTGCCCGTCGTCGTCCACATGCCGGACAGCCCGGTCTACGATCGGCTGACGCAGGCGTTGCTCGAGGCGGTGGCCGACGACATGCTGGTCCCCGGCTCGCGGGTTGTGACGCTGTACAGCGGCTTCGACCAGGATGCGATCGACTCGGTGAGCGTGATCAACCTCGGCGAGCATCTGGATCGGCTCACCGGGCGGGATCTTCGCCTTCTGGAAACGCGGGTCCCCTTGGAGACGCTCAAGGTTGTGGTCGATCTGGCCGTCGAGATTGGCCGCGAAGGGCGCGAGGGGAAGGCGGTCGGCACGATGTTTGTCGTCGGCGACACCCGCAAGGTGCTGGCCCACAGCAAGCCGGCCGGCTTCGATCCGGTTCGGGGATACAATCGCAAGGAGCGGAATCTGTTCGACGCCCGCGTGCGCGAGGGGATCAAGGAGATTGCGCTCATGGACGGGGCGATCATTGTCTCGCCCGACGGCACGGTCGAGGCGGCCTGCCGCTATGTTGATTCGTCGGCGTCGACGATTACCCTCTCCAAGGGGCTGGGGGCACGCCACTGGGCGGCGGCTGCCGTGAGCCGTGCCACGCAGGCCGTCGCCGTTACGGTCAGCGAGTCGAACGGCACCGTTCGCATTTTCCAGAACGGCGAGGTCATGCTTCGCATCGAGCCAAGTCACCGCCGGCCCATGGTCTGGAAGGACTTCGACTACGAACCACCCACGGTGGAGCCTCGGCCAAAGCCGAAGAGCGAGTGACCGGAGTCTGGGAGGGCTAGCTTGGACGTTCCAGAACCAGGGTGAGATGAAACCGGTTCAGCGGCTGGTCGGCTCGCAGCACGTCCACCGGCCGAACCCACAGATAGCTGGCAGCCGTTTCCGACGACGGAACCTCGAAAAGAATCACGTTGGGCGTGTTCGTGGGGCGGTTGACGAAGCCGTAGTAAGTCGTGAGCAGATAGAGCAGCCGGCGATAATCGCCCGTCGTTCCGGCAAACGTGATTCGCTGCAATCGGCGGTCTTGGTTGAAGTAGTAGGTGAGCGAGCCGGCCAGGTCGTCGGGGTCGGTTCCCGTGACCAGGGGCACGCGAAAACCTTGCAGATCCAGTTCGTACAACGACGTGGTCACACGGGGCCAACGCTGCGCCACGAAACTGGGAGTCAGATCGAAACGCAAGACCTCCCAGAACTGGTCCACCTCGGCCCCTTCCAACGGCATCGCCGCCAGCCTCTCGATGGAGACGCCAGGGACCGTGCCCTCCTGGGCCTGAGGAGCGGAACCCTGCGAGAACGACGCGGTGGCCTGGGAAACCCATTTGGGTCCGGATTGGACGACATACGGACCGGCAACGGCTCCCACAGGCAAGGCCAGAAGCACGAGTTTCTTGAGCATCCGACGGATTCCTTCAGTTGCGGCCGAGTATCCCTCCCCTTTCTTTCATCGGCCTGGCTTCGCTCGATGCTCATCTGAGCAACCGGAGGCTGCCGTCCGTTGCCCAACACGACCACTCAGACGTGCTACAATCGATTTTCCTTTCCCCGTTGCCAATATCGAAGCAATCCCGTGAGTTCCCTTCCCGCAGTTGACGACATTTGCTGGCTCATCGGCCCCGAAACGGGCGAGTTGCTCGACCGGTTGGATTCCGGTGCCGGTTCGCTGGTGCCTGCCGCCCGTCAACTCCAACGATACCACTCGCCGGAGCGGGTGCGCCTGTTACTGGAGCAACACGAACTTCGTCGCAAAGCAATCGACAAGTTTCCTGATGCCGGGCGAATGTTCTTCCTTCCTCGAACTCTGGAGCAAGCCACCGATATCCACGTCGCTCGCTACAAAGCGAAGCGATTCCCGGCAGAAGAGCGAGTCGCGGACCTTTGCTGCGGAATTGGCGGGGATTCGATTGCCTTGGCCGAACGCGGGCCGATCACGGCCGTCGACCGCGATCAGGCGACAATCCTGCTCGCCGAAGCGAACCTGCGAATCCTCGCCGGTGCGAGAAGCCGAAACCGTGTCCACGAGTTTCTCGCGGAGGACGTATTGCAGTTGTCGGTGGCGTCCTATGCGGCATGGCACCTGGATCCGGACCGGCGGGCGGGTGGACGGAGGACGACGCAGTTGGCGTGCTACGTTCCCGGGCCGGAGACCATCGAACGCCTGCTGGTCGAACGGAAGGAAGGGGCCGTCAAGTTGGCCCCGGCCACCGAGCTTCCCCAGTCGTGGCAGCAGGAGGCCGAGTTGGAATGGATCGGCCGCGATCGCCAGTGCCGCCAGCAGGTGGCCTGGTTCGGCACGCTGGCGCGATCACCGGGGCTTCGGCGGGCCACCGTGCTGCGAACGCGGCCCCACGAGCCTCCCCTCGTTGCGACCTTTGCCGCAGAAGCGGGCGTCCGCCCCGGTGTTGCAGACCAGGTTGGCAGATTTGTGTTGGAACCCGACGCGGCCGTGTTGGCTGCCGGGTTGGACGGCGCCCTGGCAGAGCGCCACGGCCTGGCGGCCCTTCATCCCGGCGTGCCTTACTTCACGGGCGACACTCGCATCGACGATTCGATGCTGGCGTGCTTCGAGGTCACCGACGTGCTCCCCTTCGATCGCAGGCGCCTCCGCTCACTGTTTCGTGAACGCGGAGTGGGCAAGTTGGAGATCAAGACTCGGGGCATTGAAGAGCGGCCGGAGGCGGTCAGACGCGATCTCCGCCTACGAGGCGACGGCAGTGCGGTGCTGCTCCTGGCTCGTCTCGGCCGGCGGGTCACGGCCATTGTGGCTCGGCGCGTGACCTAGCCCGTCAACTGAGCAACTACTTTCGCTCGGGAGTATCCTCATCCGGCTTGGCGGCCGTCTTGGTCTCCTTGTCTTTCTCGGCAAGTTCGTCGGTTTGTGGCGGCTCGGTGACGAGGTCTTCGGTGAACCGCGTGAGATAGTGCAAGCTGCTGGGTTCGTTCTTGCCTGCGAAGTTGAGCACTCGTTTGTCGAGATCCATCTGTTGGCTGAGGACCCGGCCGGCGTCGAGGTCGAAGCGAATCGTCCCTTCCGTTTGCCGCTGGATGACCTGGGCCTCGATGGCAGGATCGTGGATCGGCGTGAGAATGACGGTGGCCATCTCGATCGTGGCTACGCCGTTCTTGACTCGCTCCAGCGAGTACTTCTGCTGGGTATTGAGTTTCACCACGGTTCCATTGTTGGTCGGAATCACCATCTCGTAGGGAAACGACCAGGTCTCGCCCACTGCGACCGGTTCCTCGGGGAACGTCATGGTGACCTGACCTTCATTGGGGCTGGTCGTTCCAACATGCTCGTCCTTGCGGCCGATCACTTCGCCACGGTCGTTCAGGGTGATGAGCGAAAGCCGTTTGCCCACCGAGTCTGCCACACTCTCGAACCCTACCGGGACTTTTTCGTCGGTCGTGCTGTTGTAGGTCATTTCCTGGCGTCCAGTGATCTTGCTCCACATGTCGACCTGCTCGACCATGTACTCGAACGTGGCGGCCCCGTCCTCCGTCACCTCGGTGACTCTCCAAATCTTGATCGACTTGCTCACCGACTCGGTAGTTTGGGTGCTGCCGCCCACGGTCGTCTTCACCTCGGCTAAATGCACGACGCGCCAGCGTACCGTTTCGCCCGGTTTGAACTGGTAACGAAGGAGGTACTTCTCGCCGTCTGCGGCACTGCCGGAATCATCGGCAGCAACCGGGGCCGTTGCAGAAAGAAGGACCGTCAGCGCAGCGCCAAACAGAAGAGTTGTGGCTCGGGTCATGCTCGCTTCCTTTCGAGTCTGTCTCAGAGACAATGCAGCGCCGCGGCGGGAGGCCGCGCTGCGGGGGTATCCTTACCCGGGGTCAGGTCGACTTCGGAATCTGAAGCCGGCCCCCCCAACCGAGTTTTTCTCGCAACGTGCGGTAGTAACTGTGCCCGGGAGCCTTCACCAGTTGAAACTGTTGCTCCGCCCGCTCGACGCGAACGCGATCTCCCGGCGCCAAGGTGGCCAATACTCGACCGTCCACCACCACCGACGAGCCCGACGAGGGACGCGGGATGACCAACTCGTACTTGCGGTCGGCGGCATCCACGACGGGACGGTTCGTCAACGTATGGGGACTGATCGGGCAGATCACAAACGCCTGCAACTCCTGGCGGAGGATCGGCCCCCCCGCCGAAAGGCTATGGGCAGTCGAACCGACAGGCGTGCTCACAATCAGGCCGTCGCCACTATAGGTAGTTACCAATTCTGAGTCAACGTAGAGATCGACGTCCAGAATCGCAAAGGGAGGCCCCGTCTGGATGGTGACCTCGTTCAAGCCGAGTCGCTGCTCGACGACATCTCCGCCGCGGACCAGGGAACACCAGAACATCAAGTGGGGAATCACCCGGAGCTTATTGTCCGCCAGACGGTCCAGCACCCGTGGCAGTTCATCCGGAGAAACGTCTGCCAGAAAGCCTAATCTTCCTAGGTTTACAGCCAGGATCGGAAGTTGTCGCTCTCCCATCTGATGGGCTGCGCGAAGGATTGAACCGTCGCCGCCGAAGACGATGGCGCAATCCGCGTCGATTCCGCTGAGGTCGGCCTCCCCCGTGAAGTCGATGGCCGCTATCTCGGCACGATCGGCAATCACCGGCTGGAGGCGGTGGGCCTCACGGACGACGTCCTCCCGTCCCCCAAATCCCAGGATGATGACTCGCATGGGCCGCTTCGTCCGAAAAGTGTGCCACTGCTTGCGAGCAAGCAATGATCGCTTGTTCTCATGACCGCACTGCTTGCGAGCGAGCAGTGGCACACGGGGTCTTATTGAAAGGCTTGCCGTTCTACCTCGCGGCGCGACGAACGGGCGCGGTGGCTTCACAGGCCAGCGAAAGCCGCCGGCACTCCGCGGCGATCGCTTCTGCAGTCAGGCCGAGTTCCTCGAGTTGTTCGTTGCGGGTGGCGTGTTCGACGTATCGGTCGGGGATACCCAGTCGGCGGAGGCGGGCGATCTCAATGCCTTCATCGCACAGGGCTTCGAGCACGCAACTGCTGAATCCGCCCGCCAGCATGCCTTCCTCTACGGTTACCGTGAAGGGGGCCTGTTGAATCGCGGGCAGGATGGTCTCGGTGTCGAGGGGCTTCACGAATCGTGCGTTGATCAGGCCGACGTTCAGTCCGTCGGTGCGGAGCAGGTCGATGGCTCGGCCACACTCTCCCAGCAGAGTCCCACACACGACGATCAGCCCGTCTTCGCCGGTCTCGATAACCTCTGCCGTTCCCATTTCGATCGGGCTGGGTATCCGGTTGACCGACTCGGCCACGCACTTGGGGTACCGAATCGCCGATGGTCCCTCCAGAGACAGGGCCAGATCGATCATGGGAGCCATTTCGGTCGCATCGGCCGGAGCCATGACGACCAGGTCGGGAAAATGTCGCAGGTACGCCAGGTCGAACACGCCGTGATGGGTGGGACCGTCGGGCCCAACCACTCCAGCCCGGTCGAGCATTAACAGCACAGGGAGCCTCTGAAGCGACAACTCCTGGAAGATCTGATCGTAGCTCCGCTGGAGGAACGTGCTGTAGATGTCAACGATCGGCCGCATGCCCGCCTTGGCCAGTCCGGCGGCGAAGGCCACGGCGTGGGATTCGCAGATTCCCACGTCGAAGAAACGGTCGGGAAAGGCCTCGCGAACGGGTTCGAGCATGTTCCCCTGGCACATGGCGGCCGTGATCACGCAAACGCGAGGATCGCGTTGCATGGCGGCGAGGATGGCGTCGCGAGCCAGTCGCGTGTAGGGAGCGGCGGTGGCTCCCTTCCTGAGCGATACGATCGTACCGTTTTCCCGCGAGAACGGCGCCGGCGTGTGGAACGTGACCGGGTCTTCCTCGGCGGGTGCGAAGCCACGTCCCTTCTCGGTGACCACATGCAACAGTACGGGATCCTCGTACTCGCGGACCTTGACAAGGTACTTCTGAAGGCGGCGGATATCGTGCCCGTCGACGGGACCGATGTAGCGAAATCCCATCTCTTCGAACAGCATTCCGCCCAGCATGCCGGCCTTGATCGCGTCCCTGGTCTGAGCCAGAAACCGCTCGACCGGATCGCCGATCATCGGCATGTTGTTCAACAACCGCTGAATTTCGGTCTTCAGGCCCGTGTACAGGTTGCTCATCCGCAGGCGGTCGAGACAGTCGGCGATTCCACCGACGCGCGGGCAGATCGACATCTTGTTATCGTTGAGCACGACGGTCAGGTTCTTCTTCAGACCGCCGGCGTGGTTCAATGCTTCGAAGACGATGCCCGAAGAGAAGGCCCCGTCGCCGATCACGATGACCGTGTGGCGATTCTGCTCGGGTCGCAGCAGATCGTCGGCACAGGTCAGGCCGAGCCCGCACGACACGCTGCATCCGGCATGCCCGGTCATGAACAGATCGTAGTCGCTCTCGGCCGGATTTGGGTATCCCATCAACCCGCCGCGCGTGCGGATCGTGCTGAATTCGTCGTAGCGTCCCGTGATCAACTTGTGGGGATAGACCTGGTGTCCCGTATCCCAGATCAGACGATTCTGGGAGAAATCGAACGACGTGTGCAGGGCGATGGCCAGTTCGACGACGCCCAGGTTCGACGCGAAATGGGCCGTGCGCTGCCCCAACAGCCGGCACAATGCCTCGCGAATCTCCGCTGCCAAACGCTCCAGATCCTTGTGCGAAAGCCCTTGCAGATCCTTCGCCGAATGGATTGTCGAAAGGATCTCATCCATTAACGATTCCTTTCCAAAACATATCTCGCCACGGCCTCCAAACCGGCTCCGTTGGCCCCCAAGGGCAGCAATTCGCTGCACGCCTCCTCCACAAGCCGCTCCGCTCGCCGGACGCTCGCTTCCACACCGAGCAGGGCCGGATAAGTCGCCTTTCCCTGTTCCGAATCTTTTCCCACCCGTTTGCCGACCGTCGCCAAATCGCCGCGCACATCGAGTAGATCGTCGGTGATCTGAAAGGCCAGGCCAAGCCGTCGACCGTAGCGTCTCAGTCCGTCGATCCGGTCCGAGTTGGCCCCCGCACAGACTGCTCCCAGTTCGAGGCTGGCACTGATCAAAGCACCCGTCTTGCGGGCGTGGATTGACTCGATCCCCTCCAGGTCATCCCCCTCCAGGCCGCCGGCGACGTCGTCGGCCTGCCCGCCGACCATACCCACTGCGCCCGCGGCAGAAGCCAGAATTGCACAGCACCGCGCGGCAATCTCGCCCGGCTGTATATGCGTTGCCAGGACTTCGAAAGCCAGAGTCAACAGACCATCGCCCGCCAGAATGGCGGTCGCCTCGTCGAATTGCCGGTGGCACGTGGGCAGGCCTCGCCGCAGATCGTCGTCATCCATGGCCGGCAGGTCGTCGTGGATGAGCGAGTAGGCGTGTACCATCTCCACGGCGCAGGCGGCCGGCATGGCGTCCTCGATCACCCCCCCACAGGCCTCCGCCGCCATCAGCACGAGCATTGGCCGAAGTCTCTTGCCCGGGGCCAGAACGCTGTAGCGCATGGCGTCGGCCAATCGGGCAGGACAACCGGATCCCACACGTAGATAGACCGTGAGTGCCTCGTCCACCAGAGCACGATAACGAGCGGCCGTTTTTGGCAAATCAACAGAAATCGTATCCACGAAACGCTCTGGTTGGGGGGGCCGGGATCACAACAGCACGCGGTCTTCCGATCAAGTAGCTCCCTGGAAATCTAACATGAACCACCACAGGAGCTTACCGTATTCTAAGTTATGGGCTCCGGGCCGTCCATGTCGTTCCCCTTAGTAGAGCACCCCTCAATTGGGTTGGTGTCTGCCGGCTGGGTACGGTATTGCCGACTTCGACGTTTGGCCTTCTCGTCCAACGTCAGTTCCGTGTCGTCAACGGGCATCGCGATCGGTCTGCCCTGGGCGTCGACCCCGGTGAGCAGTTCGATCCGCCGCTGGGCCCCGTCGAGCATTTCGTAACACCGCCGGAGCAGCCTCACGCCCTTCTCGTACCGGGCGAGTGAGTCGCTCAAGCCGATGTTTCCGTCCTCCAGGGCATGGACGATCTCCTCCAATTCGGCCAGGGCGGCCTCAAAATCGATCTTCTCGCCTTCCGGCGGTTTCTCGCGATTCTTCGCCACGTTCTGAAAGCCCTCCAACTTCGAGATCGCAAGTCTGCCACACTCAAAGGCATTGTAGATGCGATTCGTGTTCTCATGATAGCCCGACATCCGTGGGGCTCATTCCACCACGACTCGTTCTGCCTCTGTCTGGATAGGATGCAATCCTGTCCTGCAACCCGCCATTGTAAGCCCCTCGCAGTCTTGTACGAAAGTCCTGCACAGAATGGCGGGAATGAGGCTCGTGCGGCGATTCACTCTGCACCCAGGTCGCGAACCAGGTCGGCCTCTTTCGTGATCTTGCCGATCTCGACCCCCAGGACATCGACGAGAATGACTTGCAGCGTGTGCCAGACGTCTTCGTCGCTATCAGTTCCGCCGCATTCGTCGATGTAGTGCCGGCGATTGCGGGCGAGATGTGTCTTGGCCAGTAGCTCGACCGTGTGAACTTCCTTGGGGACGAGGTTAGCCGACCAGGCGTCTCCAACCGTGTTCAGCGCGAACGCTCCTCCCAACAGTGTCGCCAGATAGAGAATGGGCCAACCGATATGCCATTCGACGTAAGAGAGCCCCAGGGCGCCCCCCACCGCCGCAACGAACAGAGCAACCCATCGCGCATGCTCGAACCGCCTTTCGCGGGCCTTGAGCGGGCCGAGCCCCTTGAGCCGCTTCCGCAGCCGGCGCCACAGCTTCCGCCGATCCTCCAGCGGCAACAAACGGCTTAATTTATCCTGGGGCCGAAAGTCTTCCGGTGACACGTAAAGCACTTCGGCCAACGCCAGTCGCACGTCGCGCGTGGCGAACGCCTCGGGGCGGATTTTGCCTTTCGATAACCCCAAGGCCTTGCGTTTCTCGAGGATCAGATCGTAGAGATCGCCAACCCGCGAGTGAAAGACCACGTCAGGCGGCTCCTTCGTTCTTTCCTCGAAGAAATCCTTCACGTCAAATTGGACCCCGAACGCCCTTTCGACGCGATATGCGATATCGAGCAAGTCGATGCCCATAGTACGCAATGAGCGAAGCTCAAAGGTGACGTCAGCCCGAGCCTTCTTTCGTCAGTTGGGCCTTCGGACTTCCTTCGTCATTCGGATTTCGTGATTCGTCATTTCTTCCCGAGGTACTTCTCAAACCAATCCACCAAGGCTTCCATGGCCCGCCGTCCGCCTTCTCCGGGGAAGCCGTGCCCGGCGCCCTCGATGGTAAGCAGTTCGCAGGGCGCGCCGGCTTCCTGCATGGCTTTGAGGATCGTGTGGCTGTGATCGATCGGCACGAGTTCGTCCTTGTCGCCGTGGATCAGCAGCGTGGGGGCGTCGTCGCCGGTCACCTGGAGCAGGGGCGAGCAATCGTCGGCCAAACCTGCGTCGAACTGCAAAGCGGTGAACTGGTCGCGCATTCCGGAATCGGGGCCGGTCACCCACGGGCGCAGATCGGTGGGGCCGAAATAGGCGACGGCGGCGGCGATGCGGCTGCTGCCGCGGAGAGCGGCGTCCTTTGCGTTCGGATCGCCTTCATCGCCCGTGGTGGCCAGCATCATCGACAGGTGTCCGCCGGCGCTCATGCCAAACACGCCCAGCCGCTCGGGATCGACGCCGTAGTCGGCGGCATGGGCGCGAATGAAGCGCACCGCACGGCGGACGTCGTCAATCGCTTCCGGCACCTTGTAGCGAGGAGCCGAGCCGTGGCGCACGGCGAAGGCCGTGAACCCCCGGTCGAGCAGCGGCTTGAACATGCCCAGCATCTGCTCGGGCGGTTGCCAGCCCGAATACCATCCGCCGCTTACCATGAACAGCAGGCCGATTCCCCGGGCATTCTCGGACGGCCGGAACACGTCGAAGGTCAGGGCCATTCCGTCCTTGTGGCCGTAGACGACGTCGGGAGTGATCTGGACGGGATCGGCAGCCCAGAGCGGCATGCAACCCGTCAGAAGAAGAAATACGGCAAGGGATAATGGGTGCTTCATGAGAATCCCCGGGGATGAAATGACGAATGACGAAATCTCGTTTAACGAGTTGCCTTCGGCTGCGTTAAACGAGTTGCCTTCTCAGTGCACGGCCTCGGCCTCGCTCGGCCACTGCTCGGCGGTCGGCCAGCCGTTCTGGCGGATGTAGCGGCCGACCTGGCGGAGCGTTTCGGCGTCGCCCGGGTGGATGGAGCCGTCGGGCAGCGGACCCGTATTGAGGAGCAGGTTGCAGTTCTGCTCCGCCGCGGCAGCCAGCTTGCGGAGGACGTCGTCGCGGGTATCGTGCTTGCCGTCGTCGTCTTTCTGATAGCCCCAGACGCGGGGCTGCATGGTGTCGCAGATCTCGTTGTGCTTGGTCTTGTTCGAGTCCCACGATTTGGTGGCGATATCGACCGACTTGTGACCGAACCGGGAGGACTTCACGCGATCGGCCAACGACGCCCCGGATCGCTCGGGCGCGGCGAAGTCTTCCGTGCCGGTGGCGCCCTGCTTGAAGGAGATCAGGATCTGGGGCTGCAACCGCCGAACCATGGCATAGGTTTCATGGATCGGAAACAGGTCGGGCTGGGCGTAGTAGGCCATGATCGGGTCGAACCAGATGCCCGCGATCGGACCGTAATTCGTCAGCAACTCGCGGATCTGCTCGTGAGCGTATTCGATGTACTTGGCGAAGTCTTCCGGGCCCTTCCATTTGTAGGACGGCTCCGGTTGGACCCACTCGGGCTTGCTCATGCGGCCCATGTTGCGCGGATACGTGTACGGGTGCCGCCAGTCCACAGCGTAAGAATAATAGAAGAAGCAGCCGAGACCCTTCTTGCGGCATTGCTCGGCCAGTTCGCCGATCAGGTCCCGCTTGGCGGGACTCTGCACGCTGTTGTAGTCGGTCGTCTTGGTGTCGAACAGGCAGAATCCGTCGTGGTGGCGTGCGGTCAGGTTGACGTAGCGCATGCCGGCTTCGAGGGCGAGGTCGGTGATGTAGTCGGCGTCGAACTTCTCGGCCGTGAACTGATCCTTGAGCGGCTCGTAGTCGGCGATGGGGATCTTCTCGTGGTACATAACCCACTCGCCGCGTCCCAGCAGACTGTACAACCCGTAGTGCATGAACAGCCCGAACCGCGCTTCGGAGAACCAGGCCTCGGCGGCCTTCCCGGGATCGTCGGTGTAGAGCATCTCGTAGCCGGCCAGGTAGCCGGGGACCGTCTTCTCGCGAGCCCAACTGGTCTGCCCTACCGAGACGGCCGCCACGGCAGCCGACGCATGGCGCAAGAAGTCACGACGGCCGATCGGTTTGCGGGAACTCATGGATTCAACTCCAAATCTAGCTGTCCGGATTCAACCTACCCCGCTGACTGTCCTGTTGTCGTTCGCGCCATTTCTCTGGAGACCTCGCGGTGTGCAAGACTCCCAGAAAGATGAGGTCATCGTGCAACAGTTGAAAAAGCAGAACGTACGGGAACTCAGCCTCACGGACGTCACAATCAAAGAGGGGATGGTAACGTATTCGCCTAGCCATTTCGTTCGTCAATCCGCTTCCAGACTTCTTCGTGACTCAGGCCAAAATCGGGATCTCGCATCTCTTCAAGCCGCCTTGCTGCTTCACGCCCCACCCATTCGGGCAGTGGAATCGGCTCAGTGGAGTCACTCAGGTCGTCCCAGAGCCACTCAACAAGCCGCAACTTTTCGGCCGCAGGCAACGCCCGAAGTTCGTCTGTGTCAATTGCCATGGGATTCCTCAAGTGTGGTGACGATTAGTTGGATCGTTATCTCAACCCTTCAATTCTACCGCCCCTGGTCCACCTCCTCAACTTGCTTGCCCCATTTCTCCAGGGCTACAATGGCCCGCATATGCGAGCAACAGGCAAGCGATTAGTCAGTGAGGTGAGGCTATGGACAAAACATGGGTTTGGGTGGGAATCGCCGCGATTATGGGGCTTCTCGAGGCAGTCGATGCCGCCGAACCCCCCGTTGGCGCGCGGCCCTACGAGATGGACTGGGCCGGCCGAATCGAGGACCCCCGTCCGGCCTTGGTCGACTTCGAGAAACTCGACGATTGGACGATCACGGGGAACCACTCCGTGGCAACATTGGAAACGTCGCGGGAGCAACAGCTCTGGGGCCGATACGTCGGCAAGCTCATCTATCGGGCCGATGGCGGAGGGCCTGTGGTCACGCTGCGGCCGCCCCAGTCGCTGCCGATTCCCGCCGGGGCCGACTGTGTCACACTATGGGTCTACGGAAACAACTGGGCCTACAGCGCCGATCCGTCAACCCCGCAGGTCTCGATCACGGTCGTGCTCCGTTCGGCTGACGGGCAGACGACCCGCGTCGACATGGGACGGGTGCGCTGGAAAGAGTGGTTCCTCATGCACCGCCGGCTCACGCCCGAGCAGATCGAACTTCTGGGACAGGGGGCAGCACTCGACTCGATCGAGGTTGGCGGCGGGTACAATCGTGAAGACCGCACAATCTATCTCGACAATCTGGCGGTCTACCGGGAGGAGTTCAAACCGCTCCAGTTCGAGCCGCGACCCAGACACGGTGTCGAACCGTTCGAAGGCCAATCGACGGGCGTCAATACGGGGCCGGGCCGGCTCCCGTTCCCGAATCGCGAAGAGACGATTCTGCCCGATAATGCCACGGCCGACTTCCGCGTGCGGACCGAGCAGGACGGCGGCGAGTATCGTTTCTGCTACGAAGGTCCCGACGCGAAACTCACATACGTTTATCGGCCTGCCAAGGGCGACTTGGGTGATATTGAGGTGATCGTCCCCGACGGATTGCGCTTTCGGCCGATGGTCGACGGCGGCTTTCGATTCCAGGCAGCAGGAGAAGACGCTCCGGTCGCTGCCCAGAAGGCGGAGTTGCTTGATTGCCGGCTTGCCGATAACGTTGTCGCCGCGCGATGGCGCTACCGATGGGGCGATCAAACAGCCGAGGGAATCCTTCGACTGCGGCTCTGGCAGAAGTCGCTGGTGGTCGACTTCGAGTGCCTCGGCGGAGTGGTTGGAGAAGTCCGCACCGGCCGGGCCGTTGGACTCAAGCAGACTGAACTGGTCACGATTCCCTTCCTCACATGCGGATCGATGCGGCCTGCCGTGGTCGTCTCGACCGACGGTCCCAAACCAATGTTCCTGATGGGACTGTTCGATCACTTTCGCACCAATGCCTCCGAGTTCTTCGCCGTCAACGAGATCAACGAGTCCGGCGTGACCTATCACGGCGGAACCCGTTACCATCCGCTCTGGGACCCGGAATCAAGGCTGCAGAACGGCAGGAACGATTGCTTCGAGCGGCTGTTCCTTACGGTGGCTCCCACGTTCGAGGAAGTGCTGCCGAACATGCCCAACCCCAAATCGCCCTGGATGGAGGTGACGGGGAGCCGCGTGTGGCGAGCCCATGGGGCCTCGGATCGCCAGGCGGACGCCGCCTTCTGGCGGCGCGTGGCACGATTCGGCATGACCGAGATCGTCGTCACCGACCACGAGGTCGGCTGGCGCGACGGCGGCGAGAGCTTCACTCTCCGCACCCGGGCCGCACCGGGCAAGGGGGGCGATGAAGGTCAGGCCGAGTACTCCCGCATCATGCGGGGCCTGGGCCTTCGCTACGGCATCTACAACAACTACCGCGACTTCGCCCCGGTCAACGAGCACTGGGATCCGCACGGGGTTGTTCGGGAAAGCGACGGACAACTCCAACCCGCCTGGGCTCGCTGTTACGTGCTCAAACCGACTCGGGCTGTGGAATTGGAGTCGCACCTGTCGCCCATTATCCAACAAAAATTCCAGCTCGACACGGCCTACTGCGACGTCCACACGGCCGTTACGCCCTGGTCGAGCGTCGACTACGACGCCCGCGTCCCCGGCGCCGGCCGCATGGCCGACGTGATCTACGCCTACGGCGAGATCATGCTCCACCAGAAGCAGGCCTGGAATGGCCCGGTCTACAGCGAAGGCAATAATCACTGGTACTACTGCGGGCTGACCGACGGCAATTACGGCCAGGATCAGGCGGCACGGCTCACTGAGAACCCGTGGCTTGTCGACTTCGACCTGCAGAAGCTCCACCCGCTCTGCTGCAATTTCGGCATGGGGAACCCCGGCATGTTCTTCGGCCGAACCGGCATGCGAAAGATCACGTCTGCCGACTGGCCCGCCAAGCTCGATCAGTTCCTGGCCGCCACGCTGGCCTTCGGGCACACGGGCTTTTTCGTTCGCGAGGCCGGCGAAGCCGAATCGCTCCGCAGCTACTTCAGCGTTCAGCAGATTCACCAGCGCTATGCGGTCGACACGGTCGAATCGATCCATTACGCCGACGCCGGCGGCAACCTGCTCGATACCAGCACGGCCCTGGCCGGCGGCGACTTCCGCCGCTCGCAGATCCGCACCCGTTACCGCGGCGGGATGGAGGTGTGGGTCAACGGGCATCCGGAATACTCATGGAAGATTCACCCAGGCGACCGGCCGCAGGATTCGCCCGTCGTCCTGCCGCCCTTCGGCTGGTATGCCTGCGATACCCAAAAGAAAGACCTGGTCGGCCTGAGCGCGATCGTCGACGGCCGGCGGGCTGATTACGTGGACGGCCCGAAGTACACCTACGCCAACGGCCGCGGCCGGTTCACGCGGTTTGAACGGGCCGCCTGCGACGGGCATCTCATCGCCCACCGGCGCGAAGACGGAAAGGTCGAACTGATTCCGGTTCTCTGCCAGGTTGGTTTCGGGATCGGGCTCGACGGGCGCCGGGCCGATGCGGTCGCCCTGAACGAGGCCGGTGAAACGATCGGTCCGGCCGAAACGCGACTGAGCCGGGGCCTCGTGTTTGTTGAACCGGTTGAGGGGGCCTTCAGCTACCTTCTCACGCCCGAAGCAGCACCGGCAATGCCGGCCGCTTCGGCTCCTTCGACGGCCATTCCGGGCGAGACGATTCAGATTCAAGGCGCCGGCAATCCGACCGTGCTGATCCCCGCCGACACGCCGGTGGGACGACTCTTCTGGCATCGCGTCGGAGACGACTGGTTGGATTTTCTCGTCGTTCCGCTCGTGGACGTGACGGCTCAGTTGCAGGCCGGCGGGTTGGCCGTCGAACTGGTTCCGCATGTGAACCGATCGACAGATGCTTCGATTGAACTCCTCGGCAAGATGGAGCACCGGCGTCTTGTGCCCGAGGAAGCCCTGACGATCTCGCGCGACTTGGAGGCGCCTGGTCGCGAAGACGTTCAGCCCGTCGAGTTGCGTATCGAGGCAGGCCCGCTGGTTTACCGGAAGACCTGGTGGCTGAAGACGGAGGAACAGATCGCGGAAGCGGCGGCGTGGCCGGCCTTCGCACGGTTCGGGCAGCGGATGCGGGGCAAGGAAGAATCGGGCGACTTCGGCCAGACCAACGGCTACGTTCGTCATGAAGATCAACTCACCTGCGGCGGCAGCGATCGCGAAGGCTGGTCGATGCACCCGCCCTACGTGGGCGGCACGGGCTACGTGTTCGCCCTGACCGATCCGATTGAACTGCCCAGAGTGCCCGCCGTCTTCCAGTGCGAGATCGGCAAGGGCGACGGCAGCGACGTGGGCGACGGCATCCTGTTCCAGGTGAACGTGGTTGAGGCCGACGGCATGGAAACCCTGGCCGGCGAGCGGGTCTGGGACAAGCACGCCTGGGATCCCTGGTCCGTCGACCTGGCCCGCTGGGCCGGCAAAACGGTGCAGTTGAAGCTGATCGCCGACGTGGGCAAGAAGGACAATTCGTCGGGCGACTGGGCGCGATGGGCGAGTCTTCGGTTGCAGACGGCCGTGCCTGTGCCCGTTCGCACGCTGCACGACAAGCCGGTCGAGTTGACCCACGTCGACGGCCCCCACATGCCCGAGCAGGTCGACGTCAAGCTGTTGCGAGGTGCCGTCTCGGGCAAGCTTCGCTTCCAGGGCATCGGCCTCCAGGGCAGCGAACCTTACATTTCCCACGGAACGCTGAACGGTGTGGCGATCGGCCCGCTCCCATCTTCCCGTGGCGTCGAATCGGCCGCCGCGGGCGCCGCGAGCAACTGGGGTCCCGACGTCGAGGTTCCCCTTCCGCCCGAGGCGATCGCCGCACTCGATCTGGAGAACACGTTCTCCATTTCCAACCCCGGCAGCGACTGCTTCAAGATCCGCCGCGTGTGGCTCGACCTGACGTTGCCCGGCGGACGGCAGGTTTCCTCTCAGATCAACACGACCGTTTGGACACAACCGGAGGAATGGCTCCATGCGGAGGGAACACTGGTTCCGTTCGGGAAGCAGATCGAAGTGGCAGTGCGGCTTCGGGGGAAGAAGTAGACGTAGTGAACGCCCCGTTCGGGGACGAGACTGAGCAGTTCGCCAAACTGCACTACCTCCGGTGGCAAGAACTGGCAATGTCCCGCCGTTCCTTCGCAACCGTGTAGCGGTGCAGTATTGTAGTCCGGCCTCGGTGTCAGACCTCGACCCACTTGCCCGGCACGGGCGCCGGATAGCGACCCTCGGCGTTGGCCTGGACGGGGGCCGGGCTGTCGTCGGTGAGCGTGTCGATTCCGCCGAAGAACTGGAAGTCGGAGGCCGTGGCTTCTTCCCAGGTGATCGTGCGTCCCATGTGAACGGCGGCGCGTCCCATCATGGCCCCGAGGTTGGCAAGGGCCGCCCGGCGGGCCTCGTTGTGGGGGCGATCCTGGCGAATGGCGCTCAGGAGCACGTCCCATTCGGCCTGCCAGGGATTCACCTTCTCCTTTTCCGGTTCCCAGGCGACGTTGGTCCGCTCCATGTGTTGGTCCTTGTAGATCTTGCAGGTGGGAGCGTGGACGTTGCCCGAGAACTGGCCGGCACACTTGGTTCCGTGGACGAAGGTGGCGAAATCGTTCTCGCACTTGGGAATATAGCGGCCGGTGACGAGGGCCTTCGACTGGTCGGCAAAGGTATACTCGATCGAGTAGCTGTCGAGGTTCTGGCTGCAGTCGGTGCTGCCGACATAGCGTCCGCCGACGCCGTGGGCCGAGATTGGCCAGGAGTCCTTGATCCAGAAGCATTCGTCGATCTGGTGAATCATCAGTTCGATGAAGATTCCGCCGGAGGACCAAATGAACTGGTAGGGGTGGCCGGGGCTGAGTTGCCAGAGCAACTCGTTCTGGCCTTGGGGGAAGGGAGCCATACAGTAACCAGAATCCATGCGGTAGGCGCGGATGAGTTGGATGTCGCCCATCGCGCCGTCGCGGATCTGCTGGATCATCGCCTGCCGTGCCGAGGAATGGCGGCACATCAGGCCGGCGCCGATCTTGAGGTTCTTCTTCTCGGCCGCCTCACCGGCGCGGATCATCCGCTTCACCCCGCCGGGATCGGCAGCGAAGTCCTTTTCCATGAACACGTTGATCCCCTTCTCGATGGCGTACTCGAGATGGGGCGCACGGAAGGCGGCGTGGGTCGTCAAAATGGCCACGTCGCCCGGGCCCAGACAGTCCATGGCATGGCGGTAGGCGTCGAATCCCCGGAACCGCCGATCCTCCGGCACGTCAATCCGGTCTCCGAGCAAGTTGCTCAGTACTTTGTGCGTCTGGTCGAGACGATCCTGACGCAGATCGGCCATGGCCACCAGCTTGATGGGGCCCCCGGCCGCCGAACCGACTGCTCGGTCGGTGCCGGAGGCGTCTTCCAGAATCAGCCCGCCGGCCGACATGGCGTTGGCCACCGCGCCGCGGCCCCGGCCGCCGCAACCAATCAAGGCCAAGCGAATCGTGTTGTCCTCGCCGGCGTGAACCGCCGGCACGACGACGCCGGCCAGGGCCAGACCTGCAGCAGCGCGACCGGTGTTGGCAAGGAACTCACGACGGTGGGTGGCGTTATCTTTCGGTGTGCTCATGGGGAAACCTGCTTGAAGGTGAAGGGCCTTAACCCAATGTGGTTGTGTACAAGCGGTGAAAACGGGCCCTATCCTATGGTGCGCGACCGGAGAAATCAAGCTGATGAAGATTGCGCCGGGGTATCGTTTCGACTACGGGCCGGACCTGTTTCATCGGAATTCGTGGAAGGCCTCCTTGGCCGCCTCAAAAACGTCGCTGCCCGGTCTCTTATCGAGGCAATAGGTCACGACGCCGTCGCACTTGCCGTCGCGCCAGGCTTGCAGCGAGACTCGCAACAGGTCGGCAACGGCCTGCGGCGTGGCCGGCTCGCCGTGCCGTTTGCGGTAGTCGGACAGGGTGCCGGCCGTCATCGAGATGAAAGGAAGGTGGAATCGTCGCTGACCGGCCTTCGGATCGGCCGCGAAACCGGTCTCGAAGGCGCCTTGCCGAGTGACTTGCCAGGTTCCGGCCTCGTCCAAGCCGGCTCCCAGTTGCAGGCCTTCGGTTTCAAGCTCGCTCACGCGCCAGCGGACTCCAAAGTTGCTGACTCCACGCTTGTCGATCAGGCGAAATCCCACTCGGACACTTCTCTTGCCTCGCACCTGCTGGCTGACGTCGACCTCGATCGGTTGCCATTTGGGAGTGCCGCCCGCAACGTCCTGTTCCCATACGACCTCGTCGTCGATGAGCAGTTGCTTGAAGTGGTAACCGGCCGTGTCGGCCGTGAAGTCGTCGCGCTCGCGGAATCGGATCAAACACTTGTCGGCCGGCAGCACCTTTGCCGCCTGAGCGGCTGCCACATACTCGCCCGCCTTCGAGGGCGTGCCCCAGGGATAGCTCAACTCGCCGGGGACGGCGACCGTCGCGTCGTTGAGCACGGCCCATGCCCAGTCGATCTCCTCGCGATCGAGCAGATAAGCGACGACCGCGCCGTCGACAACTTCGTGGTAATCCGAAACCAGCGTGCCTTGCAGGTCGTCGGAATACAGCAACGGTAGGAAGGCCAACTGCGGATTGACCTGCTTGGCTCGCTGCTGCATTTGCCGAACGTAGTCGGGGGTGAAGAACCGGCGATTGGCGCCGAAGTCGTCGATGACCCAGGCCGTCAGGTTCGGGTGCTCCGTGGATAACTTGGCAATCTCCTCGGCCCAACGCGGGTAATCGAGCCGAAAGGGTTCGGAGTACCAACGTCCGAAGTTGGGCGGACTCTCGCTGGGCGGCACGAGGTAGACCCAGACGGAAATGCCCGCCTCACGCGCCTTGGGCAGGAAGAGCTTCAGATCGTCCCAGTCGGTCGATGCGTGCCACACGAGCCAGTAGTAGGTGGTGACTCGGAGTTCCTTCAATCGCGTCAGCAGTGCATCGATATCGACGCGTCCGTCCGAACGGCGGGGTTCGCTGTCGTAATCGGCCAGGTGCGGACCGGTGAATGCCGGCAAAGGTTGGGGAACTGTCGCAGTTTCGGCGCCGACTACAGAAAGAGTTGTGACCAGGGCCAGCAGCAGGCCGCAGAGAAACAGGGCCGTACGCCCCGCGTTGATTTGTCGCAAGAAGTTGTTCAACAACTGTCGTTTGATGCAGGTGATCATGAGAGGTGGATCCCTAACGAGTCAAGGAACGGGGCCGACAACGAATGCCCCATTTTCTGTACCACGAACTGCTCATCCAAGACACGAGGACCCGTAGATCAGTAACTTCGCTCAAGGTCCTCGTTCGGCTCGATTCTCGCAGACGGCAGTTCTGCAAGCAAGCAATTTGGGCAATTCGGGGCGAGTCCATGTTTCTCCCCGGCAACGAATTTGCTGGCCTCAATAGTCTCCCTCAAAGCCCCTCCAGTAGTTCCAGCCGCACGTCGTCCAACCCGATTCGGATGCTGCCGATCCGCGTCCTGCCCCCCTTTTCCAAGGAGATGACGCCTCGGGCAGCCTGCGGATCGACGGTGAAAACGGTCGACAGGGTCTGCCAGGTTCCGGGACGCTTCATGTCGTAAGGCGGCGTGTTGTGGTTGGCGAGGTGGTTGCCGTCACCGTCGGCCACTCCCAGTTTCAAGCTGGGAGTGATACGGGCATCCAACTCGTCGACCCGCATTCGGCAGGTCAGGCGGTACTTGCCGCCGGGCTGGATGTCTTCGGGCACGTCGACCGCGGCGAAGCCCCACGCGTCGTCCTGGCTGCCGGTGAGCAAGAGGCACCGCTCACGATTGTCGTCAGGATCGGGGGCGACGGCCAGGGTCATCCCCGCCGAGGGACGCCACTCCGATGCCTTCGACTGAAAATCTTCGGCATATACTCCGTGTGGTTCCCACCAGGCCGCGAGGGCCAGGATCGGCCCGAGAGGATACTGGCCGTCGGTGCCGCGGCCTTCGATCGCCAGTTGGATCTCGGAACCGGGCTTCTCCGGCAAGAACATGCCGATCTTCAGGGTGTACTCTCCCGGCGCCACATCCGGCTCGAACGACGCGACAGATGCCAACTCGATTTCACTCCCGGGCCACCATTCGGACGTTGGTACCGTTGGGAAACAGACCGATTCCGCCACGCGTTTTCCGGCAGCGTCGACCAGCGAGAACCGCAAGGCGTAGCTTTCGTAGCAGGGGGCGACACCACGATTGGTCCAAGTGTGATTCACCAGAACGCGTGCAGGTCGTCCGGGGGCAACGTGAAATCGCTCGAGGTAACGGATACGCGTCGGTGCAAAGCGAAAACCGATCCGGCTCGCGGCGAGTGTCAGTTCTCGTTTTGCTTCCTCGGAGGCGTTTGCCAGGCCGGTGACGCTATAAATGTTCGTGTTGAGGTAGCTGATCGGGGCCTCCAGACCTTTGAGGATCGTTTCGTGCAGGTCCCAGCCCTTCTCCTTCATCGCCTGGATGGAGCTGTGGAACTCATAGTTGCAGACGACGCCGCGGCGCGACCAGGGCACATAGAACCGCTCGCCCACGTTGGCACTCGGGCCGGATGGTTTGAGCCCGTCCTGGCGGAAGTGAATCCCGCGGATGGCCGCGTACTCATTGATTTCGCGGTAGTCGCCCACGTTGAGGAATACGCGGGTGTGGGGAAAGGCTTCGGCAAAGGAGTCGATGATTCGCCGGTAGGCGGCCACATACCTGGCGTGGGTGAAGCCGGTTTCGTGGAGTTGCTCGCTGGTCCAACGGCCCGGGATGTGCAAACCCAGATGCATCTCTCCCCATTCGCCGATCATGCCGATATCCACGAACTCCAGCCCGGGACGCCCGTCGAGACACGCCCCCATCCGCTCGATGAACCGGCAGCACTGGTCGAGGTACTCGGGAGTCCAGAAGATGGGGTCGATCTGTTCATCGCCGTTACCGTTATGGTGAACGACGGACGGCACTCCCTTGTCGAACAACCATTGCGGTGTGACGTAGCGATCCCGGCTGCTGACCGATTCGGCCATCACCCGAAAGGCAACCCGTTCACCGCGCTGAGTGACCCAGTATTCGAAGATCGGGTCGAAGTAGGCTGCCAGGTCGGTGCCCTCTTCCGGTTCTACGTCGACCCAACATGGCCGGTAGTAGGCAATGTTGGCGGTGCGGCGATACCAGGCATCTTCGGGCACGGGCTGAAACCGGCCGCCGCACTGGAGGTAGAGACCCATGCCCGGGTTCAGCAGGGCATCCTCGGTAACCTCCGGCTCGACTTCTCGCATGGGAAGCTGCGCCGACGTGGACTGGCTGAGGATCGCCGTGAGCCAGAAACATGCGAGGAAGATGATTCCCAGTTGCATCCGGACGGTACACGATCGCGAACGACGGGTTGGAAGGCGAAAGAAGCCTTGTTGCCGGTCGTCATCCAGATTTCTTGGCCTGACAGACGCCAACGGTACTGTGCGGAACATGATTGACCCTCTTGAGGAAGCAGGGGTGTTGCCCACGCCCATTCTAAATGGCTTTGCGTGATTGCCACAAGCATGGTTCCGAGCCGGCCGTCCCGTGTGTCATTCCCGCTCTCCCATCCGTCATTCCCGCGAAGGCGGGAATCCAGACACTCGGCAAACGGCACTGGATTCCCGCCTTCGCGGGAATGACGGTCCAAGAACCGCCGAATGCGATCGTGGGATTGTGTGGCGGGAGCAAGTGGAGCCCAAACGAGACCGGGAGACTGCGGGGCAGGGCGGAGGAGGGAAGGCGTTGTCTGCCGACTCCACTATTCCTGCTGCCACGCGCCCGAAACCTGGAGGATGTAGTCGACGGCGTCGAGTTCGGCGGTGTCGTTCCCGCCCGAGTCGCTCACGGCGCACACTCGGTCGAAATCGAAGACCCAGGTGACAAGGGCCGAGCTGTGCAGTTGGGCGCCGTTGCCCGAGGCGCTGAACTGGTCGTTGAGGGCCGAGTCGAACAGGGTCGCCTGATCGTAGCCGCTGCTGGCACGGGCGGTGATGTTCTGGAAGCCCCGAGCGCGGTGATCGAAGTCGGTGCCGGACAATCGCACTTCGGAGCTGTCGGCAAAGAAGGCATCGGCGCCGGCCGAGTCATAGAAGACGGCCGTATCGACGCCGCCCGCCCCGGCCGTGGCCGTCACCTGCGTGAAACCGCGTAGCGTTTTCACAGAGTCGGCATTCGTCAAGGTGGAGATTCCGGGCCGGGTCACGAACGTGTCGTTCCCTGCGGAATCGCTCAGATACGCGCGATCGGTGCCGCCGCCGCTCGCCACATCGATACTGTCGAAGAACTTGAAGCGAGTGGTGCTGTCGCTGGTGATGATACGCGTGTAAACCGGCGTGGAAATGACGACGTCGGCCGACTGCGACCCCGTGAACCGGGCCCGGTCGTTGCCGCCGTTCCGCGCATAGGCGTGAACGAACTCGAACAGCTTCGCGCGGAGCATGAAGCCGTCGCCGATCATCCGGCCGTATTCCGGCGTTCCGACGAACAGGTCGTCGCCCACCGAATCAATGAGACTTGCCTCATCGACGCCGCCGTTGCGGGCATAGCCGTGGACGATCTCGAACTGCCTGGCGACCAGCGAGAACCCCGTGCCGGTCATCGCCGCATAGTCGGGCGCAGCGGTGAAACTGTCGTCGCCCGGCGAGTCTTCAAGAGAAGCCGTGTCGACGCCGCCGCGCCCGTCGACTTCGATCGATTCCGTATTGGTCACCGAGGCCGAGTAGCCGGAGCCGGAAAGGTCGGCCGAGCCGACTCGGAGTGCGGCAGAATCAGAATCATTGGTGCCGTAAAGGATTGCCGCATCCGAGCCGGCCAGGCCGTCAAACTGGAGACGGGTGATCGAGTCGCCGCTCATCTCGTAATCCACGCCGTTGATCGTGACGCGGTAGACCGAGTCGGCGACGAAGCTGAACTGGTCGGCGCCGGCGGTGCCCCGCACGAGGAGCGTGGTCCCCTCGATGGTCACCAGGTTGGTGACGCGGAGATCGACGTCGCTATTGGTCAGGCCGCCCGATGTCGTCACGCGGAGATAGACCGTCTGCCCGGCCGATACCGTTATGTCGATCCGTTCGTTGTTCGTGCTGGAAGTGCTCGCCCCCAGAGTCCGGCCGGCCGAGTCGATCAGCTCCAGGTCGACGTCGCCGCGGCCGTGCTGGAAGAAGGCTTCGACGGTGAATATCCCCGCATTGGCGGCCGTGAAACCGTAGACCTGGCCGCTGGGCGAAACGATCTGGTTGGCCAGTTCGGCCTGGTCGACGGCGACCGGCTGGGGAAGCGTCGGCGAGGCCGGCGGATCGGGGGCGGGCGTCGAGCCGGGGTTTTTCTGGGCCAGAACGGATTCGATGGCGCTGGCGATGTTAAGCCGGCGATACGCCGCACCGGTGGCCGAATCGTAGACGCTGTCGGCCGAATTGTAGAGCGTCGAGTAGATCGTTTCGGCAGAGACGTCCGTATAGCCGGCGAAAGCGTAGGCTTCTCGCACGAGAACGGCGGCCCCGGCTACGTAGGGCGAGGCCATGCTCGTGCCCGAGTACTGGGCGAAGTCGTCGTCGATGCCGTTGCGATTGCCGATGTAGTCGGGAACGGTGCTGGTGACGCTCCGACCGGGGGCGGCCAGCATCGACGTATCGCGCTGAGTGAAGTAGCTCAAGTCGCCCGTCGAATCGACCGATCCCACCGCGGTGACATAAGGACTGGATGCCGGGTAGCTGAGTCCGGGCTCTTCGAACTGAGTGAATCCGTTGCCGGCGGCCGCGGTGACGAATATCCCGTCCGCGGCGAGTTGGGCCAATTCGTCCTCGAGTACGGCTCCGTCCGGCGGGGTCAGCGTGTTGGTGAACAACCCCATGGAAAGATTGACCGTGGTGATCGGATTGGCGAACGAGTCGCGGTGCGTGTGGACCCACCGAAGGGCGTTCTCGACCCAACTGAGTTGCGTCTGGCCGGCGTCGTTGAACACGCGCAGGGCAACGAGATCCACGCCGGGTGCGATGCCCGGATAGTCCGAGTCGTTGGAGGCGATGATGCCTGCCACGTGCGTGCCGTGGGATCCGAAGGGCCCGTCGTCGTAGGGGTCGGCGTCGTTTTCTTCGGTGAAATCCCAGCCGCCGACCACCGTGTATTCATCGCCGAGGCCGCCGCCGAGAGCCGCGTGGGTATAGGCCACGCCCGAGTCAATGATGACGACCGTCTGCCCTTCGCCGGTGAAGTCGTAGTTGCTCAGCGCCTCGGTCAAGCCGGTCAGGTCATGTCCGTCAAGAGTGGTCGACCCAAAGGGGTTTGAAATGGAAGACTGGACGATCTGATCGGCGGCGAGGTCGGTCGTCGCGTTGGCAGACAGCACGACGCGCGGTTCGAACGTCTCGAAACGCGCGGTGCGGTACGTGCCGGAGCGTCGGCGCGGCAAACGCATGGTGCTGACTCCTCAGTTGTGTGCGCAAACCAGTCGCATTGACGAGAGAAACGATCTGCGAACAGACTTGCGCCGAACGGCGAACGCCGTCCCATGATACAGGGGTGTCTACTGGCGCCAATGACCGGCGAGTCGCGGCGGACGGAAATTGGACGAGGAAGCCGACGACGTGAACCGCGCGGCAGGGCATTGCCTTCGACGCGCCCACATCGAATCAGCCGGTCCGTTGGCTCGCGCAACTATAGGTTGCGCAAGTGGGGCAAGAAGCGAGTTTCTCGGCAGCGAGAAGATAGGGGGTTTGATTTGTGCAGGTAAACCTGCCAGCACCCTCTGCAGTGGTGATCGGCGATGCAGAAACGCGACACGGCGATTCGCGGAGATGCGATTTCGCAACGTGCGTGTTCCTTCTTCAACTCTACGAGCCCAAACTTGAATCGGATCGCCGGATTTCCGGTTTTTTCCCTGCCGCCGATCGGAGATTCCGACCGCCGGACTCACGCGGCAGGATCGAGCCGAACGATCAGGCAGTTCTCCGTTCGCACAACGATCGACATCCAAGCCGGGATGCGGCCGTCCAGGAGCGCCGCGATCGGCGGTGAATCCTCGGCCAGGATGGCGGTTTGCCGGTCATGGAGAAGGACGATCAGGTAGCCGATGCCATAGTGCCGGGCCACTTCGCGAAATCGCGGTTCGTCCCAATCCCGTTCGCTGAACCAACGTCGGCACAGACTGACGCCGCTTCGTTTCAGGATGTAGATCGTCGATTGGCCGGGCAAAGCCATGATCGGTTGGCTGCGGGGTATATTGGCGTCGATCCAGGCGGAAACGGAGGTCCCGTCGTCCGTTCTTTCAGAAAGCCAGTTCTCAATGGTCGCCACGGGATCGGTGAGCGGGTGCCTTGCCAGGTACACATTCTGGACGACGCCGTGAGAGATCACGAAGCACAGCACGGCGACGGCAACCAAGGCCTTCGACGGCTTGCCGAGAGTTCCCACGGCTTCCATCTGGGAAACCCGTGGAAACAGGCACCCCAACAGCAGGAGCACGCCCGGATAAGGCGGCAGATACATCCGTGCCGAGAGCGAGATCATCGTGGTCTTGCCGGCGTAAGCCAGCAGCGCACCGTACACGCCGAGATAACAGAGGAGAAGCATCGGTAATGGGCGGTTCAGATTCTCGCTCAACCGGGCGCGGTTTCGCCGCGCGTAGAGAACGATCGCTGCCAGGGCCGAGCCCGCCATGACAATCGGCAGGGCAAGCACCAACCAGCCCGCGGGCGCGAGATCCGTATAGAAATCGGAATGCCACGAGTTGGCGAAGAGGAATTGGAGGAACGACCGGCCGAGGCGGAACATGGTTCCCAGCAGCGGATTGTCAACCGGTTTCGAACTCTGCCCCATCCAGGATCCGCCGAGGATGTGGTTTCTGACGAAGCCGGCCGCGATCAGCGCACCGGTGACGCTGCCGAAGAGGATACACGAAAGCAGACTGTTGCGGTCACGGCGGAGGCACAGCTTGACGAAGAAGTACAGGCCGCCGGCAGCGATCGTGAACAACCCGGCCTGCCGGACCCAGTAGCCGGCGCCGGTCAACAGGCTCCCCGCGAACAACAGGGCGAAATAGCCGCCTGTTTTCGATCGCCCGCCCTCGGCATAAGCCAGCACAAGAAATGCTCCCAGCACCAACGTGGTGAAGAGCGATTCGGTCAGCACGGCCGTCGCCCATTGGCAGCAGACCCAGTTGGCGATGCAAAGCAGCATGACTACTCGCCTGGCCGTAGCGGTGAACTCCAGCGACCGGGCGGCCAGTAGCATCAAAAACAGCAGGACCCAATAGCTCACCAATGACACGAGGGATCCCGCATAACATGTCGGGATGCCGCCCGCGGACACGGCAGCCACGAGAAACGAGTAGCCGGGCGGAAAAACGGTCTGCGGCGCCGGAAGTGTGCCGCAGTGATACTGCTCATCGAAGTGGATAATGGAAGTTGCGATCCCATTCCCACTTAGGATGTTCTCCGCCACACTGCAATGCTGAAAACTGTCATCCGTCCGGTAAACAAGAAGCCCCGAACAGCAGGCATGGATCCCGACGAAGACGGAACTCAGCAGGACCCACGCAATCCAGGAGCAGAACAGAGACCGACGCTTCACTGGTGCTGGGCCGATCGGGCCGTCGTCGGGCGTACAGAAAACTCCGTCGGGCGACATGGCGGCCAATTGCCTGGTTGTCATGGTTTCAGCTTGCCGATTCGGAAGTGCGTGTCGCAGCCCGCCGGTCTGCCCAACTCAATGATCATCGCCACAATATAGCCATTGCCTGAAAAGGCGTCGAGAAGAGACCGCACCGTGTCTCCGACTGCACTTCACGCCGAGAATTCCCTCAACCGTCATTCCCGCGCAGGCGGGAATCCAGACCGTCTGCTGAGACCCTGGATTCCCGCATTCGCTGGAATGACGGTCAGAAGCCCGCGCGAACTCCTCCGGGAATCGCGCGACGCCATTCAGGCACCGGCGAACTCGGCAACGAGATTCTTCTTCAGCGGACTGTGCGGCGACTGGGCTGGCTGCGCAAGGTCTCGGCCTGCCCTTGACGCTGCCGCTGGATTCTGGGACACTCCCCCGTCCAACTGCGCACGAAATGCGCGTCCGTCGCACCGGAAACCCGGTAGTCTTTGTCGTCACGGAGGATGGTATGCTGCGTCGAGGCGGAATAGCGTTCGACGGAATCTCTGCCGACGCCCCCCTGCGCGTGTTGTACGTTGCGGGATGCGGGCGGAGCGGTTCCACGATCCTCGACACGGTGCTGGGCAACCACCCTGGCATCGAAAGCGTCGGCGAGGCCTGTCACGTCGTCACCAACGCCTGGCTCCGCGAGGACGCCTATTGTGCATGCGGCAAGCCGGGACGAGAGTGCGACTTCTGGCGCGAGGTGCACTCGCATTGGCACCGCCGCGTAGGACAGGTCGATCTGGCCGGCTACATGGAAACGGCACGAGCCGTTGAATCGAGTCTGCGGATTTCCGTCACGCAGCGCTGTCTCGCAGCAGGCGAGCCGAGGCACCTCGAGTATCTGCGTCTGACGGTGGGATTGCTGGCGGCGATCCGCGACGTGAGCGGGGCGCAAGTCGTCGTCGATTCCTCGAAGACGCCGTCTCGAGCGCTGGCCTTGTCGATGGCCGAGGGCGTCGATCTGCGTTTGATCCACATGGTTCGCGATTGCCGCGGAGTGTTCTGGTCCGGAAAGAAGCGTTTTCGCAAGGACGAGCGCGCCGGTATCTCCAAGGACGACGAGGGCAAGGGGGTCGTCCGCGCGATGAAGGCCTGGACGGCTGCCAACCTGATTACCGGTCAATTGCGCCGCTGTCTGCCCAAGGAATACTCAATTCGCCTCCGCTACGAGGATCTGATCACTCAGCCCGGTATTGAATTGCGGCGGATCGGCGATCTCGTGGGGATGGATTTGGAGCCCTTGGCCGCAGCAGTGGCCGGTGGGCAACCCATGAGCATTGGGCATACGATTGCTGGGAATCGGCTTCGCATGGCGGGCAGCGTTCAACTGCGGCCGGATGTGGAATGGGTCGAGAAGTTGACGTGGCGCGAGCAGGCCGCTTGTTGGGCCTTGGCGGGGTGGCTGATGAAGGCGTACGGTTATCGCTGGAGAGCGAACCTGCCGGACACCGCCGACCGGCGCCGGGCGGCGTGAGTGAACAGGCCACCGATGAAGTCGATAGCGGGGTACGGAGGCCCTCGGTATGAATCTTGCAGCAGAACGGAGTCTGAGAGATCGGAAAACGCTGGCTCCAGCCTCTTCGGTTGAAGCGAGAAGAGCCGGTATGCCCATTCGCTCGCTTTCGCTGCGGCTCAACTTCTCGTGGGTTCTGGCCGGCAACCTCGTCAAGGCGGCGTGCCGATTCGGCGTGCTTCTGCTGCTGGCACATCTGTGCGGCCTGGCGTCTGTCGGACGCTATGCCATCGCGGTTGCCTTGTGCACACCGATTTGGGCCGTCGTGATGCTGGGGCTCCGTGGGACGCTCGTTACCGACGCTCGCGGCGAATTCTCGTTCGCAGACTACCTGGCCGTACGGCTTCTCACATCGAGCGTGGGGCTCGCTGTCGTGGGCGGAATGATCGTTTTCGGCGGGTATGGGGCCAACCTGGCCGCGGTGATCCTCCTGATTGCCTTCGCCAAGACGTTCGAGGGAATCAGCGACATTCTCCGCGGGCAGCTCCAAAAGGCCGAGCGGATGGATCGAATCTCCGCCGGGTTGATGATCCAGGGGCTGGGCGAATTGGGATTGATGGTCGCAGTTGCCACTCTGGGCGGCGGCGAGACGCTGGTCGTCGCTGCTTTTCCTGTGGCAATGGCTCTGACCCTTCTGCTCTGGGATGTGCCCTGCTGTGTGGGAATGCTCCGGGGCGCCGCCACCGATCCCGATTCGAAGGGTGGGCTGTGGCGGCAGCCGCTACGTTGGCGCACGCTGGCGAAGTTGAGTGCCGTCGCCTTCCCCGTCGCCGTCACAGGGTTCTTGATCGCCCTGATTCCTCAACTGCCGAAGTATGTCATCGGGGCCATTATGGGTGCCGAGGCGGTGGGCCTGTATGCGGTCGTGGCTTACTGGATCAGTCTGGGCATGATGGTCGTCACCGCATTGGGCAACGCTACCGCTCCGCGGTTGGCCAGATATCGTGCCTCGGACGACGTGCAGGCGTTTAGCCGACTACTCGTGCGGCTTGTTACCTTGACGAGCGGTCTGGGTGCAGTGGGTGTGGCGGTTGCCGCCCTGCTCGGACCGATGCTGCCTGCTCTGGTGGGAAAGGAATATTCCGACTTGCCGCAATTGGCGGTCTCGCTCAGTTTCTTTGCCCTCATGCTCTTTGTCACCGGTCCGTTGGGGCGGGCGTTGAGCGCCATGCGAAGGTTCTGGTGGCAGGCACTCGCCGTGTCACTGGGCGTTGCGGCAGCCGTGGCCGTGCTGCCTTGGGCCGTCCGTAGCCGGGGACTGACCGGCGCCGCCGACGCCATGACGCTCAGCATGGGCGTCGTCGCGATCGTGACTGCGGCTCTTGTCTGGCGTGAACTGCGGTATCGCATCCGTCGAGAAGACGTACTGCCGACGGAGGCGGCCGTCTAGGCCGAGAGAACCGATGTGCGGAATCTTCGGACAGATCACGCCGGGCCGGCCCATTGACCCGGTTTGCTGCTATGGGGCCATTCAGTCGATGAAGCACCGCGGGCCGGACGGCCTGGGGGTGGCTCTCGGACGGTTGTCGGCTTCGTCACCGGCATTCCTCCGCGATCCGGACGTCGGGCGGATTCAAGGACACTCGCAACGGGCCGCGGCCGATTTCTTCCTCGGCCACCGGCGGCTAGCGATTATCGACCTCGCAGAGGCCGCCTATCAACCCATGACCAACGAAGACGGCACCGTCTGGGTCGTCTTCAACGGGGAGATCTACAATCATGAGAGTCTCCGGCAGACTCTCAGCGCCGCCGGCCACCGTTTCCAGACCGACCACAGCGATACGGAGGTGCTCGTCCACGGTTACGAGCAGTGGGGCGAGACGCTTCTGGAGCGGCTGCGGGGAATGTTCGGCCTGGCAATCCTCGATCTGCGGCAGCGGACTCTGTTCCTGGCCCGCGACCGGTTCGGCGAGAAACCCCTCTACTATCGGGCCGATTCTCAAGGGATCTCTTTTGCCTCGGAACTCAAGGCCTTGTGCCGTTTGCCGGAGGTCGACTGCACTCCCAGCCGCCAGGCGTTGGTCGACTACGTGAGCCATGGTTTCATTCCGGCGCCGCGCACCGTTTTCGACGGCGTCGGCAAACTGCCGGCGGCGCACTGCATGATCGTGAAACTGGACCGGCCCGGCGAGAGCGTGCCTCGGCGCTACTGGTCGTTGCGCTACGAAGCCGACCCGGAGCAAAGCGAGACCGAGTGGCAGGAACAGTTCCAGGAAGAACTGGGGCGTTCGGTTCGCCTGCGGCTGATGAGCGATGTGCCGCTGGGCGTGTTTCTGTCGGGTGGTCTCGACTCGACCATGGTCGCAACCTGTGTGTCGCGATCCGTATCCGAACCCGTCAGGAGCTTCTCGATCGGGTTCAGCGAACCGCGTTACGACGAATCCCCTTGGGCGGAACAGGCGGCTCGGCATCTGAAGCTGAGGCATCGTCAGCGCATCATCACTCCCACGGATTTGCTTGCCGAGATCGATACGGTTGCGGGGATCTTCGACGAACCCTTTGCGGACTCGAGTGCCGTGCCGACCTACCTGGTCGCGAAGCTGGCTCGGGAGGAGGTCACCGTGGCCCTGTCGGGAGACGGGGGCGACGAGATGCTTGCCGGCTACAGGCGATACGCGATGATGCACCGAATCGGCCAATGGATCGATCGGCTTCCACGGGGGGTGACCCGGGCCGTCGTCGGGCCGTGGCGCAGCATCTGGCCGGAGCACGTGCGGGGCCGTGCCTTCCTCGATCTGCTGGTACCTGGAATCGAGTCGCGATACCGTCGCGTCTTCAGCGACGATACGTTGCGAGGGAAGATGCGTCCTGAGGCCGTTCCAGAGTGGGATTGCCTGCTCCAGTCCTCCTGGTCCGCCGAAGGCGGCGAGCCGGTCGATCGCTGGTGCTCCATGGATCGGCAGTTGTATATCCCCGAAGACCTGATGGTTAAGGCGGATCGCACGAGCATGTACGCGTCGCTCGAGGTACGAGCTCCGCTGCTCGATCACAAGCTCTTCGAGTTGGTCGCGCGGGCGCCGGTTTCGACCCGTTTCGACGGTCGAGTCGGCAAGCTCCCGTTTCGTGATGCTCTGCGAGGCGAGTTCGGCCGCGAGTTTGTGGACCGGCCGAAGCAGGGATTCAGCGTGCCCTTGGGGAGATGGTTTCGCCAGGAACTGCGCGAGCCGCTCCGGGCTGCGCTGCTGCGGCCGAACGGGATCGTAGACAGCCTGTTCCCGCCGCAGGCCGTCCGGCAATTGGTCGACGGGCACCAGAACGGTACGCGAGACCAGAGCACACGGCTTTGGCGGCTCTACATGCTCGCCCTGTGGCACCAGCGCGTGCTGGAAAATTCGCCGGCACGAGTAACAGCGAACGCCGCAGCGTAGAGGAATCGAGAGGATTGTGGGGTGAAGAGAACCAAAGTACTGCACGTGTTGAGTGAACTGGCATGGGGAGGCGTTCCCATGCGCACACTCGACCTGGTGCGTTACGTGGATTCGGAGAGATTTGACGTCTGTGTCTGCACGGTTGCGGGCGTTGTCGACGGATTCTCCCGCGAGATCGAGGCGGCAGGCGGTCGGGTCGTCGAGATACCTTACGACCTGTTCCGATTCGGGAGGCGTTTCGCCAAGCTCCTGCGGGAAGAGCGTTTCGACGCCGTTCATTCCCATCTGTATTACCAGTCCGGGAACATTCTGCGCTACGCTGCGCGATATCGCGTGCCGATTCGAATCGCCCACTTCCGCACCTCCAACGAGCGTCCTCGAACGACCTGGCGACGGAAACTCGAGGGACATCTGCTGCGGCGATGGATACGGCGTTACGCTACCGACATCCTGGCCGTCAGCGAGGAGGCCATGGCGAAAGCGTGGTGTGAGAATTGGCGCGACGATCCGCGTTGCCGCGTGGTCTACAACGGGCTGGATCCGCAGCCTTTCGAAACCCCGTCCGATCGCGACGGCGTGCTCGCGGAGTTCTCCATGCCTGCCAGCGCATTCCTTTGCATTCACGTGGGACGCATGGCGGCCGCCAAGAACCACCTCCGCCTGATTGACATCTTTGCGGCCGTGGTGAGGCGGCGCGACGACGCCTATCTCCTGCTGGTCGGGTTCGGCAATCCGGGTATCGAAGAAGCCGTGCGACGCCGGGTAAACGAGTTGGGGCTGACCGAGCGGGTCCGTTTCTGCGGGATGCGGAAAGACGTCCCTCGGCTCCTCAAGGTCTCGGACGTCATGATCTTTCCCTCCCGGTGGGAGGGGCTTCCCGGCGTCGTCCTGGAGGCTTGTGCCGCGGGCGTCCCGGTGGTGGCCAGCGACCTGCAAACCGTCCGCGAAATCGCCCAGCATCTGCCTGGAATCGAGATCGTCTCGCTCGACGATTCCGACGAATCGTGGGCGTCGCGAATCGCTCGGCCGATTGGCGGTCGTGACGCGGCGTATCGCTCGCAGACACCGGTATCGCGCTTGCGTGAGAGCGTATTCGGGATAGAGAACTACGCGTCGACCATCTGTTCGATTTGGGACGGGCAGCAGTTCGCGACGCCCGCGGGAGGATAGTGCCTGTGGCTCGCGCGGCTCTGGCTCTGGCGTTCGCGGTGGCGGGCGTCGGGTTCCTGCAAATGAAGATCTGGGAAGCGCTGGGACGGGGACCCATCCTGTTCCTCGACCTGATGCTCATGCTTCCGGCGGTCTTGTTGGGAAGCGTTTGCTGGTGGAAAGGCCGTTCCTATGCCAGCCGCTGGCCCGTCATTCTCTGTATCGGACTGGTCTGGCTGAGCCTCTTCTATCCCGGCAACGTGGAGCGGATGCGAGGTTTCTATACGGGCGTCCTCCTGACAATTCCCCTTCCGCTGGCCGCGCTCATTGTCGAGAATCGCGCCTGGAATTTCTGCGCCAAAGTGTACGTGTGGGCCAATGCCGCGGCCCTGGTTCTGGCGCTCTGGTTTGAGTCTCGGGTCGCCAACGGTCTGTCTCATATTGTCGGTCGCTTCGGATTCCTGCTCACCGCCGACGGCACGGAGCGTACGGGGAACCCCAACCAGGTGGGCGGGCAATTGGCCTTTGCGGCAGTCGTTGCCTTCATCTTCTACCTGAAATACGCCGATGAATCCGCCACGGAAGAAAGGACCGCCAGGTCTCCCAACGTGTACTTGTTTCTCACGGGGCTGCTATCGGTTGGATGTATGTTGACCGCTTCGCGGGGCGCATTCGCGGCCTGGCTTCCTGCGGTGGGGATGCTACTGCTGTTCGGGACCGGCAATCTGCCCATGTCGCGATTGAAGGACCTCATCGCCCTTTCGACGATGGGAGTCCTTGTGCTCGTGGCGCTCATGGTTGCCGGGCAAGCCACGCCGTGGGACGGCCTCAGTGAACGGTTTGGGAACGAAGGGTCCCGAAACACCATGGCGGGCCGGACCCAGATTTGGGCCAGCGCCCTGAAAGCATGGCAGTCCGACCCGGACTTCATTTGGCGCGGCACCGGGATCGGCATGGCCGACGATGTCCTGGGCCAATTCATGGACGTGGTCGAAGAGGACGACCAGGGCGTCCTGCGGAAGAACTGTCACAACGCGTTTGTCGAGTGGGTGTTGACTCTCGGACTGGTGGGCATCGTTGCAGGCACGTGCCTGGCCGGGAGCATGATCTATCAAACGATCCAGCTTGACCGCCAAGATCGGAACGTTGCGCGGGCGGCGATCCTCTTGTGTATCACTGTTTTTGCCATGACGGCGGTCTCCTATCGTCACGAGTGCTGGCCCGCGACCGGGGCCCTCGCCCTTGCCATGCTCACGACCCCCGCAAGGCGGCGCCGCGAGAGGGAAGTGGAACCGGACGCCGGAACCGCTTCCGATCCCGCGCTAGGGAACTGCCATTTCGAGGTCCCGGGAAATCGTCATACGATTGAGGCGGGGCACCCGCACATGGCGAGCGAACGATCGCCGCACATCGGCCCGGCTGTCGGCGCCGGCACGCGGGAGAGCAAAGCATGATTATTCTCCATGCGGCCCCGGTGAAATGGGGGCGGCTGGCCGGACTGAGTGCCAGCGTGCCGGGGCTTGTGGCGGCCCAGAATGCCTTGCCCGACGTGGAGGCCGCCCTGCTGACGACCGTCTCTCGCGATGCGTGGCGTTGTGATTCCTTCCCCGTCTTTGGGAGCGCAGCAATCTGTCGCAGGACCGGCCGCCCAGATTTGCCCGCCCCCTTCGATCGGCCCGATCTGGTCGTCTTCCATAGCACCTACATTCCGCTCCACGCGAGATTAGCTCGTTACCTGCGGCAAGCAGCTATTCCCTACCTGATTTGCCCGCGGGGTGGGATGACCCGCTACTCCCATGCCGGAAAACGCTGGAAGAAGACGGCGGCGAATCTGCTGTTCTTCAACAGAGTCGTGCGCGGTGCGAAGGCACTTCAATTCCTCACGCCAGGAGAGGCGGAGGCGTCCGCCGCTTGGAAAGCCCCGTTCTTCGTCCTTGGGAACGGAGTGGACTTGCCCGAGTTCCAATCGACAGACGTTGCCGGGCAGCGTCAGGGCACGAGTCATGCCGCATTTTCTGTGGAGACGAATGCCGGCGAGTCCGGGCTCCAACTGCAACCCATCGGCAAATGCCGGCCGCGACGCATCGTGTTCATGGGGCGGCTCCACATCGACCATAAAGGACTCGATATGCTGCTCCATGCATGTGCCTTGATTGCCAGGGAGTTGGCTCAAGCAGGCATCGTCGTCGAAATCTTCGGCCCCGATTGCGGCGGTTCCGCAAAACAGCTCGCGGCACAGATTGCCCGGGATCGCACTCAAGAAGTCGTTGCACTCCGCGGGCCAACTTCCGGGGCCGACAAGATGGAATTGCTGGCAACAACCGACGTGTTCGTCCATCCCTCGCGGACTGAGGGCCAACCGATGGCCGTCCTCGAGGCGCTTGCCCATGGCGTGCCCTGCCTGCTGACGCCCAATACGAACATGGCCGAAGCCGTCGAAAAGGCTGCGGCGGGCTGGCGAATCGATGCCTCTGTGGAGGGGATTGCCCAGGGGCTCCGCTCCGTCATCAGGTTGCCCGGGGATGTTCTGAGCCAAGCAGCCAGAAATGCCCGATCCCTTGCCGAGAAGTCGTTCTCCTGGCAGGAGATCGCCCGACGTTCGGTGGCGGAGTATCGACGTTTCGCTGCCTGAGAACGCGAGCCTCCGCGGCAAATTGACGGGCGCGTTCCTGCGTTTCGGCCGATGATACTCACGGGACCGTTTGTACCGATCAGCCGAAACGGTTAAATTGGCGAGAATGTGGGCGACTTGGCAGAATGCGCCGTGTTTGAGGGCGGGCACCAAAGTGAACTTGGCCGGACCGTTTGGCATGGACGACGCGGAGCGTTGTGCAGGAGATCTGCACATACGGCGTCTTCTCGAAATCAACCGCCGGCGCGTGGCCTCGTGGGGGTCTCTCCCGCCAACGGGTGGGCCTCTCGTGTTGGGGATTGTTGGCGCAGGGGTGATGGGCACGGCCATCGCAGATGCCGCGTTGGCATGCAATATCAAGGTGCTCCTCACGGACGCCGACCGAGCCGTCCTGCAGAGAGCCGGCGAGGCCTTGTTCAGACGCCTCCAAGAGACCGGTGTATCGACGACGGACCGTCTTCAAGTCACCGGGGATCTCGATGAGATTGCCGCATGCCATATCGTCCTGGAGGCCGTTGTCGAAGATGAAACGAAGAAAGGCGCGTTGCTTCGCGAGTTGGACCGGCGCATGCCGTCGGAGAGCTTGTTGGCAACCAACACCTCGACCATTCCTATCCACCGGTTGGCTCGCGGGCTGGGCCACCCGGAGCGGCTTTGTGGGACCCATTTCTTCCTTCCGGTGGCGGAGCGGCCTGTCGTCGAAGTGATTTTCACGACCGGCACGTCGGCGAAAGCTCGGGCGGCGGCGATCGGGCTGACGGAGGTTCTTGGACGCGATGTACTGCTTGCCCCCGATGCCGTGGGCTTCCTGGTGAACCGCTTGATGATGCCCTATGTCAGCGAAGCGATGCAGTTGCTGACCGAAGGTGTCGCGCCGGAGACGATCGAACAGGTGGCCGTTTCTTTTGGCATGCCCAAAGGGCCGCTTTCGCTCCTGGACGAGATCGGCTTGGATACCGCTCTGGATTGCGGCTGGGTCTTTGCCGGCGCCTACCAGGATCGGGTCGCGGTCTCTCCCTTGCTGGTCACGATGGTGAAGGCGGGACGTTTGGGCCGGAAGTCGGATGCAGGTTTCTTTCGCTACACAATCAACGACCAAGGCGAGATTCGGCAGGACGCCGATCCGGCCGCCGCCGAACTGGTGGCTCGCTGGATGGGCCGAGCGACCCAACCCTCGGCAGAAGATATCGGTGCGAGGCTGTTTCTGCCGATGGTGTTCGAAGGTACGCGAATCCTCGCAGAACACGAGGGTAGCCGGGCGGCAGATATCGATCTCGGTGCGGTCCTCGGGCTGGGTATGGCACCCGCTCGGGGCGGCCCGCTCTTCTGGTGCGACCGCGCCGGAGCCGGGCGGATCGTCGAGATTGCCGAACCCCTCAGGTCGCTCGGGGCCCGAATGGAGCCGCCCGAAGCACTGCGGCAAATGGCTGAGACCGGGGCCGTTTATCACGCCCGGGAAACGCGAACGGAGACGACGTCCGCTTGACCTCGACTTGCAGACGGCGAGCGGTGAAAGAACAATGAGGACTGGCGATGTCAACGATGGTGAAACCACGACGTAGACCCCAATCAGCAGAGAAAACCGGCACGCGTGCCATGCCCTGGCATCCGCGGATGTGGCACGGCATGACCATGCGGGCGTGGTTTCCGATGATGGCACGGCAGCGGTTCGCCGTGTCGCCGTCGCGAGCGATCATGGCGGTGATCATCTCGATGATCAGCCCCCTGAATTCCGCGTTGGCCCTCTCGCAGAAGCTGGTTTGGGGAAAGAAAATTCGCGACGCGAAGATTGAACCGGACCCGATCTTCATCGTCGGGCACTGGCGTTCCGGAACGACGTTGCTCCACGAGCTACTGGTACAGGACCGGCAGTTCACCTACCCGAATACCTACGCGTGCTTCACCCCCGAGCATTTCCTGTTCTCGCGATACCTCATTCCCTGGTGGCTCAAGTTCATCATGCCGTCGCGGCGCCCCATGGATAACATGGAGGTCAGTTGGGAACGCCCTCAAGAGGACGAATTTGCCCTCTGCGCTCTAGGACTGCCTTCCCCATACCTGTCCTTCGCCTTCCCCAACATTCCCCATCTCGACGACGCGTACTTTGACCTGCGAGGCCTGCCGCCGGCCGATCTCCAACGCTGGAAGACGGCCTTCGTTCAGTTTCTCAAATGCGTCAGCGTGGCGGGGCAGGGGCGGCAGATCGTCCTCAAGACGCCCCTCCATACGGCCCGGATCGACACCCTGAGGGAGTTGTTTCCGAATGCCAAGTTCGTGCACATCGTCCGCGATCCCTATGTGATCTTCCCCTCGACCGTGCGAACGTGGCAACGGATGTCGGAAGACGAGGGGTTCCAGCGTCCCAAGAACGAAGGCCTGGAGGAGATGATCCTGTCGCGTTTTACGCGAATGTACGAGGTCTTTGAAGACAGCAGGACGCGGATTCCTCCGGACAACTTCTGCGAGGTTCGCTACGAGAACCTGATCGACGATCCGGTTGCCCAACTTCGCAAGGTTTACGATCGCCTCGGTCTCGACGGCTTCGAATGCGTTCTTCCGGCGCTGGAGGAACGAGCCGCAGGAATGCGCGGATTCAAGGTCAACCGCCACAAGCTATCGGACGAGATGCGCGACCAGATCACCGAGCGTTGGGGCGACTTTATCTCGCGCTACCAGTATTGGGGCTCCGGCGATTGAACATCGTCCGCGTGGTTTACCGGTAGATGCTGACAGGAGAATCCATGGCAAAGGCGCGCCCCGACGGCCCGGCCGTTCTGATCACCGGAGCATCCAGCGGAATCGGCGCCGCCTGCGTTTGCGATCTGGCGGCGCGGGGATTTCGCGTCTATGCCGGTGTCCGACGAACCGCCGACGGAGAACGGCTCGCCGCTCAAGCCGAAGGCGAAGTTCGTCCTGTGATGCTCGACGTGACCGATCCGGCCATGGTCGCCGCCGCCGCGGATCGCCTCAGCGGGGAAATCGCCGAACGAGGACTTGCCGGCCTGGTCAACAACGCAGGCATTCTGGTTTCCGCCCCGCTCGAATTCGTTTCGGCCGGACAATTCCGCCGCCAGTTCGAGGTCAACGTGTTCGGCACCCTTGCCGTGACCCAGGCGGTGCTTCCTTTGCTCCGTCGGGCCAAGGGCCGGATCGTGACGATCGGCTCGATTGCCGGGCGGGCGGCGCCCCCCTATTTCGGCCCTTACGCGGCCACGAAGTTCGCCCTGGAAGCGATCACCGATTCGCTCCGCATGGAATTGCGAAATTGGCAGATCGGCGTCTCGATTGTCGAGCCCGACGCCGTGGCGACACCCATCTGGGGCAAATTGGAGTCGGCCCCGGAACTTCAGACCGCCGGACTGTCGGCCGAGGCGAGGAAGCTCTACGGCGAGGACGTGGACGCCATGGCCGCGGCCGCCCAGCGAATGGACCAGCGCGGCATGCCCGTTGAGCGGGTCGCTGCCGCGGTGCGCCATGCTCTGACGGCTCGGTACCCCAAGACGCGGTATCCCCTTGGCTTTCGCACTCGCCTCGCGGCCTGGGCAATCAGCCGGGTCCCCGATCGAATTCGCGACTGGTATATGCTTCGCGAACTGGGGATGACAACCCGCAAGCCAGAAGCGTGATGCTATTCCCATCTCTCATCTGTCGGGAACCGATCTTGCCTCAATTGCCCCGTTTGCGGGCGTGAACTGGTCTTGAATCAAGGCTTCCCATCCATGTATCCTTCGCCTCCCAGATCCAAGGACTCGACAAGGCCCGTGAATTCGCTTTCACGAGAAGGGTCGGCAAATGCGCATCGTCTACCTTCATCAGTACTTTGCCACGCCCGATATGGCAGGCGGGACGCGTTCCTACGAGATGGGACGCCGTCTGGTTGCCGCCGGGCACGAAGTGCACATGGTGACCACGAGGCAGGATGGTGAGGGCCGCGGATGGACGGAAACCGCGGAGGCGGGTATGCACGTGCACTGGTGCTCCGTTCCCTACTCCAACCACATGAGTTTCCGCAGGCGCATCAAGGCGTTTCTCGACTTCGCCTGGAGAGCAGCCCGTAGAACTGCACAGATTCCCTGCGACGTGGTCTTCGCCACAAGCACTCCCCTGACGATAGCCCTGCCTGCGGCCTACGGGGCATGGCGGCAGAGCATGCCGATGGTATTTGAGGTACGCGATCTCTGGCCTGAGGCTCCGATCGTCATGGGAGCCCTGCGGCGCCGGCTCCCCATCGCCCTGGCTCGCGGTCTGGAACGCTTTGCCTACAACCGTGCGGCCCACGTCGTGGCCCTGTCGCCCGAAATGAAAGACGGGGTCGTGGCGGCGGGATACCCGGACGCCTGCGTGTCGGTGATTCCCAATAGTTGCGATCTCGAACTGTTCGATATCTCACCCGAGGCCGGCACGGCCTTTCGCCGCCGGCACGCCTGGCTGCAGGATCGCCCTCTGGTGGTCTACTCGGGCGCCCTGGGCCGGTTCAACGGAGTCGACTACCTGGCCCGATTGGCGGCGGTCGTGGGACAGTACAATCCCGAGGTCCGGTTCCTGGTGATCGGCGACGGAAGCGAACGTGCCAAAATCGCCCAAGTTGCGTCCGAGTTGAACGTGCTCGATCGCAATTTCTTCCTGCTCGATTCGGTCCCAAAAAAGTCCATGCCTGCGGTTCTCTCGGCTGCCGACATTGCTACGTCCACGGTCATCAACCGCCGGCCACTCTGGGCCTATTCGCCCAACAAAATCTTCGACGCCTTGGCGGCCGGACGCCCCGTGGCCGTCAACCACGAGGGTTGGCTGGCCGACATGATTCGCCAGTCCGGCTGCGGGCTCGTTCTGCCCGCGAGCGATATCCGGCAGGGGGCCCAACAACTGGTCGCCATGCTTGGCGATCCGGTTCGGCTTTCCCAGGCCCGAGAGGCGGCTCGACGCGTGGCAAGACATCGATTCGATCGGGACATGCTGGCTGCGAGACTTGAGGCCGTGATTCGTGCCGCCGCCGAGAAACGTGGCTCGCGCGTGACTGCTGCCGACGTCGAAAGCCCGGCTGCCATCCCGATCGGTACGGCAGCCGCGGCCGCCGCCGAAGAACGCAGGAAAGCGGCCTGATCGCAGGCCCCTGGTGAGGAACTCTTCTACGGGAATACATGGATCCATGAAGGAGTCGGCGAGAACGATCTTCGAACGACTCGGCAAGCGGGCGATCGACCTTGCGGGCGCGTCCGCGTTGGCGATCTGCCTGTTGCCCGTGATGGTGCTGGTTGCCCTGGCGGTCCGGCTGTCGCTGGGCCGTCCGGTCCTTTTCCGCCAGAGACGCGTTGGGATCGGCGGTCGGATCTTCACGATCTGGAAATTCCGGACCATGCTCGACGCAGCCGATTCCGCGGGACGTCCCCTCCCCGACGCCGAACGACTGACGAGCTTCGGTCGCCTGCTGCGCAATACCAGTCTGGACGAGCTACCGCAACTGCTGAACGTGCTCCGGGGGGAGATGAGCTTGGTCGGCCCGCGTCCCCTCTTGCCGCAGTACCTCGATCGCTACACGCCCGAACAGGCGAGGCGTCACGAAGTGCTGCCCGGTATTACCGGATGGTGCCAGGTACGCGGCCGCAACGCCCTGTCGTGGGAAGACAAGTTCTGCTTGGACGTCTGGTACGTCGATCACTGGAGCCTCGGGCTGGACCTGTACATCCTGGCGCAGACCCTTGTCGCACTGGTCCGCCGCGACGGCGTTTCTCACGGGCAAGAGGCCACCATGCCCGAGTTTCTTGGTCAGCCCAAAAAGGGGTCAGGACTCATTTGTGCAGCGCACCCTCCGGGCCGCTCGCGGCAAATGGGTCCCGACCCCTTATTCGAGGAGAAAGCTGCTTGATGAATGACAACAGGCATTCCTGGAGCGAGTTGGCGATTGACGGCGGCGTCCCGATTCGGCGAGCGCCCATGGCCCCGTGGCCCGTCTTCGGCGACGAGGACATTGCCGCGGTCACGGCTGTGTTGCATAGCGGCCGGGTCAACTACTGGACCGGAGAAGAAACCCGCAAGTTCGAGCAGGAGTTCTCCGCCGCGGTCGGTTGCCGCTACGGAGTGGCTGTGGCCAACGGAACGGTGGCGCTCGAGGCTGCCCTCGCCGCCCTCGAAATCGGCCCCGGCGACGATGTGCTGGTCACCTGCCGCAGCTTCGTCGCCTCGGCCGCCTGCTGCGTCATGCGCGGCGCCAGGCCCGTGTTTGCCGACGTCGATCCCCAGAGCCAGAACGTGACCGCCGAGACTCTGGAGGCGGTGCTGACCCCGCGGACCAGAGCGATCATCGCCGTGCACCTGGCGGGGTGGCCGTGCGAGATGGACGCCATCGATCGATTGGCGATTGAGCACGGTCTGGCCGTGGTTGAGGATTGTGCCCAGGCCCACGGAGCCACCTATCGCGGGCGTCCTGTGGGCTCGCTGGGCGACGTGGCAGCATTCTCCTTCTGCCAGGACAAGATCATGACCACCGGCGGCGAAGGCGGCATGGTCGTGACCAATCGTGAGGATCTCTGGAAACGTGCCTGGAGCCTCAAGGATCATGGCAAGGATTGGGATGCCGCCCATCGGCACGACCCGGCGGCCGTCTTCAAGTGGCTGCACCAGAGCGTCGGAACCAACTGGCGGATGACCGAGATGCAGGGCGTCCTTGGACGCTTTGCCCTCCGCAGGCTGCCCCGCTGGCTGGCGCACAGACGGCGGCTGGCTGCCCATCTCCAGTCGCGACTCCAGACTCTGCCGGCCTTGCGGATCGCGTCTGTCCCATCCCACATGGAACACGCCTACTACAAGTACTACGCCTTCCTGCGTCCCGAGTACTTGCGGGCCGGCTGGTCTCGCGACCGGATCGTCAAGGCGATTCAGGCCGAGGGCATCCCGTGTGGTAGTGGAGTCTGCCCCGAAATCTACCGGGAACAGGCATTTGCCGGCGGCACGTCGTGCCCGCCCTGCCGCTTGCCCGCTGCAAGCCAACTGAGCGAGACGAGTCTGATGTTCCAGGTCCATCCCACCTTGTCGCCGGCCGACATGGACGACACCTATCGGGCCGTGGAGCGAGTCCTGCGAGTCGCAACGCAGCCGGTCACCTCGCAGCGGCGCGCTGCGTAATTTCAAAATCTGCGGTCGGTGTCGGAGGCTTTTCCATCAGCCATTGTTTCAGGAACTTGATCCCAGTCTCCGTCCGCGCCTCGTGTCCGCCTTCGTGCAGATCCAATTCCATTCGCTCGCCGATCCCCAGCTTCTCGTAGTGTGACCGGGCTTCCTTGAATTCGTCGACAACCTGCGGCCAATGGGCGATTCGGTCCTTCTTGCCGTGCTGGATCAGCAGAGGACGAGGGCAGATCAGGCTGGCCGCGTCGGAGTCGGTGAATTCGGTCAACCAGCCCTGGAAGAAGGCATGATCCTCGGTCGTTTCGAGGAAGCAACTGTAGCGTTCATCGGGAATGACCATCTTGTTGCGGCGATGGTTGAACCATGCCGCCACCACGCCGGCCTTGATCCGCGGTTCCAGCGGCATCCAGAACATGGTGGCCATTCCTCCCAAGGAAACTCCCCACATACCGATCCGCTCTCCGTCGACCCTGGGATCGCCGGCGACCTCGTCGAGGAGTCGTTGCATGCGGACCAACTCGATCCCCGGCAAACTCGTATCGGCCAAGCGACAGAGTCGTTCGATTCGATTGCGCCGCTCGATACTCCGTAGATTCATGGGCGACAACACGGCAAATCCGGCATCGACCAGTTCCGCCGCATAGCGGTGGTAGTGATCGCCTTCATCGAGGATGCCGAACGGCCTCTCGGGAGAACTGCCGATCCCGTGCTGGGTGATCACCAGCGGTGCCGGCTTCTGCGGACTTGCGCCGGCGGGCAACACCAGGATCGCCTCGGCCGTCAGACCGCCAAGGGGCAGGAACAGCCACTCGCCACTCAGCTCCGCGAGCGGCGGGCAAGGGCGTCGCTCCAACTCGCCCGTCTTTTCCAGTTTCGGCGGCTTGACCACCTTCCGCCAGCGCTCGCGATTCGGTTCAACACTCGCCAGATAGGCGTCCACCGAGGAGTAGTCCCGATGCCACGATCTTTCAGCCCGTTGGACGTATTCCTCGGTAAGCAGCTTGCCCAAGTAGCTTTCGAGTTGCCTCGCGTAGGCGTCGGTCCGCTGCTCTTCGAGCTGCTTCAGGGTGTCACCTGTTTGCCCCTCCTCTCCGCGAGCCGGTCGCGGCACGCTGGCAGCTACTGCCAAGGCAATGATAAAGACTGCTGGATACGATCGCGTCCGTCTTGACCTGTCATTGACGTTGTTGCTCACTGGGAGTCTCCTCTTGTCGCTTCTTGTCTGCGGGATCCAGTTCCACCTTTTTTCTTCTCTCCTTCCGTCGAACATCGCCGATAAGACTCAAAGGCGGTTTCCTTGTCCAGATCGTATCAGAAGACACCTCAAAGGCGAGGCTTTTCCCGATCCTATGTCACTCAAACACCGTGTTTGGGCATTTCATCTTGCCCATATGTCGAAACCGGCAGAAGATCGCCCAATTTACCAGGAGATGCTCAAGGGGCAGGTGACGCGAATCCTGGAACTGGGGATTGGCCTTGGAGATCGGTCGGTTCGGCTTCTGGAAGCGGCCGCCCATTTTCACGACGCACGCGAAATTCACTACACGGGCGTCGATCTGTTTGAAGGGAGGGAGCGCTCGTGCGACGTGGGGCTCTCCATCAAGCAGGCATATCGAAAACTGGCTCGGACGGGAACCCACATCCGATTGGTGCCCGGCGACGCCTTCTCGGCGGTGGCCAGGATCGCCAATTCCCTGAGAGAGTTGGATCTTGTGGTCATCTCGGGGGATCAGCCGGCAGAGGTTCTGGACCGAACTTGGTTCTATTTCCCGCGAATGATCGATGATCAGACGCAGATCTTCCTCCAGAAACCGGGCCACCCAGGGGAGCCGTCTCCCTACGACCGAGTCCGTGCCGACGAGATCGCAGTCTGGGCGGGACACACGCACAGGGCGCGGGCCGCATAGTCCCGCAATCAGCGAAGGCACCAAGCGGGGGGGGCTGGGGGGCTGGCTCGCCCGCTGTTTCGCTCTAAGATTTGGATAGCATCCGCTTCGTCCGGTCTAGAGAATGAAACGATGAAAGAGCAGCCCCGTTCGGCGCGTGCAGCCTACTCGCCGAGCGAACCCACGCTGGAGATGGACAGTGCGACCCCCGCCGATGCTCCCAGCATTGATTGGTCGGCCGAGCCGCGCTGCGCGGTGGAACTGGTAGAAGGGAGCGTCTGCCCCCTCAGCCAGGAACTGCTGCAACTCCTTCACCGGCGGTTGCGTCTGGCTGCGCTGATGCTGTTCGCCGGCTTTGCAGTCTTTCTCATCAAACACCTCTTTCAGGTGGACTTCTCGACATGGGCTGGCGTCAGCCTGTTTGTGTTGCATGTGCTGGTGACCGTGGTTTTGGGGGCCATCGGTTTGCCCATGTGCCGCGGGAAGAAGGTGTCGCTGCTGTGGTTGCGCCGAGCTGAGTTGCTCGTTTTTGGGCTGCCTCTCGTGCTCTTCCTGTTGATGCAATACATGAGAGCGTCTGCCTGCTGCCGGGAGATGGGCTACTTTGACTTTCGGGCCGACGTGTGGATTGCGCTCATGTTCGTCTACGCGCTATTCATCCCCAACACCATGCGCCGTGCCGCTGTGGTCATCAGTCTGATGGCCGCTGCGCCGATTCTCCTGCTGGTCTTCATGCTGGCGTTCCAACCGGACATGGCGCAACTCGTTCTGGCTCAGTCTTCAGCCCAGGCTGACCTGGTGAGTTTTGTCCTCCTCACGGTTCTTGCAGCCGTCGCCAGTGTGTTCGGCGTCGACACGATCCGATCGCTGCAGCGCGAGGCCTTCGAAGCTCGGCAGTTCGGCCAGTACCGCCTCAAGCAGAAGATCGGTGCCGGGGGAATGGGGGAGGTTTATCTGGCCGAACACCAATTGATGAAGCGTCCTTGCGTGCTCAAGATGATCCGAACCGACCGGGCCGGTGACGAGAAGATTCTGGCCCGGTTCCAGCGGGAAGTTCGCGCCACCGCACGGTTGAGCCATTGGAATACCGTTGAGATCTTCGACTACGGTCACACGGCGGACGGCACTTTCTACTATGTGATGGAGTACCTGCCCGGCATGAGTCTGGCGGAATTGGTCAGGGATTTTGGGGCGTTGCCGCCCGAACGGGTCATCTACCTGCTGCGGCAGGTGTGCGACGCCTTGCACGAAGCCCACAGCATGGGCCTGATCCATCGCGATATCAAGCCGGGAAACATCTTTGCCGCCCAGCGAGGCGGAGTGTACGACGTGGCCAAGTTGCTCGATTTCGGGCTCGTCAAGCCGCTCGTGGAGGAAGACCAGCCCATCCAATTGACCGTTGAAGGAACGATCACCGGATCGCCCCTGTTCATGTCGCCCGAGCAGGCGACCGGGGAAACCAGAGCGGATGTCCGTAGCGACATCTACGCCTTGGGGGCCGTGGCCTACTATCTCCTGACGGCTCGCCCCGTCTTCGAGGAGAAGCAGCCAATCAAGCTGATACTGGCTCACGCGCGACAGGAGGTGGTTCCCCCCTCTCATCACCAAGACGGAATTCCGGAAGAGTTGGAACGCATCGTCCTTTGCTGTCTGGCCAAGTCGCCGGACGATCGCTACCAGAACGTCGAGGAACTTGCCGACGATCTGGCTGCTTGCGAAGGAGCGGACCGCTGGGGGCCCAAGGAGGCCGCTCAGTGGTGGAAACAACAGCGGCAGATATCGGCCACGCCGGTGACGGCCGGCTGATCGACCCGCGCGAACTTCGCTCCCCTTCGCAGCGTCTTGCCGGTAGAAGAAATGGGCGTGTGTGTACAAGTTGGAGTCCAGGCTTCAGCCTGAGATCGGCAGGCCGAAGCCTGGACTCCAACACAGGTTCTTCTTGGGTGGCACGCCCAGAGCATAGCGATGGGCGTGGTGACCTGACAATCCACGCCCATCGCTATGCTCTGAGTGTGCCACCCAATACATGGGGTTCTTGTTTGCCTGCAACGAACTACGAGCCCTCAACAAACGTCTGTGAATAATCCGGGCCAACACGCGGGGGCGTCGTCAGAGCCGCGTCTGGGAGCTATAATCAACCGTTTCGCCACGCCGACCACCCATCCTACCTTCCGCAGGAAGACACGTCGGCGCTGCCTTAACTCATTTCTGCACCTTTTGTTACACGAACAGGACTGGTTGGAGCGATGCAACAGTCGAATGCCCCGAGAACGATGTTTGAGAAGATCTGGGACCGGCATGTGGTGCATGCCGAGGAGGGCAAGCAGACCATCCTCTACATCGACCTGCAACTGGTCCACGAGGTCACCAGCCCCCAGGCCTTTGAGGGCCTGCGACTGGCCGGGCGAAAGGTCAGGCGGCCGGAGCGGACCGTCGCCACGGCCGACCACAACGTCCCCACCACCGATCGCTCATTGCCGATCCTCGACCCGGTCTCCAAGCAGCAGATCGACACCTTGCGGGCGAACTGCAAGGAATTCGGCATTCGCTTCTTCGATCTCAACGACGTCAACCAGGGCGTGGTCCATGTCATCGGCCCGGAACTGGGCCTCACCCAGCCGGGAATGACGATCGTCTGCGGCGATAGCCACACCGCCACCCACGGCGCCTTCGGGGCCCTGGCTTTCGGTATCGGCACCAGCGAAGTCGAGCACGTGCTCGCCACCCAGACGCTTCTGCAATACAAGCCCAAGACCCTCGAGATCCGCGTCAACGGGCGGTTGGCCGAGGGGGTGACCGCCAAGGACCTGATCCTCTACGTGATCGGCAAGATCTCCACCCAGGGCGGTACCGGGCACTGCATCGAGTACACGGGCAAGGCGATCCGGGCCCTTTCCATGGAAGAGCGGATGACCGTCTGCAACATGTCGATCGAGGCAGGCGCCCGGGCCGGACTGATCGCTCCCGATGAAACGACCTTTGAATACCTTCGCGGACGCCCCCATGCCCCCGCGGATTTTGATGCCGCTGTCGCCGAATGGAAGACGCTCGTGACCGATGAAGGCGCAGCATACGATCGGGTCGAGGTGTTCGACGCCGCCGACATCCAGCCCCAGGTGACTTGGGGCACGAATCCGGGCCAGGTCACGCATGTAAAAGACTCCGTTCCCAATCCGGCCCAATTTGAAGACGAAACCGACCGCAAGGCGGCTGAAAACGCCCTGGAGTACATGGGGCTCGAGGCCGGCACACCCGTCGAATCGGTGCCCGTCACCCGGGTCTTCATCGGCTCCTGCACGAACGGCCGGATCGAGGACCTGCGAGCCGCCGCCAAGGTCGTCTGCGGCCACAAGGTGGCCGACGGAGTCAGCGCCATGGTCGTGCCGGGCAGCGGGCTGGTGAAGCGGCAGGCCGAAGAAGAAGGCCTCGACAGGATCTTCACCGAAGCCGGCTTGGAGTGGCGCGAGCCCGGCTGCAGCATGTGCCTGGCCATGAACCCCGACAAGCTCGAACCGGGCGAACGTTGTGCCGCCACGAGCAACCGCAATTTCGAAGGCCGGCAGGGCAAAGGCGGGCGGACCCACCTCGTTTCTCCCGAAATGGCCGCCGCCGCCGCCGTTGCAGGTCATTTCGTCGACATCCGTGAGTGGGAGTATCGGTGAGGGGACTGTCCCGATTTTTGTGGCAGCATGCCGCAAAAATGGGACTGTCCCCTTCCGGCCGTATCAAGAGCACAAAACTCCGTACACGCTCTCGGTGAGCTCTGAGCCGTGAGCTATGAACAGTGATCGTTGAACCTTGAACTTCGAGTGAACCATGCGTGCTTTCACAAAACATACCGGCCTGGTGGCCCTGATGGACCGAGCCAATGTGGATACGGACCAGATCATCCCAAAGCAGTTCCTCAAGCGGATCGAACGGACCGGCTTCGGCGAGTTCCTGTTCTTCGATTGGCGCTACCTGGACGACGGCTCCGACAATCCCGAGTTCGAGTTGAACCAGCCCCGTTATCGGGGAGCGAGCATCCTGGTCACGCGGCGCAACTTCGGTTGCGGTTCGAGCCGGGAACACGCTCCCTGGGCGCTGGAGCAATACGGCATCCGCGCGATCCTGGCGTCGAGCTTCGCCGACATTTTCTTCAACAACTGCTTCAAGAACGGCATGATTCCCGTCGTCCTCGATGAAACGACCATCGACGACCTGTTTGCCCGAGCGTCGGCCAGGGAAGGCTACCAGCTCACCGTCGACCTCGACTCGCGTACGATCACCGACGATGACGGGTTGAAGATCGAATTCCATGTCGACGATTTCCGCCGCCACTGCCTGATGAACGGTTTGGACGACATCGGGCTCACCCTCCAGAACGAGGATAAGATCGCGGCCTACGAGACAGCCAGGGGAATTGGGTAGCCGAGGCCGCCCGGCATACTCTTGTATGCCGAGCGTCGGACTCGCCGGGTCGCATAGGATGTCGTCGCGCTAAATGGTCATCTCGTGTTGCGTCATTGCATGGCTTTGCGCAGGACGTCGAGCACTTTCGATTGAGCCTCTTCGATGGTCTTGGCGGCGAGGAAAGCCCCGGCTGCTTTCTTGTGTCCGCCGCCGTTGAACTGGGCGGCGATCTTGCTGCAGTCGAGGTCGCAGCGGCTGCGGAAGCTGAGCTTGAAGCCGCCGGTGCGCTGTTCGACCAAGATAACGGCGAATTCGGTTCCGGCGACGGCGAGCGTCATGTTGATCAGGTCTTCGCTGTCGCCCGGCAGGGCGCCGCAGGTGTCGAAATCGTCAAGGCTGATCCAGGTGTGGATCAGTCGCCCGTCCAGTTCGGCCTTTGTCTTGGCAAGCACTCGTCCGGTGAGATTGATTCGGGCGAGGGTTTCGCACTCATAAAGGTCTTTGTAGATCTGATCGGGTTCTGCTCCGGCAGCAACGATTCTGGCGGCCAATTCGTAGGTGCGCGCGCCGGTGGATGAGAAGCGGAACCAGCCGGTGTCGGTGGCCAGGGCGGCGAACAGGGGGGTGGCGATGTCGGGGGTGACCTCGACGCCCAGGTGTCCGGCGGCTTCGAAGACCAACCGGCCGGTGGCTTCCGCCGAGGTGTCTTTGAACAGGGTGCCCCCCAGGTCGTCGCCGCTGACGTGATGGTCCATCACGGCGACGTCGCCTTGGAAGGCGCGGATGACGTTCCCCATGTCGCCAAGCTGGGCCCAGGCCGTTGTGTCGAGGACCAGGAGGAGGTCGGCCGAGTCGAGGTAGTCCTTGGGCACCTTGGTGAAGTGTTGGAGGAGTCCGTCGGGATCCAGGAATTGCAGGTTGGGCGGGACTTCAAAGGGGTTGGCGGTTCTGACTTGTTTGCCGAGCCGTTTGAGAATACGCAACATCCCCAGTTCGCTTCCGACGGCGTCACAATCGGGGCGGTGGTGGGTGGTCAGGAGAATCTGCCGTCTGCCGCGAATCAACTCGACGAAACGGGGCCAGTCGACTTGCATGGGGGCGTTCTCGGCGAGTTCAGCTTGGCACACGGAAAGACTCCTGGGCTTGTTGGACGATACGGCGAGTTGCTTCGACGTCGCGGTGCATCTGCTGCAGCAGGTCGTCGACCGAGTTGTAACGTTCGACGTCGCGTAATCTGGCGAGGAAGTCGATCTCGATGAGTTGTCCGTAGAGATCGCCTTCGAAATCGAGGAGAAAGACTTCGAGCTTTCTTCTCCCCTCGTCGAAGGTGGGGTTGGGGCCGAGGCTGATGGCGGCGGGGACGGACTGGCCTTCGACGTAACCCCGTCCGGCGTAGATGCCCTCGCAAGGGAGGAGGGTGGGGACCATGTCGACGTTGGCCGTGGGAAACCCGAGCGACGCCCCGCGGCCGGCGCCGTGGACGACCATGCCGTGAACGCGGTAGGGCTCGGTAAGCATGGCCGCCACTTGCTCCACGCGGCCTTCGGCCAGGCATTTTCGCGTCCGCGAACTCGAGACGATCTGCCCCTCGGCGTCGTAGGGTTCGACGACCTGGAAATCGATGGAGGCCTCGCTGCAAAACCGGGCGAGGACTTCGACGTTTCCGCGACGGTCGTGGCCGAAAAAGAAGTTCGGCCCTTCGACGACGGCCCGGGCACCGAGCGCGTCGACGAGGATGTGGTTGAAGAAATCGTGGGCCGAGAGTCCCAGGAATCGGTGATCGGTCGGGTAGGCGATGACGGCGTCGACGCCCAATCGGCCCAGCAACTCGGCTTTGCGCTCCGTGGTCGTCAGAGGGGGCGGCACGTGGTCGGGACGAAGGAGGACGGCCGGGTGGGGGTCGAAGGTGAAGGCGATTGCGGGGCCGCCGGCGGCGCGAGCCGAGCGCATCAGCCGGCCGATGATTCGGGCGTGCCCGAGATGAACGCCGTCGAAGTTCCCCACGCTGACGGCGCCGCCGCGCAAGTCGGAAGTGAAATCATCCAGATGCCGTATCAATCTCACTTGCGTATCTTCCCAATGAACTGCGGTCGGACCGGAGCCTCAAGAGTCTGTGGGGCGATCCTCGGAGAGACGCCGGATCTGATCGCGAAGCGATGCCGCTTCCTCAAAGGCTTCGTTCTGGATCGCCTCGCGGAGTTGCCGGCGGAGCACTTCGATTCGCGCCGTGGGTTCCGATTCCTCTTCCCAGTTGTCGCGAGCGAGGATCTCTTCGCGCCAACGCTCGAGGTTTTGAAGCTCCTGGCAGGCCTCTTCCTTGTCGTTCAAGTCGTACTCATCCAGGAAGTCGTGAATTCGGTCGATTCCCTGATCGATGACATGGAGAGCTCCCCCCAGGTGGTTCTGCTGGAGCATGGGGGTTGCTACGGCACGGGTGTGCATCATGGTGACGTAGGGACGCCACTGGTCGAAATGGAATTTGATGTGTTCTTCGGGGGCATGGTTGCGGGCGAACTCGAACAATTCGAGGTTATGCCGGGTGTCGCGAGCACACAGATCGTAGAGTTCGAGAATCCAGAAGGCGAGGTAGCGGTGGTAGTATTGGACGCTTTCGCGCCAGAGACGCGCGCAGGCTTCGTGATCCAACTCAAAGGGGGCGGAGTCGAGGTGGGACGACTCATAGGCCTGCTGTTCTCGGCGGTAGTGTTCGAGGAGCGACTCGCACCCGAAGGGGCGCTGTCCGTCGGGGCGACCGGCCATTTCCATTTGGAGAACGCCCAGATCAACGCGCATTTGCACCTTCTCTCGTCCGTCGGTTCCACGAATGATCCGCACGACCGGTTCATCGGGGTCGAACTGCCAGAAATCGAGGATGCTGGAGATATCGTCAGACATGGGCGACAAAAGGGGGGCTTCTCAGGCAGCCGGGCAAAGGCGCCTTGCCTGCGCGTGCCACGACACACAGCCGAGGCAACGTAGTATAAGTGTATACGGATACCCGCCCGAGAGGGAAGTAGGGTTTGGCGGGACAAAGGAACGCGAATTCCCCACAAGCAGACTCGTCGAGAATGCCTCACGGGAGCGAGATTCGCAAAACCTGGGAATCGGCAGGTCCCGGCTGCTGGAGCCGGGAGCCACCTCTTCAGTGAAACACTACACGTCGGGTTCGCGAATGATGGGCTCCATCATCTTGGTGTTGCGTTCGACCGCAAGCACGATCGTCTGCTGCTCAACGCCGTCGGCGCTGCTGGCGACGACGGGCAAGACCTGCCGGCGATCGGGCAGATTGAGACGGACAGAGAAGGTACCGTCGGACTCGAGGCGGACGGGCTCTCCCTTGAGGGTGACGTGGGCGTGGGGATCGGTGACGCCGTGGACGATAAGTTCCGCATCGACGTTGAAGAGAATCTGATGCCGAGAGCGACTCATGCTCTGAGCCCCCAAGCCGAAACGCGTGACCATGGGAGACCCCATGGGACGTCGAAGCCGTTCTTCAAACAGGGCCTTCAGATCCGACTGGCCTCCATTCTGGTCGTAGCCGCCGCTGAGAGCGTAAATGCGATCGAAGTCTTCGGCGACGCCTTCCCAATTGCCGTCCCCCGACCCGGCCGCACCCGATTGGGGTGTGACGACGACGTTGCTGCGAGCCAGCCCGAGGAAGCTCCCGTCGTCGGCGAGGTAGCCGATATCGACCTGAAAACTCAGGGGCGGGTTGTCGACGTCGAGGTACCAGTTGTTCACGCCGCCGTGAACCTGCACGTCTCGGACAATCTTTCGTTCCGAATTGGTGGTGCTGTCGTTCCCCATCTCATAGAGCCGGAGAACGGGGATGGCGCCGTGCCACTTCTGGCCCAGGGCCGCGCGAGCTCGACCTACGCTCTGGCGGGTAATCTCCCAATAGGCATGCAACCAGTAGGCGTCGCGGACCATGAGGATGACCCGGTCCTTTTCATACTCCTGGCCGTTGCCGTTGGAGCGGAAGGCCAAGTCCTTGGACTGAGCAAGTTGCGCTCGGATTTCACGCAATCGCCTCTCGGTGCGGTACGAACGTTTGGGTTGGCTTGACAGTTTGTGACCGTTGCCGTTGGCCTCTCCGTTGCCGTTCTTGCCGGGCTCGTGTTGCGAGGCTTTGGGAGTCGCGCCGTTTGAGCGTTTCGCGACCGCCTTGGTGGGCTGGGGGGCGTCGCCGATGCCCTTGCCGCGACGGCTCTTGGCCTGGTCACTGCGAGCCTTGTTGACAAGCGCTTTGACAAGTTCCTCCTTGCGCATGGTGTGCCAGCCGGGAATTCCTTTCTTCTTGGCAGAGGCAGCAAGATCTTTGACCGTGTGCGACCTGAGTTTCGCAGCAGTGATCACAGGGGTCACCTCCAGGGGGGCCGCTTATGGGGGTGGGAGCGGCGATGGGGTTAGGTCAATGTTGTCGGGCGGTCCCATCCGTGACCGGTTTGCTTGCCTCTTCCCCGCCGACCATCCATGGTCGTCGACATGGTACGAAGCGACTCCAGCAGCCTTCGCATGGGGGGAGCCATTGGCCCGCGTTGGCCACAACTACCCCCTTGCGGGGTAGCGCCCTTCGATGGGGCGAATGGGTGTTGTTCCGCACACACCAAAGCCCACCGAGGAATACCGGAATTCTTCGTAGGTTTGGGCCCGTCGCCGGTAGGCGCCTGGCAACAAAAATGACAGGCAGGACGGGGAATTCCAATACAACTGATTCTAGTCGCTCTGTCGATACAATGCAACGATTTGGAACCTTGACCACGAACTGTGAATGCCAATTCACTCGCCTTAAATCATTACAGCAAAACCCTTTGTGGCTATAGCTAGTGACTGTCTCGAAAATGGAAAAAAAGGGAATCCCCCTGGATCTGGGGGGCTCTGACTGTTTCCGCTTGATTGCGATTGCGATCGAAATGAGGGACCTTGCCCACACCCCAAGTGCGCCCGGCAATTGCTTGAGTTCCTTGTGTCATCTGCGTCCACTTTTCGGCGGGACCCGCCTGGGGCGGAAAGCGTTTGACCCGGCGCGATGGGGCGGGTAACCTACCGTCGTCTCATGACCGACGGTTCTTGTCGGAGAGTTCAAGAAGATGCAGCGCGAGGACGACGATCGCTCGATGGTCGCTCAGGCATGGGGCTGGGGTTATCAAGTGATATCGATTTCCCTTGAGATGGTGGTGCCGGCCATCCTCGGATTATGGATCGATCGATTGATCGGGACGCTGCCCCTTCTTCTCATCCTCGGCGCCGTTTTCGGTATGATCGCGGGCATGGTCCACCTGCTACAATTTGCGCAGCGGATCAGTAAGCGTGGGGAGGAGTCAACGCCTGGTAACGGCGAGGCAGGGGAGGGTGAGGACCAGGAGTCATGAGTCCCAATTCCGATCTTGTCCGACGGATCGTCAGGGGCGGTTTCCTCGTCCATGCGGTGCTGCTGTACGTGACAATGATGGCACTTCTGGTTCCGGTGGCTCCGGTTGCCTGGGTAATCAGCGGGGCCGAGGGTGTCGCCGCGGCAGTAGCGGGCGCTTTCTTGTGTTTTTCCGGAGGAATGCTGACGCTGGTATGGAACCTCGCCTTTCCCGGGCCTAAGTTGTTGGTCGTTCGAGTCTTAGGTGGGATGCTTCCGCGCATGGGCGTGCCCTTGATGGGCGGATTGGCGCTGCAGATCGCGGTGGAACCGCTAGCCGAAGGGGGCGTTTTAATATATCTTTTGATATTTTACCCGGCACTGCTATCCGTCGAAACATGGCTCTCCGTGGCTTCTTTGGATGGGTCCGGGCACGATCCGGGCGACTCTGCCCCGAGGCAGCCTACCAAGAATGTTTGATCTGGGCGAGATAGGCGAACACGTCAACGACGCTCCCGGGTTTCACTTGCCCGGCGGAGTCCACACCCACTTGCCCGCCGTCGACGTTTTCGGCACTCAATTCCAGCTCACCAAATACATGGTGCTGGAATTGGCCGTTGCGGCGATCATGATCGTCGTTTTTGTGCCCCTGGCGCGGCGGATGCGCCAGGGCGATGCCCCGCGCGGACGGATCTGGAACTTCCTTGAGGCGATCCTGCTGTTCATCCGCAACGAAGTCGCACGCCCCGCGATCGGCGCGAAGGATGCGGATCGTTTTCTGCCTTTCTTGTGGAACCTGTTCTTCTTCATCCTCATCTGCAATCTGTTGGGGATGGTCCCCTGGCTGGGATCGCCGACCGGATCGCTGGCGGTTACCGGCGCGCTGGCCATGTGCGTGTTCGCCATGACCGTTGGCACGGGGATGCGTGCTCATGGCGCGGTCGGGTTTTGGACGGGACTGGTTCCGCAAATGGACCTGCCCGGTCCCATGGCCCTGTTTCTCAAGCCCATGCTGTTCGTTATCGAGGTGATCGGTCTGATCATCAAACACTCGGTGTTGGCGGTTCGTCTCCTGGCGAACATGTTTGCAGGTCACCTCGTGTTGGCCGTGATTGTCTCCTTCATCGGGGCGACGGCCCACACGTTTATCGTTCTCTGGCTTGGAGTTACCGTGGGCAGTCTTGGAGGTGCGGTGGCGATCAGCCTCCTGGAACTGTTCGTCGCTTTCTTGCAGGCCTACATCTTCACCTTTCTGTCCGCGCTGTTTATCGGAATGGCGATTCACCAGCACTAGCACCTCGATCGGCCCGCCGTTCCGCGCAGTCCAACTTCCGCCTACTGTCAAGGAGAGTGAATCTGTGAACAAACTAGCAGTACTTGCAGCGATTTGTGTTGCCTTCGTGGTGGGAGCAGCGCCGGCCGTCGTCGAGGCAGCCGATGCTCCCGCGGGCGGAGCCGCCTCAGGAGCCGCGGCAGGAGGTTCGCCCCTGTTCGACCTGGGGGCGGCGTTCAGTTGCGGCCTGATCATCATCGGCGCCGCTTACGGCATCGGCAAAATCGGTTCCGCGGCCGTCGAGAGCATGGCCCGCCAGCCCGAAGTGGCCGGTAGTATCAACACGGCCATGATCGTCGCCGCAGCCCTGATCGAAGGGGCAACGTTCTTTGCCCTGATCGTGTGCCTGGTGACGCTGTTCATCTAGGATTCAACAGCTATGTCCATGAGAGTCGCCAAAGCAGCCACGTTTGCGCCGGCCGTGCTCGCGATCGTCCTGCTGGTTGCCTGGGGAGCGGTCGCATTCGGCGAGTCGGCTGCGAGCCGCGCTCCTGCCCTCGGCGCAGAGGCTGTCGACGCAGAACACGGCAGCGCACACGGCGGAGAGGATACCGGGCTCAATCCGCTCAACACCTGGAAGACCGACATGGCCGTCTGGACCGCGGTCGTCTTCGTTCTTCTCTTGCTGGTCCTGGGCAGATTCGCCTGGGGGCCGATCGCCGACGGGCTGGAAAAACGCGAGTCGCGGATTGCGGGCGAGATCCGGGCGGCCGAGAAGGCCAATTCCGATGCCAAGGACCTGTTGAGTGAGTACCATCAGAAGCTCAGCCTGGCCGGGGACGAGGTTCGCCAGTTGATCGAACAGGCCAAGCGTGACGCGGAAGTCGCCGGTCAGAAGATCGTCGAAAGGGCTCGCGAAGAGGCCGATGCCGAGAAACGCCGGGCGGTGGCCGATATCGAATTGGCCACGGCCGGGGCCCTCAAAGAGATGGCCGAGCGAAGCGCCGACCTGGCGGTCAGCCTGGCGGGCAAGATCGTCCAGCAGCGTCTCAGTGCCTCGGAACACTCGGCCCTGATCAACGAGGCCGTGGCCAAGTTCGCCAAGTTGGAACCGGGTAAGAACTGAGGCAGACCAAGCATGGCCGAACAGTCCGTACCAAGCGATGCCCGGTTCGCCGCCGAGTTCAATCCCGACGTGGGAGTCGAACAGGTCGCGGCAATCTATGCCGAGGCGGCGTTTGGTGCGGCGGAAAGTGCGGGCCGGACCGAATCGATGCTCGAAGAATTCGACTCGCTGATCGCCGACGTGCTCGATCGCCACCCCAAGTTCGAAACGCTTCTCGGTTCCGCCCTGATTCCGCACGACGAAAAGACCGCCATCCTGGACCGGACGCTGGGACCGACCGCTTCCAGCCTGATGTTGAACTTTCTCAAGGTCGTTTCCCGCCACGGGCGGCTGGACTGCCTGCGGGCGATTCATCGGCGGTTCCACGCGGTTTACGACGCCGCTCGGGGTCGCGTGCCGGTCGAGTTGATCACGGCAACACCCGTTTCGGACGCGGAAGCGGCTGCAATCGCCGGGATGCTCGGCGGTATGGTTCGCGGCGAGCCGGTCCTTCGCCGGCGAGTCGACCCGGCGTTGATCGGCGGGGCCGTCGTTCGCGTAGGCGACACCGTCTACGACGGCTCGATCGCAAGACAGTTAGAAAATGTGCGCCGGAAGATGATTGACAGGAGCGCCCATGAAATTCAAAGCCGACGAGATCGCTTCAGTAATCCAGCAGGAAATTGAGCACTACGATTCGCAGATCGACGTTCGCGAGGTCGGCCGCGTGCTGGAAGTCGGCGACGGAATTGCCCGGGTCTACGGGCTTTCCGGCGTGATGGCCGGCGAGATGGTCGAGTTTCCCAGCGGAGTGAACGGGTTGGCTTTCAACCTCGAAGAAAACTCCGTCGGCGTCATCATCCTCGGCGACTATCTGGATATCAACGAGGGCGACGAAGTTCGCAGCACGGGCCAGCTTCTGAGCGTCCCCGTGGGCGACGCCGTGTTGGGACGCGTGCTCGACCCCTTGGGCAATCCGCTCGACGGCAAGGGACCGGTGGCAACGACCGACCGCCGCCCCCTGGAGAATCCCGCTCCCGGCGTCGCCGACCGCCAACCGGTCAAGGAACCGCTGCAGACCGGCATCAAAGCGATCGATGCGATGACTCCCATCGGCCGCGGCCAGAGAGAACTGATCATCGGCGATCGAAAAACCGGCAAGACGTCGATCTGCATCGACACCATCATCAACCAGAAGAATACGGGCGTGAAGTGTTTTTACGTGGTCGTCGGCCAGAAGGAATCGACCGTGGCGGGCTTGATCGAGGTCCTCCGCGCCGAAGGAGCGATGGACTACACCACGGTGATTCTCGCCGGCGCCAGCGCCCCGGCCCCGCTCCAATACGTGGCTCCCTATGCGGGCTGCGCCATGGCCGAGTATTTCATGTACAAGGGCGATCACGCCCTGGTGGTCTACGACGACCTGTCCAAACAGGCCGTCGCCTATCGGGAGTTGTCGTTGCTGATGCGGCGCCCGCCCGGTCGCGAGGCGTATCCCGGCGACATCTTCTACTGTCACAGCCGCTTGCTGGAGCGGGCTGCCAAACTGAACGAGAAACTGGGGGGCGGTTCGCTCACCGCGCTCCCCATCGTCGAGACCCTCGAAGGCGAGGTTTCGGCCTACATTCCCACCAACGTCATTTCGATCACCGACGGGCAGATCTATCTGCAGCCCGACCTGTTCTTCGCGGGGCAGCGCCCGGCCATGAACGTGGGCATATCCGTTTCCCGCGTCGGCGGCGCCGCCCAGGTGCCGGCCATGAAGCGCGTGGCCGGCGGGTTGCGGCTGGCCTTGGCCGCGTTTCGCGAACTGGAAGCCTTCGCCCAGTTGGGCACCGACCTGGACGCCGCTACCCAAGCCCGCCTGGATCGCGGCTACCGCATGACCGAACTGCTCAAGCAGGGCCTCTACAGCCCGCTCGACGTGATCGATCAGGTGTTTGCCGTCTATGCCGGCACCCGCGGCCACATGGACAAGGTGCCCGTCGAAGAAGTGCCCGTCTGGGAAGAGGGCTTGCTCGAATTCATCCACGAGAAGAAGCAGAGCCTGTGGGACAAAATCAAGCGCGCGGGCGACGTGGAAATCGATAAGGCGACCGGCCGCAACGAAGAAATCGACGCGGCGATCGCCGAGTATCAGGACCTGTATTCCAGCAAGAGACAAACGGCAACCCTATAAGCGTATATGGGAAATTCGAAATACGAAGCACAAAACGCGAAACAAATCCCAAGGACAAAGTTCAAATTCCTAAAACGGACGGCATGAGAAGGTTGAGGTCATTGGCGTTCTGGTGATTCTAATTTGTTTCGGATTCTGAGATTCGTATTTCGGATTTGTGTTAAACAGGACGGACATGTGAAAGCGTGTCCCCGAACCGATGGCCAAAGCCCGAGCACTCGACAAGCGGCGGAAGTCGATCCGCAATATCCGCAAGATCACGCGGACGATGGAGTTGATTTCGACGGCCACCTTCCGCCGAGCCATGGATCGCGCCGTCTCCGTCGCTTCTTATACCGATCGCATCAACGATCTGGTCGCCGGCCTGGTTCGCAGCGGTACCGAAATCCGGCATTCGCTGCTTCGCCAACGGCAGTCGGTTCGCAACGCCTGCCTGCTCGTTCTGAGCGCCAATCGCGGCCTTTGCGGAGGCTACAACGGCGGCGTGTTGCGGCAAGCCGTCCTCCGCTGGGAAGAACTGAACGCGACCGTCGAGAATCTTCGGCTGGAGGTGTCCGGCAAGCGAGGTATCTCCGGCCTTCAGTTCCGCGGCATCCGCCCCGACGAGACCTTCATCCATTTCGAGGATCGGCCCAGCTACGACGAGGTCGAGGCAATTGCCGATCGATACCTGGAAGCCTTCGAAACCGGCGCCTTTGATCGGCTCGACGTCGTCTATACGAAATTTGAGAGCCTGAGCCGCCAGTATCCCGTCGCCGAGACGCTTCTTCCCATCGGCGACCTGGGGGGAGACCGGACGGCGGAACCGTCAGACGAGTCCCAGTACGAGTTCCTGCCGTCGGCCGAGAGCATTCTCGATGAAGTGGTGCCCATGAGCTTCAAGATGAAGTTGTTCAAGTGCTTCCTCGATGCGGCCGCCAGCGAGCAAGTGGCGAGAATGCTCGCCATGAAGGCGGCCACCGAGAACGCCGACCAGATCATCGCCCACCTGACCATGACCTATAACCGGGCGCGGCAAGGCCAGATCACCAACGAACTGCTCGAAGTGATCGCCGGAGCCGACGCATTGAGCAAATAACAAGCCGAGTTGACAGCCGCTGGGCTTGCCCGGCGCTTCCCGGCAGACCAGACAATCCGTTCGGAGTCTTCAACAACCGCCAAGGCGACCAATATGAGCACGGCGCAAGAGACGAATACCGGCCGCATCACCCAGGTTATCGGATCGACGTTCGACGTCGAGTTTCCGGAAAATCGGCTGCCGGCCATCTACAACGCAGTCAGAATCGTCAGCGACTACAAAGGCGTGAAGATCGACATGGCGGGCGAGGTGCAGCAGCATCTGGGCGGCGGCCGGGTGCGGTGCGTGGCCCTGGGGAGCACCGACGGGCTGGTCCGCGGCACGGGTTGCGTCGATACGGGCGCTCCGGTGAGCGTACCCGTCGGCAAGGCCACGCTGGGACGCGTCTTCAACCTCCTCGGCGAACCGGTCGACGGACGCGGCCCGGTCCAGGCCGACCAGCGCTGGCCGATCCATCGCGATCCGCCCGAGGTCACCGACCTGGCCACAAAAACCGAGATCTTCGAAACCGGAATCAAGGTCATCGATCTCCTCACGCCCTTCGTCCGCGGCGGAAAGGCCGGGTTGTTCGGCGGCGCCGGCCTCGGCAAGACCGTCATTCTTACCGAACTGATCGCCCGCATCGCCAGCCAGCACGGCGGCTACTCCGTCTTCGCCGGCGTCGGCGAACGCACTCGCGAAGGCAACGACCTCTGGCTGGAGATGCAGGAAACCAAGATGGCCGACGGGCGGAGCGTCATCGACCAGACCTGCATGGTCTTCGGGCAGATGAACGAGCCCCCCGGATCGAGACTGCGGGTTGCCTTGAGCGCCCTGACCATGGCCGAGTTCTTCCGCGACACGACCGGTGCCGACGTGCTCCTGTTCGTCGATAATATCTTCCGATTCTCCCAGGCGGGCAGCGAGGTCTCGGCCTTGCTGGGACGCATGCCTTCGGCCGTCGGTTACCAACCCACCCTGGCCACCGAAATGGGCGCCCTCCAGGAACGAATCGCCTCCACGTCCAAGGGCGCCATCACCTCGGTCCAGGCGGTCTATGTGCCGGCCGACGATCCGACCGACCCCGCCCCCGCAACGGCCTTCGGCCAGCTCGACGCGTTCCTCTACCTGGAACGTGCGATCAGCGAAAAAGGCATTTACCCGGCCGTCGATCCGCTGGCCTCCAGCAGCCGCGTGTTGGACCCGCAATACGTGGGCCAGCGCCACTACGCTTGTGCCCGCCGCGTGCAGATGACTCTGCAGCGTTACCGGGAGTTGCAGGATATCATCGCGATTCTGGGCGTCGACGAACTGGCCGAGGAAGATAAGTTGGTCGTGCATCGCGCCCGGCGAATGGAACGGTTCCTGTCGCAGCCGTTCATCGTCGCCGAACCCTTCACTGGCAAGCCCGGCGAGATCACGCCCCTGGAAGAGACGATCAAGAGCTTCGAAGAGATTGCCGACGGCAAGTGGGACCATCTGCCCGAAGAAGCCTTCATGTACGTGGGCGGCGTCGCGCAGGCCGAAGAAGCGGCAATGAAGATGCACGCCCATGCGTGAGCCAGGAAAAGGGGACTGGCTCCTTTTGTGCGAAGCACCCGAAGGGCCGTTAGGCAAAAGGTGCCTGTCCCCTTTTCCGTTAGAGGAGAAAGGAGACTGGCTCCTTTTGTGCGAAGCATCCGAAGGGCCGTTAGGCAAAAGGTGCCTGTCCCTTTTTCCGCCATGCAGACAGTAGATGAAATCATGTCCGAACTTCAATGCATCGTGGTAACGCCCGAGAAGACCGTCGTGTCGGCGGCCGTGCATTTCGTGGCGTTGCCGCTGTTCGACGGCGAACTCGGCGTGGCGCCGGGGCACACCCCGATGATCGGCCGGCTCGGCTGCGGGGAGCTGCGTCTGGAGACGGATGAGGGCATCGAACGCTACTACGTCGAAGGCGGGTTCGTCGAGGTCAACGGCGACAAGATCACGCTGCTAACCAATCGTGCATTTCCGGCGGCGAAATTGGACGAATTGACCGCCCGCGAGGCTTTGGACACCGCCCGCCAGAAGCCGTCACATACTCCGGAACTGATGGCTATCCGCGATCGGGCAGTAACTCAAGCCCGGGCTCAGGTTCAGGTCGCGCGGCGAAATCGGAAGTAGCGGCCGTTAGGCTCCGGTGCGATGGCCCGCCGGACTCATGAACGGCGTGTATCGGTCGGGGCTTGTGGGATGCTCGTCGGTAGGTCAGAATACCCGGCATGGTTGGTATTACTTGTCCCCAATGCGAGCGTGCCCTCCCGCCGGATACGATCCACGCGGACGCTGTGTTCTGCCCGTTCTGTGGCTGGCAGGGCAGATACAAGACCCCGGTCGAACAGCACCGTGCGGCGCCAGCTCCCGGGAAGACTAACCTGCCCGAGTCGCCGGTGGAGGAGGTGTTCTTCACACTTCGCGAGTCGATCCCTCGGTATATCGGCTCGGTGATCGTGATGAACACTCTGCTGTCCGCCATGATCGGGGGCATAGCCATTCTGATCTTCCTCTCAATCGCCCTCACAGGCCAGGGATCGTTGATCATGGTTCCGGTGTGTGCCGCAATGATGTTCGGGGTCGGCTGGGCATTCACCTCAATCTTGACGATTCCCGTCATGCCCTATTTCACGCTGTTCTATCGGGCACGACGTTTTGAGGTAAAGGGAACTGTCCTTCATGTACAAATCGGGCGGAAGCAAAGGACGCATGACCTTTCCGGGCATACCTGGCAGCGTTGCGGCAAAGTGCCAATGGATACCTACGGCTCTTACTTCCGCACTCGACCGCGACTGAAAGTGGTCTTGGACCAGCACGAGTATGGTCTTGGTTTCACCGAGGAAGCAGCAGCAGAGTGGACCAGGTACTTCGAGGCCGTGGGGCTGAAAGAGAAGCCACCGGTCCGATGGCGTCCGATTCTCATCTATTGCGTGTTGGCATCGTTCGTTGGTGGGGCCATCGGCGCCGTCGTTGAACCACTGTTCGCCTTGCCGAAAGACCGGCAAGGTACTGTCATCTTCACCGGATTTCTCGACGGCCTGTTAATCGGCATGGTCTGCCGGATTCCCGGCTCTCGGGAACAGGTCAGTCGCTACCGATGGGCTTTTGTTGCGGGTATGTCTCTCTTGTTCGCGGGAATTGCGCTGAAGGCAACAGGGATCTTCGGCTGGCAAGTATACAGCCTCAACGCACTGATGGGTGGCGTCATGGCGTGGTTTCTCTGGCGCGATGGGAAGGCAGCGGGTCGCTCGTCCGACTCGTAGGAATCAGATCGTCTCCATTCTCGGCTCACCAGGTTCGACCTCCTGTACATGAGCCGCGAAAGGGACCAGATAGCGGAACGTCAACCGTCCTCGCCATGCGTAATCCGTTCCGCAATGGCCTGCCCGAGTTCCGTACAACCGGTATTCCCGCCCATGTCGGGTGTCCTCACCCGTCCCTCACGCAGCACCACCTCGAAAGCCGCAACGATCGCCCGGGCGGCCGCCGGCTGACCGAGGTGTTCGAGCATCAGGGCTCCCGCCCAGATCTGGCCGATGGGATTGGCGAAGCCCCGGCCGGCAATGTCGGGTGCCGAGCCGTGCACCGGTTCGAACATGCTGGGGAAGCGCCGTTCGGGGTTGATGTTGGCGCTGGGCGCCACGGCGATCGTGCCCGTGATGCCCGGCCCGAGATCGCTGAGGATGTCGCCGAAGAGATTGCTGCCCACCACCACGTCGAACCAGTCGGGATGATTGACGAAATGGCTGCAGAGGATGTCGATGTGGAACTGATTCACTGCGACGTCGGGAAACTCCCGCGCGACGGCCGCGACGCGGTGGTCCCAGTAGGGCATGGTGTGCTGGATGCCGTTCGACTTGGTGGCACTGGTCAGCTTCTTCCGCGGACGGGCTTGCGCGATCTGGAAAGCGTATCGGAGGATGCGGTCGATCCCCTTGCGGCTGAAATGGGAACGCTGCCAGACGGCCTCCTCGTCGGTGCCCTCGCCGGTGATGCCGCCGTCGCTGGAATACTCCCCCTCGCTGTTCTCGCGGACGACGATGAAGTCGATGTCTTCGGGCCGGCGATTGGCCAAAGGGCAGGGGACGCCGGGCAGCATGCGGACGGGCCGCACGTTGGCCCATTGATCGAAGCCGCGGCGGATGGGAATCAGCAGGCCCCAGAGCGAAATGTGATCGGGGACTCCGGGGAATCCGACGGCCCCGAGGTAGATGGCGTCGTGGTTGCGAATCCGATCGAGGCCGTCGTCGGGCATCATGGCGCCGGTGGCGGCGTAGCGCTCGCACCCCCAATCGAAATGGTCCCACTCGAAGCGGAAGTTGAAACGCAAAGCCGCCGCCTCGAGCACGCGTATGCCCTCCGGAACGACTTCCTTGCCGATGCCGTCGCCGGGAATGACGGCGATGCGATAGGTTGTGCTCACGGTCATTTTTCGTCCATCAGCTTCGCGAGCGTCGGCTCCATGGCCCTGGCCCAGATCTCGTAGCCCTCGGCATTCGGGTGGAGCCGGTCGGGCATGATCGACTTGGGCAGCGTGCCGTCGGCTTCCAGGAACTTGTCGCTGACGTCGAGATAGAAAATGCGCTTGTTGTCGGCGAACTTGCTGATACGCTCGTTGATCTGATCGTTGATGCGCCGAAGCTCGTCGTCGGCCGATGCGCCTCGCGGGAAGATCGCCAGCAACAGGACCTTCGTCTTGGGCGATTTCTTGCCAAGCTGATCCAGAATGGCCTTGATCCCCGCGGCCGTCTCGTCCGGATCGTCCTGCCGGTGGCCCGTGTTGTTCGTTCCGATCATCACCACGGCCGCCTTGGGAGAGATCCCGTCGATCGCGCCGTGATCGAATCGCCACAATACCTGCTCCGTGCGATCCCCGGAAAAACCGATGTTCAACGCGTTTCGCTTCCCGTAGTACTTTTCCCAAACCGCCTTGCCTCCTGTTTCCCAGCCATGGGTGATCGAGTCGCCGATCATCAGCAGATCGACCGTCTTCATCTCGGCCAGATCTGTGAGCTTCTGTTCGTGCCGCGGCATCCACCACTTGACGGCCCATTCCGCGGTTTGCACCTCTGGTTGGAGAGCCTTGATCTCGGTGGCCGTCTGCTGGCCGTAGGCCAGAAGCGGCAGGCAGAGCAACGTCAGAAAGACAAGAAGGAGGCAACGATTCTTGTTCATGGGGAGCTTTCCTGAGAAGGTTATGGATTCATTGGGAGGCCGGCCTTCATACCGCGCATTTCAAGACACTCCTCCAATTGATTGTGGCGGCTGAGTCTGCTCGCGTCAACGAGATACCGGAATGCCGTCTGGCCCCCTTTGGAGTGCGACGACTCGTCATCGCTTTCCTTCAACACCGACTCCCAACACCAAATCGCTCGACCTCCCCAAAACCGGGAACGCTTCCGCATGGCATTCCGCCGACACGGTAGCTTGTTTCCCTCCTGCTGTTCAGGCAAAATACCCTTCATGGCCGGTACCACTTGTCCCCAATGTGACCGCTCGATTCCTCCCGACACAATCCGCTCTGAGGGCGTCCTCTGTCCATTTTGCGGATGGCAGGGCGAACCCGGGTTGACGACGGAAGCGAAAACGCCCCCAGGGGATGCTTCTGCTGCACCGGCGGAGGCCATCGAGTTCACGTGGAAACAGTCCGTCGCGCGGTGTCTGCTCTCCGGCCTGCTGCTCACGACAATGATCGCGTCCATGGTTACGGCTGTCTTCATGTTGCTTGGGCTCTGTTTTGGCATTGCTGCCGGAGGGTTGCTGGGGAAGCTCGTCCCATTTCTTTTCGTTCTCATTCGGTTCTTTGGTTTCTCTTGGTGTTTCTTCGCGGTGGTCGGTTTCCCGCTCCAACTCTACTGGACGTGGGTCGGGCGGCGGCGAAGAATGTGGATCGAAGGGAATCAGTTTCACGTGCGGATCGGACGCAGGCAGGGCTGTTGGGATCTGGATAAGTGCTATTGGTTGCCTTGCGGCAGACTGCTCGGTGACAGCCGAGGATACTATTTCGGGGAAATACAACCTCGGTATGTTCTTGGCACATCGAAGGAGATCGTAGGGGTTGGTTTCTCCGATGTCGCTGCCAAACAATGGCTCGATTTCTTTGAGACGGCAGGGATTTATCGGCCTCCTTTGTGGAGTTGGCGGTACACGGCACTGATTCTGGTGTGGGCAACCGTGGCGGGCGCGGCAGGCGGATTTGCATTCGGCGGACTTCTGCCGATGCTCGGTGGGCCGGGTGGAATCTGGGCGATGCTGGCTTTCATGGGCTGCCTCGACGGACTCTTCGGCGTTCTGTACTGTTGGGCCTGGCGATACATGCGGCTGTGGGACGAATCAGGCCCGTATGCTGCATCGCTGCTCATGGCACTCGTGTATGCGGCCCTGGCCGTGAAACTCGTCTTGATTCTCTGGCAGGTCATCGTTCTGAATGCTGCGGTCGGGGCGGTCGTCGGTTGGGTGATCGCACGCAAGACGCCAAGAGACAAGACATGAGGGCCCGCGGGGGATAGATCGGACTTGAACGCATGCCAATGTCCACCTACCATGAACTGACTTCCTGAACCCTGAACCCTGACGCCTATCCTTGCGTTACCCTCGACCTATCGCCTGGCTCGCCGTGGCCGGACTCTTCGTCTGGGTGTTTGGTGCTGCGCTGTTCGCGGACGGGATCTGGGTGTTTCGCGATGCGGGACACTACTACTATCCGCTCTACCAGTTCACGGGACAGCAGCTTGCAGCGGGCTCGCCCGCGCTCTGGAACCCCTATGAGAACCTGGGGATGCCGCTGGCGGCTAATCCCACCTCGGCGCTGTTCTATCCGCCAACTTGGATCTTTGCCCTGCCGGTCGATCCGGCCTGGGCCTATCGGCTCTATGTGCTGGGGCACGTGGCGCTGGCCTTGGGGGCGACCTATGGGCTGGCCAGGCGCTGGAACGCCTCGCCGGGGGCTTCGACGGCGGCGGCCGTGTCGTACGTGTTCTGCGGCAACGTGCTCTATCAGGTGTGCAACGTCGTGTTCCTGGTGGGAGCCGCGTGGATGCCGCTGGCTCTGTTGGCCGCCGATCGGATGCTCTGCGGCAGGAGCCTGCGTGCCGCGGCCGGCTTTGGGGCCGTGATGGCGGCGATGACCCTCGGCGGAGATCCGCAGGCCGGCTATCACGCCGGGTTGCTGGCGGCGCTGTATGCGATCGTCTTGTGGCGCAAGGATCGTTCTGAAGGCGAAGCGAGTGAACACGTTGCAGGAGGAACGGCGACTGACGGTGCGGCGGGCAAACTGAGATCGAGCGGTTCGCCGCTTCGGGACCCGTGCGGCGCCCGGGACCCACATGCGTGCGGCGCCTGCTACCTGCTTGGCGCAAGACCCGTGCTGTTGGTCGTGGCGGCTGCGGTTGCCTTCTGGCTCGCGGCAGTGCAGGTTCTTCCCTCGATGCAGTTCACGCGGTTCAGCAGTCGGGAGATCAATGACGGGCCGCGTTCGATCTACGAACTCTTGTCAACCCGGCAAGTGGCGGACCAGTTGCCGGGGCCGCGGCATTGGAGCGACGGGCTGCTCCACCGCCGGGTGGATCGGGCCATGCACCAGGGGCACGTCTACCACTTCAGCGTCGGGCCCTGGCGGCTGGCCGAGTATCTGTGGCCCAACGTGATGGGCCGGCAGTTCCCCACGCACCGGCGCTGGGCCGATGCGATCCCGTCGGAAGGCCGCTTGTGGGTACCTTCGCTCTATATGGGAATCGTGCCGCTGCTGCTGGCGTTGGCCGCCATGCGTTTCCGCCGGGGCGATGCGAGAACCGTCTGGCTGTCGTGGTCGGCCGTGCTCTGCGTCGTGGGCAGCCTGGGATGGTTCGGCATCGGCTGGATCTTGCGGGAGATCATCGCCGCCGGCGGGGGCGACTACAATTCGCTGCCGATCGGTTCGCCCGTCGGCGGGTTGTACTGGCTGATGGTCGTGCTGCTGCCGGGCTACGTCTCCTTCCGTTACCCGGCCAAGCTGCTCACCCTCGCTGCGATCGCCCTGAGCATGCTGACGGCAGTCGGCTGGGATCGAGTGTTCGAGGGAGCCAGCCAGCGATTCCGCCGGAACGTGGCGACGCTGGGATGGGTGAGCGTCGTGGGCACCACGGCCGCGGCCGGGCTCTGGTGGTTTGCGCCGGCGGTCTTTCGGCACGTGGCCCCGAATATCATGTTCGGACCGCTCGACTGCTACGGGGCGGCCGCCGATATCTTCTTCGCCTTCACTCAAACGGCCGTGGTGACGTTTCTCTTCTACGCGTTTCTCAGCAGGGCAGGGGGGCGCTCCAGGTCGCGCCAGACGGCGGGGCTTGTGCTGATTGTCGTCGACCTGGGGATCGCTAACGCCTGGCTGGTGCCCACGGCCGACGCCAAGCTCTGGCGGCAGCCGACGCAACTGGCCGACATCGTCAGCAGCGGCGATTCGGCTGCACCGCCGCGAGTCTATCGCCAGGCCGGCTGGCTGCCGGAGCAGTGGAAAGAAACGACTTCTTCGGATCGGCTCGAGCAGGTTCTGCTCTGGGATCGCGCGACCGGATCACCAAAACATAACCTGCCGTCGCGGTTCGGCGTTGCCGAGGTCTACGGCACCATGATGCCCAGCGACTATCAGGTCTTCCTCTGGTACATCAAGTATCGGGGCGGCGGGATGACACCTCAGGGGGCGGATCTGGCGGCCGCGGGGGTCGACTATGCGGTTCTCTCGGCCGCGGACTCGCTTGATACGGACGCGTTCGAGAAGATGGTACTTAGGGCCCGTCAAGAGCGTGGGGAACTCGATCTTCCGTTGGGCAGTGCTTCGCTGTGGAAAACGTCGGATCCGCTGCCCCGGGCGTGGTTCGTGCCGGAGGTGGCGGTACTGCCGCCGCTCGAAACCGACGACTGGCGGACGGCCTGGAAACGAACGACAGAAGTGTTTCACCCGGACGGTGTGCCTCGCGACCTGCGCCACGTGGCGGTTGTTGAAGCAAGTGCTGAAGAACTGGCGACCGCGGGAGTGAATCGGGCGACGGCGAACGACTCATTTGCAGCAAATGCGACTTGTCGCATCGTCGTCTACGAACCCGCTCGTGTCGAGGTACAGGTTGAAACGCCGCGTCCAGGGCTGGTCGTGCTGGCCGAACAGTTCTATCCCGGCTGGCAAGTCGAGGTCGAGAGGGCAGGGCTGGGGGGGCGTCCGGCGCCGATCCTGAGAACGAATCGGGTAATGCGCGGGGTATGGGTAGGGGAAGGGGAACACAGATTGGTGTTTCGGTACCGCCCGGAAAGTGTCTTGTATGCTGGGCTTCTGAGTGCGATTGGCTGGCTCATCGTGGCAATGTTGGGGATAATGGTGGTCCACCGGGCTTGTTCCGCTCAAATAGCAAGAAAGAGTATGGTAAGAAATGACAAAACTCCCCATTTTGCTGACGATCGTGTTGACGGCGAGCCAGACTCTCTCGGCCGCGGAACCCGAGGAACGCATTGCCCAGGTGGCCCAAACCAAGGGACTGATCGCCTTTTGGGATTTCTCGTACACCCAGGACGGCGCATGGAGTTCCTACCGCGATGCGGAGGCGGCCGATCGCTCCTATCCGGTCTTCTTGAGGCGGATCCGCGATTCCGAGGCCTATACGCCCAACAAGTGGCCCTACGAAGACGAGCAGTCGAAGCTCGTGTTCGATTCGTCGGGACCGTTCGGCCACGCGGTCCGGTTCAATCAGGGCTATGTCTTTGCCGAGGTGCCGCGAAAGGAATTCGACCAGACGCCGCTCGATATCTGCGGTCGCCGGCCGTTCACGCTGATCGCCTGGGTCAAGTTCATCGGCCGGCGGCATCTGGTGGCCGGCATCTGGGACGAGGGCGGCTGGAACAAGTACGGCGGGCGGCGGCAGGTTGCCCTCTTCGGAGGGCTGTTCGGCTCCAGGAGCGTGATCGCCCACATCTCGGCCACAGGCGCGGCGAGCTATCCCCAGTCGACCGTCTCGGGTTCGCAATACGCTCGCTGCCGGGCGATCGACGGCCAGGACTTCGACGACAACCAGTGGGTGGCCATGGCGATGACCTTCGACCCGGACCGTGAGGAGGTGATTGCCTATACCAACGGCCTGGCAACGCCCACCGAAATCACCGATCCGGTCGCGGCCGATGTCTTTCAGCCCAAAAAGCCGATCGCCAGCAATCCTTATCGCTTTCCCTGGGCGATCTACTCGCCGCGGGCGTTTGCCGTCAAGTTCAACGGTTACAATGCGGAAACGTCGGGCATCTACGAACACTGGCTGGAGATCGACACGATCAAGGGAACAATCACCTATCGGCACGAGTTCAAGCATCCCGGGCGAGTCACCGAGAAGTATCGAGTGAAGTTCCGTGCGGAGAGGGCAGGGGACCAGCTCCTGGACAAGCCGTTGGTCTTCGCCGCCCGGGACAAGGCCTCGGCCAGACTGCCCCACGATGTGAGACTTGATGTGGGGGACCGGATCATCGTCTCGCTCGAACGACAAGAACTGGGCCATTGGCGACCGGTCGGCTCGGCGATCAATTACGGCATTCGCGAGGGCGCCCCCTTCACCTTCGGCCGGGCCCTGGGCCTGGGCAACGAACCGATCGACCACGGCACGCAGCTCTATATCGACGGCGTGGCAGTCTTCAATCGAGTCCTGAGCGGGGAGGAATTGACGGCGCTGAGCTTCAGCGAGTAGGGGTCTTCACCGTTTAACGCCCAGCCGCAGGCGCCGGCCGTTGCCGTAGGGTGGGCCAAGGCGAACCATAGCACAAAACCCCCATCACCGTCCCGCTGCCCAATACCGAGAACGCCCGAATGATCCCACCGCGAGCCGCGGCCCACCATGTTCCGCCCCCCATTTCATACCGCCCGCATCGCAATCACCGACATTCCGTCCGAACCCCAAATGCCGTAGGCCGTAGGGTGGGCCAAGGCGAACCATGGCACAAAAACCCCCATCGCCATCCCGCTGCCCAGCACCGAGAACGCCCGAACGATCCCACCGCGAGCCGCGGCCCACCATGTTCCGCCCCCCACTTCATACCGCCCGCATCGCAATCACTCTTGGGACGCATAGCCAATCTTCCCGCCCACGATCGTATACTCCACCCGCGTCGATAGGATCTCTTCTTCCGGGCAGGTGAGCAGGTCGCTGGAGAGCACGACGACGTCGGCCAGCTTGCCGGGCGCGAGGCTGCCCTTGAGGTCTTCTTCAAACGCCGCCCAGGCGGCGTCGAGGGTGTACGACCGCAGGGCCTCTTCGCGCGTCATACACTGCTCGGCAAAAAAGGGCGTGCCGTCGGCGAGTCGGCGGGTGACGCTGGCGTAGAAGCTGCCCAGCGGGTCGACGTCTTCGACCGGCGTGTCGGTGCCGTTGATCACCGTGGCGCCGGCGTCGAGCAGGCTCCGCCAGCCGTAAGCCCCCTCACGAGCACGCTTCTCGCCGAGCCGGCTGACCACGAAGGGGCCGTCGGAAGTGCAGTGGTTTCCCTGCATGGTCGCGGTGACGCCGAGCCGGGCGAAGCGTGGGATATCGTCCGGATGGAGGTGCTGGGCGTGCTCGATCCGCCAACGGCGACAGGCGTCGCAAGGATACTTGGCGAACGTCTCCTCATAGAGGTTGAGCACCTCGCGATTGGCCCGATCGCCGATGGCGTGGGTGCAGAGTTGAAAATCGTGCTCGGCGGCCAGCCGGGCCGTTTCGCGGAGCACTTCGAGCGAACTGAGTTGCAGTCCGCGACTGTCGGGCAGGTCGTTGTAGGGTTCAAGGAGCCACGCACCGTGGGAGCCCAGGGCCCCGTCGATGAAGCGCTTGATCGCCCGAACGGTCAGAGAGTCGTCTCCGACTCCAATCAGGCGGTACTCGGGCAGCCGTTTGGCCAGTTGTTCGTTGCCGGCCGAAATCATCACCCAGAGCCTGACCGGCAACCGGCCCGACTCGGCAAGCCGGCGGTAGCGGTCGATCAGGGCCAGCGACGAACCGGCGTCGCAGAAGCTGGTGATCCCTTTGCGCAAACACTCTTCTGAGGCGAGCCGGATCGCTTCCTCAATCTGCTCGTCGGTTTCGAGCGCCCCGCCGGCCACACGTTCCAGGAGACTTTGCGCCGTCTCGCGAAACACGCCCGTCGGATTTCCCGCAGCGTCGCGCAGGATCTCGCCTCCGTCGGGGGCCTTCGTTTCCGGACCGACGCCCGCCAGTTCCATCGCTTTGGCGTTGGCCAGGCTCATGTGGCCCGTGCCGTGGGTGAGCAGCACGGGGTGATCGGGCACGGCACGGCTCAGATCGGTGTGGATCGGGTATCCCTCAACGTTCGGTTCGACGGGCGGATTCCACTTGGCCTGGTGCCAGCCGCGGCCGAGGATCCACTGGCCGGCCGGACGTTTCTCCGCGGCCTGGCGCACCTTGTCGACAAGCTCCTGCCAGTTCGCCACCTTCGAGAGATCGAGGATCATCCTCGATTCGCCCAGGCCGAGAAAATGGCCGTGGCCTTCGATGAAGCCCGGATAAGCCGTCTTGCCGGCGATATCCAGCACCCGCGTGTTCGGCCCGATGTGTTTCGATACGTCGGCCTTGGCTCCAACCGCGAGCACGCGCCCATCGCGGCAGGTGAGGGCCTCGGCCGTGGGGCAGGCATCGTCGAGCGTGACAATCCGGCCGCCCAGGAGGACGAGGTCGGCCTTTTCGGCGGCAATGAGGACTTCGGGGGCAGCCAGCAGCAAGAAAACCGGGATGAGAGTCTGCAGACGGATCATTGTCGTTGCCTCCAAGGACTTACGGATTGCTGCAGGGTAATCTGACTTCACTGCTGCATTATGGCAGATGAAAGGCGACGGTCCAGGCTCTTCGGGTCACCCGTCACGGCCGTTTGTCAAGACCTCGGCCGAACCTCGACGCCCGCCCCGTGTCCCAGTCTATCGAAGCCCAAACGTCCTTTTCCAGGAGAATCTACCATGCAACGCCTGCACTGCAACGCGAGTTCTGAAACTGCCATTTCGCCGCAATCCACAAAACCGAAGGCAATCGCAATGGCAGAACCTCTCCATGTCCACCGAAAACGAAGTCAGCACGACAGCCGTATTGCCTGACCTCGAACTGGAAGAACACCTCGCTTCGCTGGGCCTCGCCACCGTGGAGGAGTACACCGCATGGTGTGCCAAGCACGGTTTCAGCACGCGAGCAGAGAAACGCTGGCTGGATCGCTGCAAGGAACGCTACTACGTCGCCCAGCATCGAATCCGGGCTCGACTCGCCTGCAGGAAGCAGGAATCTCGTCACCCACGAAAGACTCTTCGCAGAATCGCCGCCGGAGAACTAACCCCCGATGATCTCACGCAACCCTATCTCGTGGCCGTCTGTGAGGCCTTTGCGTCTCTTGAGGGCGACGCACGGGACGCGTTTCTGCAACTCATTCTTCGTTTGCTGAACGACACGAAACTGCTGGCGGCAGAACCGGTCATTCGGCAGTTCGGTACTCAGTCCGGAAACACCTTCATCGCCGCCCTGGCAGCAATCGCCGGTCGTCATCCAACCTGGATACGCCCGCTGGAGCAGTGGCGTCCAGGGACACATAACCCGCGCCGCCAGTTTGCCTCCCTCGTCCGTCACTTGCTGGCCAAGTACCCGGTGCCGCTCTTCATGGATAGCGCCTGGTTCGAGGGACAGACACCCGCAGCGGCACAGCACCAGGAGTGGTTTCTGATGGCGGCCGGCGGCAGTAGCCCCCGGCAGTTCGGCCTGCCGATCCAGTTCACGAAGCGGATGGTTCACCACTTCCTCAACGCTTCACCAGACCACACGGTCGAGACGGCCTTGCGCTGGAGTCAGGTGCTCGGACTCGGCGGAGGCGTCCGCCTGGCCGGTGCGATCCTCGGTTCGAGAATCGCCGCGGTCTACGAGCACGACGACTTCTGGGTGACCGTGATTCGATGGTTGATCGGCCAGCCCATGCTCGATACCCGGCAAATCAGCCCGATGATCGACTACATCCACCATCGCAAGTTCGCACCGGAACCGGGAACAACGGATGATCAAGCATCGCTCCCGCCCGAGCCGGATTTCGAGATCAAGGGCCGATCCCCGGCCTCACTGCTGCGGAGAATGTATGGGTGGCATGCTACGCCGTTAACCGAAATTCATGACGTTGGCTCTTAAGTTTTGTAGCCGTCGCGATTTGTTGTTTGGTTGCATTGGTGATTTGTGGGGCCCCGATGTGTTCGCGTTTCTTCTTTCGTGGATAGCT
>JAAYAY010000360.1 GCA_012719125.1 Planctomycetaceae bacterium | reverse complement strand
TCATTCGTAACGGCCACGTCGTCACCGGTCCGCCCCTGGTAGTTCGGGTCCTGGCTGGAGGCGAGCGTGGTGACGGTGTAGCCGATGTTGCCGTCCTGGACGTCGTCGTCCACGCCGGTGATCGTCACCGTCTGCGGCTGGTTCCAATCCCCGGCCGTGAAGGTCAACGCCGGCTTGGAGAGGGCGCCCTCGCTTGGGTCGCTCGAGACAAGCGTGATCGTTACGTCGTCGGCCGGCTCGCTGTCGAGCTTCACCGTGACGGTGACCGTGCCGCCGCCTTCGGTCGTCGTATGGCCGTCGGCCAGGACCGTAATGCCGGCCGTGTCGTTGTCTTCATTCGTAACGGCCACGGAGTCCCCGGCACGCCCCTGGTAGTTCGGATCGCCGCTGGAGGCCAGGCTGGTGACCGTGTAACCGATGTCGCCGTCGTCCACAGCGTCGTCCACGCCCGTGATCGTCACTGTCTGCGGCTGGTTCCAGTTCCCGGCCGTGAAGGTCAACGCCGGCTTGGAAAGGGCGCCCTCGCTCGGGTCGCTCGAGACAAGCGTGATCGTTACGTCGTCGGTCGGCTCGCTGTCGAGCTTCACCGTGACGGTGACCGTGCCGCCGCCTTCCGTCGTCGTATGGCCGTCGGCCAGGACCGTGATCCCGGCCGTGTCGTTGTCTTCATTCGTGACGGCCAAGGCATCCCCGGTCCGTCCTTGGTAGTTCGCGTCCTGGCTAGAGGCCAGGCTGGTGACGGTGTAACCGATATTGCCGTCCTGGACGTCGTCGTCCACGCCGGTGATCGTCACCGTCTGCGGCTGGTTCCAATCCCCGGCCGTGAAGGTCAACGTCGGCTTGGAAAGGGTGCCCTCGCTCGGGTCGCTCGAGGTGAGCGTGATCGTCACGTCGTCGGTCGGCTCGCTGTCGAGCCTCACGGTGACGGTGACCGTGCCGCCGCCTTCTGCCGTCGTGTGCCCATCGGCCAACACCGTGATCCCGGCCTGGTCGTTGTCTTCATTCGTGACGGCCACAGCGTCCCCGGCCCGCCCCTGGTAGTTCGGGTCCTGGCTGGAAGCGAGCGTGGTGATCGTGTAGGCGATGTTGCCGTCCTGGACGTCGTCGTCGACGCCCGTGATAGTCACCGTCTGCGGCTGGTTCCAATCCCCGGGCGTGAAGGTCAACGTCGGCTTGGAAAGGGCGCCCTCGCTCGGGTCGCTGGAGGTCAGCGTGATCGTCACGTCGTCGGTGGGCTCGCTGTCGAGCTTCACTGTGACGGTTACCGTGCCGCCGCCTTCGGTCGTTGTGTGGCTGTCGGCCAGCACTCGGATCCCGGCCTGGTCGTTGTCCTGATTGGTGACCACAACGGCGTCCCCGGTCCGCCCCTGGTAGTTCGGGTCCTGGCTGGAGGCCAGCGTGGTGATCGTGTAGGCGATGTTGCCGTCCTGGACGTCGTCGTCCACGCCGGTGATGGTCACCGTTTGCGGCTGGTTCCAGTCCCCGGCCGTGAAGGTCAACGTCGGCTTGGAAACGCTGCCCTCCGTCGGATCGCTCGAGGCAAGCGTGATCGTTACGTCGCCGGTTGGCTCGCTGTCGAGCTTCACCGTGACGGTCACCGTCCCGCCGCCTTCGGTCGTCGTATGGCCGTCGGCCAGGGCCGTGATGCCGGCCGTGTCGTCGTCTTCATTCGTCACGGCCACGGCGTCGCCGGTCCGCCCCTGGTAGTTCGGGTCCTGGCTAACGGCCAGCGTGGTGATCGTGTAACCGATGTCGCCGTCCTCGACGTCGTCGTCCACGCCGGTGATCGTCACCGTCTGCGGCTGGTTCCAATTCGCGGCCGTGAAGGTCAACGCCGGCTTGGAAACGGCGCCCTCCGTCGGATCGCTCGAGCTGAGCGTAATCGTCACGTCGCCGGTTGGCTCGCTGTCGAGTCTCACCGTGACGGTGACCGTGCCGCCGCCTTCCGTCGTCGTATGGCCGTCGGCCAGGGCCGTGATGCCGGCCGTGTCGTCGTCTTCATTCGTCACGGCCACGGCGTCGCCGGTCCGCCCCTGGTAGTTCGGGTCGCCGCTGGAGGCCAGACTGGTGACCGCGTAGCCGATGTTGCCGTCCTGGACGTCGTCGTCCACGCCGGTGATCGTCACCGTCTGCGGCTGGTTCCAATCCCCGGCCGTGAAGATCAACGCCGGCTTGGAAACGCTGCCCTCCGTCGGGTCGCTCGAGGCAACCGTGATCGTCACGTCGTCGGTCGGCTCGCTGTCGAGCTTCACCGTGACGGTGACCGTACCGCCGCCTTCGCTCGTCGTATGGCCGTCGGCCAGGACCGTGATGCCGGCTGTGTCGTCGTCCGTAGTGGTGACCAGGACCGTCTTATCGCCCACCAGGTGGAAGGCGGGGTCCGAACTGGCGTCGTCGATCGCCAGGGTGATCGTCGTGAGTTGGTTCCCGTCGGCGATCGCATCGTCGACGCCGGTGACAGTCACGGTTTGTGCCTGGTTCCAGTTGGCCGGCGTGAAGGTGAGCGTGGCCGGGGCCACGGTGGCCTCGCCCGTGTCGGCGCTACTGACGGTGATGACGACGTCAGTCAGTGGAGCAGCATTCAGGACGACGGTGAAGGTGTCGGTCGTGCCCGTTTCCGAAACACCTGTCGAGTCCTCCGATTGTACGATGGTGAGATTCGCGGTATCGTCATCATCTACGATCAGTGTGTCCGTGGCTTGGGCGTCGACCCACACACTCTCGAGGTTGTAACGGGCAATATAGAGATCAGAGCCTTTTCCGACCAATCCCAGCAGTCTGCCGTCGTCTTGAAGAAGAATGTCGGCTGTGCCCTCGGCACTATCTGGAATCACAGAGTGCTGATAACGACCGTCACCGTCGAAACTCGTGTCGAGACTCCCATCCTCATTGAGACGAACGACGAGCACGTCGTCGGGCGGAGTCGTACCGCCGGCCAACACAATTCTGCCATCGGCCTGAACGACCACACACGAAGCCCATTCGTATTGTCCGGCGACACCCGTCACCACGATACCGTTGACACCGAAGGAGGTATCGAGACTGCCGTCCGCGTTTATCCGGGCAACGATGATGTCATCGTCGTATTCGTTTCTTCTCTTTCCCGACAGCAGGATCCTCCCGCTTGAGTCCATCGTCGCATCGTGAAAGGACTCCATCGGATCCAGTTCCTCACGAATGAACGCGAAGCCGTCGGTCCCATAGCTGGTGTCCAGCGAACCATCGGCATTCAGCCGAGCCGAACGGCCATGATCCCCGACCAGGACAATACGTCCGTTGCCAGCCGGGATGACGGCGCAGAGAGAATCATTGACTGAAACCACTACCGAACCGTCCGAGCCGAACGTCGTGTCCCGTGACCCATCGGGATTAAGCTGCAACGTGCGAAGACACGCTATACCGTTGGCCCCTAGTCCGAGGAGAATCCTGCCGTTTGGGCGAAGCGTCATGTCTACGATCCAGCCAGCAACGCCCGACAAGTCTGCGAGACCGTTGCTGCCGAATGATGTGTCTAGTGAGCCGTCCGCGTTGTAGCGAGCCAAGGCACCCGTCCCAATACCGGCGCGGGTCGCGATGCCGCCTACCAGGAATTTTCCGTCAGGCTGGATGAGCACTTTTTCTGCAACCGCCAGCGAGCTGACGGGCAGTGCCGTGCGAACGACACCATTCGTGCCGAAGGTCGGATCGATCGTTCCGTCGGGATTCACTCGCGTGATCTGCCAGGCATAGTTGCCCACAACACCCATATCGTTGTCAACAGCGACGATGGTCTTGCCGTCGGGTTGCTGAGCAAGGCTGCCATTTACTGAACCCCACACTGACTTGACCGGAAGGGAGGCGAGTCCAGCGGAGCCGAACGTTGGATCCAGCCCTTGGGCCACTTCTTTATATGTCGTCGCGGTGAGCGTCACAGTCTGGCTCCCGTCGACGAGCGAATCGTCTTCGGCGTCGAGAGTGAATGTTGCTGAGGTCGCGCCGTCCGGAATCGTGATCGTAGTCGGTACCGTCGCCTCGGAGGTATCACTGCTCGTGAGCTCCACTACGAGATCACCCACGGTACCCGTGTTCCTTGTCACCGTGGCCGTTGCAGCGGCCGGACCTGCCGATTCGGAAATCGACTCGGTGTCGATCACCAGCGTCAATGGTGGTACGACTGCACTGGCATAGTCTTCGACCTCCCCATCGGGGGCCGCCCCGTCGTAGGACAGCCCTCCGACAGAGCTGAAACGGAAGCGGGCGAACGTTTGCGGGCATAGGACTGCGTCTGCAGGAACGGCGAAAGACCGATTGTTCAGGCCGGCTGACAGCGCTTCGTCGATGAAGATCTGCTCTCCGAGATCGGCCCAATCACCGTCGTCATTGAAGTCTACCCACGCGTTGAGAATTCCGGCGGCCGACGTGATCACGTCAACCGAAGCGATCCGCCCGGGAATCAATTCCGACTTGAATACGACTCCATCTTCGTCGTCGGGCGATCCGGTTGTGTCGTCGGCGTCGGCTGCCGTGGAAGGGGAGCCGTCGATTTCCCAATCTCGTGTACTGCCGAGAGTGGGGCCGATGGTGACGTGCCGCGCGCCGTTGTCGCCGAGTGTCGTTGCGTAAGGGGCCGGCGCATCACCGAAGTCGAAATGATCGTCATCGGTGGTGGTGACTATGACCGTCTTGTCGCCCACCAGGTGAAAGGCGGGGTCCGAGTTGGCGTCGTCGATCGACACGGTGATCGTCGTGAGTTGGCTCCCGTCCACAATCGTGTCGTCGACGCCGGTTACGGTCACGGTTTGAGCCTGGTTCCAGTTGGCCGGCGTGAAGGTAAGGGACGTTTTGTCGACGGCGGCTTCTGCGGTGTTGGCGATGGTGACGGTGATCACCACGTTCGTCAGCGGCTCGGCGTTTATGACCACCGTGAACGTATCGGTCGTGATCGACTCGGAGACGCTCGTACCGCCCGTCTCGGTCACCGTGAAATCGGCCGCGTCGTTGTCCGTAGTCGTCACCAGAACCGTCTTGTCGCCCACCAGGTGGAATGCGGGGTCCGAACTGGCATCGTCGATCGACAGGGTGATCGTCGTGAGCTGGTTCCCGTCGGTGATCGTGTCGTCGACGCCTTCGACCGTGACGATTGTGGGATTGTTCCAAGTCCAACGCGTGAAGGTCAGCACACTCTTGTCGACCGTGACCTCGTCGGGGCCGCTGGCAGTAATCCAAATTACCACGTCGCTCAGCGGAGCCTCGGTCAGCGAAATGGCAAACGCGTCGGTCGTGCCGGACTCGCACACACTGGTCGATCCGTTCGATTCGTTGATCGTGAAATCGGCAGGCTCGTTAAGGTTCTCAAGCCAGCAGACTCTTCCATCCGAGGAAGCCGACAGCACATCCAGGTCACCATCGTCGTCGACATCCGCGGCAATCACAGAGTTCGCACGATGACTGGATGGGAAGATGACATGACGTGTGAAACTGTTCAATCCATCGTTCTCATACCATGCAATCCTTCCGTCATACGCATCCCAAATGACATGGGTAGAACCGGCGAGCACGTCAATGTCACCATCCCCGTCCATATCCGAGGCAAACAGGTAAGCGGGGCGTTCTGAAGATGTGACAATCGTGTGGCATACGAATTCCTGCGTCCCGTCGTTCTCAAACCAGGCGATCGTTCCGCCGAACGATACAGAAAGCAGATCCATGTCGCCATCACGATCCACATCTGCCGCGAACACCGATTGGGTAGAGTTGTCTGAGACAGAGATCGTGTGAATCGTGAAGCTCTGTTGCCCATCATTCTCATACCACGCAAGCTTGCCAGAAGGCCCGGATGCACAAACGTCTATGTCCCTATCTCCATCCACATCCACAGCAGTGACTGATCGCACGTAATCGCCAGACTCGGAAATGACGTGAACCGAGAAATCCTGGTTCCCATCGTTCTCGCACCAGGCAATCGTGTTGTCGTGACGTGACGAAAAAAGAACATCCATGTCTCCGTCACAATCCATGTCTGCTGCCAACACCACGTCGGCTCCGAGTGCCGAGGTGCTAATCGTCCGGCCGTCAAACCTCTCGTATCCATCGTTATCGTACCAGGCGATCTCACCACCGTAGGATGCAGAAAGCACGTCCATGTCACCGTCACCGTCCAAATCCACGGCGAACACGGATTCTGCTCTAGACGCAGACGCCGAAATGGTATGGGGCGTGAAATACTCGTTTCCGTCGTTCTCGTACCAGGCAATCGTGTTGTCGGGTCTTGACGCAGAGAGAACATCCATGTCCCCATCGGAGTCGATATCTGCTGCAAACACCGACTTCGCATCAGCAGCAGACACGGAAACGGCGTGGGACGTGAAGGTGTCGTTACGGTGATTCTCATACCAAACGACGGCATGATCCTCATCGAATGAATATAGTTCCTCGGAAGATGCAGACAGGGCATCCGTATCGCCATCGCCGTCGAAGTCTGCGCCGACCACCAACAAGTTCAGTCCGCGTGTCGTGTCAGTGATCGTGTGTACCGCAAAGGCCTGATCTCCATCGTTTTCGTACCAACCAACCTTGCCCTCATCGGGAGACCCCCACAGCACGTCTATATCGGTGTCACCGTCAACATCGGCTGCAAAGATTGACGAGACACCAATCGCGGAAACGGTAATGGGGTGCGACGTGAAACCGGCGCTGCCATCGTTCTCGTGCCAGATGATCTTGCCGGACTCCGCGTGTCCCGAAAGAACGTCCATGTCGCCGTCACGGTCCATATCCACTCCGAACGCCGACACCGGATCGCTGTAGATGTCAGAGAAGATGGTGTACGAGGTGAAGGTGCCGTCTCCCAAGTTCTCATGCCACAAGACCATGCCCAAATTGTCGGCAGTAGAAAGGACGTCCTGATCCCCGTCGCCGTCCATATCCAACGCAGACACGGACCAGGGCTCCGTATACATGGTCGTAATCGTGTGGGACGAGAAGTTCTGGAAACCATCGTTCTCGTGCCAAGCGATCTTTCTGTCCAAGGAAGACGCGGACAACACATCCATGTCACCGTCGTTATCCATATCTGCGGCGGACACCGACAGGATGCCGTCGAGATCACCTGCCAGCGGGTGCGGAAAGAAACTCTCCTCTCCATCATTCTCAAACCATTGAATCTTGTCGTAGCCGCGGGAAGCTGCGAGCACGTCCAGATCCCCGTCGCCATCCAGATCGGCTGCGAACACAGATGAGGCCTTCAGGACGAAACTGGAAATCGTGTGAGCCGCGAATTTGCCGTTACCGTCGTTTTCGTACCAGGCGATTCTATCATCTGCCGAAGAGGCCGAAAGTATGTCCACGTCGCTGTCGCCATCCAAATCGATGGCAAGGATACTGCTGGGTGACTCGCAGTCTCCCGCGATTGGATCACGCAGCACAAAACGTCCACGGCTCACGTTTGGCGGAAGAATCGCCACCAGGGAGTCTTCCACTTCTCCGTCTCCCGCAGGCCCCGTGAGTGCCAGATCGCCGGCGCTGCTCAATCGGAACCGGGCGCAACTGTCCCCCGACGCAGCCCAACTCGGCACGTCGAACGTGATCGTGTTGTCGCCGTTGACGACCGTCACGCTGTCTGCAATATGCTCAAACGGCCCGCCCCACGAACCGTCCCCGTTGAAGTCGATCCAGGCGTCAAGCTTGGCACCGGCGGGGGCGTTCTGGACGTTGACAATCACACTCGCGTCAAGCTGCCCCACCTGAATCGTGCCGAACGTGACGCCGTCTTCGTCATCGCTGTCGGCAAGATCATCTCCGTCCGCAAGAAGACTGGGCAGCCCCTCAACTTCTGCGTCGACCAACGCACCGAGCCTCGGCCCGGCTATCTCATGCCGCGCCCCGTCGTTGCTCAACAGGGTCGGGTAGGGGGCCGGGGCGTCACCGAAATCGATCGAGAGCAACCGCCGATCCTCCAGCGGCTCCAGCTCTATCCGCCGGCAGTTGGGAGCACGGCGCCTCGTCACGACCTTCGCAGGAGAGGTATTCCGCCAGGACCACAACACCCGATGCAGTTTCCGCCAGACCGACTCGTCCATTTCCCGATCCTTTGAGAAATCGTTGCCGAATGGATACCCAACCCGCGAGAAGATCATCAGAAAGTGTCGTCCAAACGCCACCCAACGGCCCCACATGTCGCACCCCCAAACTAGGTAGACGACGTCCTTAGCCTATCCGGGGCGTTCTTCGCAGTCAACCACATTCAGGAAAGAATGCTTTATGACAGCCATGGCAGGCATAAGTACCCCAATCTACCCCCAAGGCGGGGCAAGCCCGCAACCCAACCTTCACAAACATGCTCGCACCATGCGCACAAGTCCAGCACAAAGACACTAAACGGGCAGAACGCCCTTTGACGGCAAATCGGCGTGGACGTTTTGCGGACTAGCGCGTTTTGGCCTTCTTGCTGCGAGCTTTGCCGGCCCCGCTCCCCTCTCCCTTGCCCGGTAGATTGGGGGCATCGCTCTTGGGCAGCCATTGGGCCAGCTCATTCTTGCGGGCTGTATGTTCGACAATTCCAGCGAGATTGGTGTACTCGTGCGGGTCCACCGCGTTGTGATAGAGTTCCTCGTCGCCGTTGGCGTAGCGAATGTAGCGCCAGCCTTCGGTCCGCACCGCGTGATTCTGAAAGCCATGCGTCGTAATCGCCGGCGCATCCCAGGCGGCCTGCGGATTCTTCAGCAAGACGGTGATGTCGCGGCCGTCAAGGTGCGCCGGCAGCGGCAAACCGGCAAGACTGCAGAGCGTGGGATAGATGCTGCTGAAATCCACCGGGCGCTGGCAAATCTCGCCCGCCGGGGTCACGCCTGGCACCCTCCAGGCAAAAACGGTGCGGGTCGGCTCTTCCCACAGGGCAAACTTCCGCCAGTGCGATTTCTCGCCCAGACTCCAGCCGTGATCGCTCCATAAGCAGATGATCGTGTTGTCCCTGTAAGCCGATTGCTCGAGACCGTCCAGCAGCCGACCCACCTGCGCATCGCAGAAGGCAATCGTCGCCAGATAGGCCTGCACCGCTTCCTTCCAACGCCCCGATTTGACCATTTGAGCGTGATCGCCCTCGGGCCTCGCCATCCGCACTCCGGCAGGCGGCACGTCGTCGAGATCGTCGGCTCGATGGGGAGGCAACTGGATCCCTTCCAGCGGAAACTTGTCAAACCACTTCTTCGGCACGCTGAAGGGCATATGCGGCTTCACCAATCCGATGGCCAGGAAGAAAGGTCGGTCGCTATTCTCTCGCAATTTCTCCAAACCGTAACTCACCACGCCGTAGTCGGGCATCTCCTCGTCCGAGTTGGCCAACGGTCCGAACTTGATGCCGCCCACACCGTCGTCTTTTGCCGAGGGGTGCAGCTTCAGGTTCCCCCCCTTGCCGACGTAGTAGTCGGTCCATTCGCCGCCGTGGCCATACCCGCCATGGTAAATCTTGCCCGCACCATAGACCCGGTAGCCCGCCCGGGAGAACTGCGTGTTGAGCATCTTGTCTTCACGGATGCCGGGCCGCCAGTTCTGCTCGTTCAGGTAGCAGCCCGTGCTGCTGGGCCGCTGCCCCGACATGAGCGAAGCACGCGAAGGATTGCAGGCCGGCGCCGTGCAGTAGGCTTTGCTGAAGCTGACACCGATGGCGGCGAGGTGGTCGATGTTGGGCGTCTCCGTCTGCGGATGAACGCCGAGATGGCCTACCCAGTGGTTCAGATCATCGATGGCGATGAACAGAACGTTCGGCCGGTTCCCATCGCCGGCCGGGGAGACGCTGCAAAGGGCGCACATAATGGCGACGACGAGAATGCATTGAACGCGTTTCATGGGGCTATCTCGCAAGGACAGAGGAAGATGATAAGAGAAACCCTTCGGACCTCACTGTAGATGAGCGGTCGCCCGGCTGCAAGCTATTCGAGAACGATTGGCGACCCGCAGGCTGGTCCAGCCCGAGATTTCTCGCAGCGGCCAGCGCTCGCCGGCGATCCACGGCATGTCGGCCCAGTAGGGTCTGCAGAGCCGGGTCAGGCATCTCACGGCCGCGAATCCGTCGGTCTCGGTGGCGTGCACGAAGGGATCCCACTCGACGCAACGGAACTCCGCTCGCACGCGCCGATCCCGCGGCAGGGCCGGATCGCGATCGCCCTCCAGCACTTCAAACCGGACCCCGGTGACCGCCGCATCCAGCGGGAGCATCGGTTTTTGCGGGTCGGCAACGTAGGCACCCGCCAGGCTGTCGTTCATTCTTCGTGTGCCGTTGGGGCTGCCGGAGTGAAACATGCAGAATGTGCTGTTGGAGAATGCACGTATGGGCAAGGCAGCCAGCGCCTGGGGCTGGGCGTTCAACGAGCCTGCCGCAAAGATTTCGGTTCCCTGCATCACCGCGAAGTGGCGCTGTTTGACTTCTGGCCCAAGAAACGCCACGGCCGCCGGACAGTCAGTGACCGTCCGGCGGCCGTTTGAGTTGATTATCTTGCCGAGTGGGGTGGGGCTACTCTTTCGGGTAGTCGCCCGAGAGGGCCTTGAGGAACTCGACCAGATCCTTGATGTTCTCGTCAGTAAGCTTGTTCTCGCCGACGGCCTTCATCATGCCGGAGAGGTTGTCATTGGGGATTCCGCCCTGGGCCATGATCTTGACGGCCTCTTCGAGGCTTTCGACGCTGCCGTCGTGGAAGTAGGGCCCGGTGTTGGCCACTTCGCGGAGGGGCGGAACGCGGAACTTGCCCAGATCGCTGTCCTTCTTGGTGACGGCCTTGCGGCCTTCGTCGGGTTTTTCCTTGTTCATGCCGATGCCGGCGTTCATGAATCGGTAATTGCTGAACAGGGGCGGCGTGTGGCAATCGGCGCAGCCGGAACTGTCGAACAGATCCATGCCGCGTTTCTGGGCGTCGTTCAGGGCGCTCTCGTCGCCCGCCTTGAACTTATCGTAGGGCGAGTTGCCGCTGAGGATCGTTCGCTCGAAAGAGGCGATGGCCTTGGCGATTCGGTCGCTGGTGACTTCGGGAGTGCCGAAGACCTTTTCGAAGGCCTTCTGGTAGTCTTCCACTCCGCTCAGTTCGGTGCAGCAGACCGGGAGGGTGTGTCCCATTTCGATCGGGTTCTCGATCGGGCCGAGGGCCTGTTCTTCGAGGGAAGCGGCACGGCCGTCCCAGAACTGGCTGGTGGCGTAGGCGGCGTTGATGACGGTCGGCGAGTTGACGGCGCCCACCGCGCCGCCGATGCCGTCGCTGGTAGGCTTGTTCTCTGCCCAGGCCATCTTGGGGTCGTGGCAGGTGGCGCAGGAGATGGTGTTGTCTTTGCTGAGCCGGGTGTCGAAGTAGAGCGCCCGTCCCAAGGCGATCTTTTCTACCGTCAGGGGGTTGTCTTCGGGGATCGGCAGCGGCGGCAGGCCCAGCGGCACTTGCACTTCAAAGGGTGTCCCGGCGGCCTTGTCGTCGGAGGCCGGGGCCGGCTGTTCTTCCGACGCCGGCACGGAGTCTGCCGGCTCGGCGGCCGAGTCGGGGCCGGTTCCCGAGGTCGACGGCGGCGCCTGATCTGCCGACGGGCACCCTGCCTGGGTCAGCAACAGACCGGCCAACGCAACCATGACCAACATGACCGACCATTTTCGTAAGTTCATCATCCCGCTCCTTTCACTCCAGTGTCCGAGAGAGCCGATTTCGTGTTCATGCAACAACCGGGACCGGGGGGTACGTCTACACCCCCGCGTGCCGAAATTCTAGTGCCTGAGACAAGGCAACACAACCCTCGCGGCAGGCGACAATTATTGACTCGACGGTCCTTGTCTACTTCTGTTCCTTTTCGGGTTGCTCCGTGGCACCAGCCAGGACGTCCTCGCGCCAAGCGTCGAAATCGGCGAGCATTCGTTCGACACGTTGGGATTGTGCAGAAGCAAGGTCGACATGCTCGCCCGGGTCTTCGCCAAGATGGAACAAGGCGGGCTGTTTTGCGTCCTTTTCACCCACGACGAGCTTCCACAGCCCGTCCCGCATGGCCCGCTTTCCGCTGTACTCCCAGTACAGTTTCCGCTCGCCAAGCAACTCCCCTTTCAGAAGGACAGGCACGAGGCTCACCCCGTCGAGTTGGTGACCGGCCGGCACGTCGGCCCCCGCCAGTTCCAGCAATGTGGGCATCAGGTCGAGGCTGATCGCTGTCTGGTCGCACACGCTCCCGGCCCGGATTCGACCGGTCCAGCGCGCGACGGCCGGGACGCGATGGCCGCCTTCCCAGACCTGGCCCTTGAAGCCGTGCAAAGGGCCGTTGGAGCCGTTCGGCGTGCCGCCGTTATCCGAGAGAAAGAAGACCAGCGTGTTCTCGCCCAGTCCAAGCCGGTCGATCGTGGCCACGACTTCACCGAGGCCGCGATCCATTTCCTGCATCATCTCCTGGTAGGTGCGAGGGATGTCGGGTTTGGCCACCGGCTTCTGCTTGGCGGACCCGCGGACCGGCGGATCGTTGGGGCCCTGATAGGGCGAGTGGGGGGCCTCGTGGGCCACGTAGAGGCAGAACGGCCGGTCCCGGTTCTCTTTGATGAACCGGACGGCATGGTTCGAGATCAGATGGGTGCTATATCCTTCTTCCGGCACGAGTTCGAGGCCGTCCCACCAGTCCTCGACTTCCACACGGTCGAAGTGCGAGATGTAGTCGATATTGCCGCTCACGTAGCCGCGAAAGCGGTCGAAACCGTGATGGAGCGGGTTGAACTGCTTCTGGTAACCCAGGTGCCACTTGCCGAAGACGCCGCAGGTGTAGCCCTTGAGTTTGAGTCGTTCCGGGAAGGTGATCTCCGACGGGGACAGGCCGTGGTGGCGGTTCTCCTCGAATGCAGCATTGATGACGCCGGGGATTCCGGCTCGCTGCTGATAGCGTCCCGTGAGCAGGCCGGCACGGGTGGGGCTGCAGACGGTGCCGCTGGTGTGGAAATCGGTGAACCGCATCCCTTGCCGAGCCAACCGATCCAGGGCCGGCGTCTGGTAGGCTTGGTTACCGTAGCAGCTTGCGTCGCCGTAGCCCATATCGTCGGCCATGACGACGACGAAGTTGGGCGGGGAGGCCTTGGCCGGGAGGGCCACCATTGAGGACCCGACGAACAGGATTGCCGGTATCCAAAGAAGCCGGTTTCGCCCGACTCCGGATTTCCGGAACGGTCCACATCCACTCGGATTGTTGACACCTGCCATGAACATTTTGGGTGGCTCAGTTCGGGATTTGTGCGCATGGTGTGCGCATGTTCTTGTGAAGGTTGAGTTGCGGGCTCGCCCCGCTTTTGGCGGCTCCTGCGGAGAGAACTGGCACAGGGGTGCGAACCGCTATAATAGACTGTTTGGAGCCACGAACAACTACAGGCTATGTGTGCCGGCGATCATTCCCATGACTCACGACGAAATCCTCTCCTGGTTGCGCCAGTCCGACGAGGCTCGGCTGGCCGATCTGTGGCGATCGGCCGACGACACGCGGCAGAAGTACGTCGGCGGCGACGTTCACCTCCGCGGGCTGATCGAGATCTCGAACTACTGCATCCGGCTCTGCGGCTATTGCGGGCTGCGGGCGCCGAACCAATCAGTGCAGCGTTACCGGATGACCTTCGAGGAGATTGTGGCCTGCGTCCGGCAGGGCGAGGCGATAGGCTATGGGACCGTGGTGCTCCAGTCGGGCGAGGATCCGGGGATCACCGCCGACGCGATGGTTCATCTGATCCGGTTCATCAAGTCGGAGACGCCCCTGGCCGTTACGCTGAGCCTGGGCGAACGGAGCGAGGCCGAACTGGCCCAGTGGCGAGAGGCCGGCGCCGATCGTTATCTGCTGCGATTCGAGACGTCGAATCGCCAGTTGTACGAGCGGATTCATCCATCCCGCCCCGGCGGGCCGGCCGATCGCATCGAGCTTCTCCGGCACCTCAAGACGCTGGGCTACGAAGTGGGGAGCGGCGTGATGATCGGCATTCCGGGGCAGTCCTACGGCGACCTCGCCCGCGATATTGCCTTGTTTGCCGACCTGGATCTCGACATGATCGGCTGCGGACCGTACCTGGCCCATCCCAGCACCCCCTTGGGCGATCCGAACCGTCCGGCGATCGTTCCCGGCGAAGACCAGGTGCCCAACTCGGAGTTGATGGCCTACAAGGTGATCGCGCTGGCGCGGCTGGTTTGCCCGCGGGCGAACATTCCGAGCACGACCGCCCTGGCCACGTTGAACAAGCAGGCGGGGCGTGAGCTGGGGCTGGTGCGCGGCGCCAACGTGGTGATGCCCAACCTGACGCCGCCCCAGTATCGGCAGCTCTACGAGATCTACCCCGACAAGGCCTGCATCAACGAGACGGCCGAGGCGTGTCACGGATGCCTGGCGGGGAGGATTCATTCGATCGGCCGCCATGTCGGCTCGGGGCGGGGCGATTCGCCGAATTATCGGCGGCGGGAGGAATGACGGACAAAGGACCGCGGGGGTTCTTCCGGGAATCACGGAAGGCCATTTAGTTGCCGCCCCAGTGCCACTCGATCAGATCGTCGCTCCAGGCCAGAGCGAGGCATGCGGCGCCGTGGGCGCCGTGGCGGCGGAGGCCCTCGACGGACGAGCCGTGGAAGAACATCAGGTACTTGCCGACCCGCGGATCGCCCCGCAGGTCCAGCACGTGGCCGGCGGTCAGCCGGCCCTGGGCCCAGGGCCAGGACTCCTGGCCGAGGGTGAGCAGGCGGACGTCGCGGAACTCCTTCAAGTCGTTCGACGTCTTGATGCCGACCCCGTTGCGAGGTGAGTGGAAGATCACGTACTCGCCGTTCTCAACCAGCACGCAGACGTTCTCGCCGCACTCGGTCCGGCCGTGATAGGTCCAGGTTTGCATCTGGTCGTCGCTGTACGACATGCTGGCGCCGTTCTGTTTGTAAAAGCACCACCAGCGATCGGGCCGGTCCTTGTCGCCGATCAGATAGGGGTCGATCATCCGGCCCATCGCCTCGACGGGCGTCTCCGGCCCTTTCACGCGGATGAGCTGCGGCTGCGACCAGTTCTCCAGGTCGGCGCTCTCCATGGTCCAGATGCGGGAATCCTGGGTGCCGAAGGTTTCGTCGTGGGGCGTCGGATAGGTTTGCAGGCAGAGGACCCACTTGTCGCCGAGACGGACGACGTTGCCCGGGCTGGAGTAGTTGAGATTCAAGTCGCGCGGGGTGAGGATCTGCGGGTCGGTCCAATGGACGAGGTCGCGGCTCGTGGTCACGGCGGTGTAGACGTAATAATGCCCGTCCGCATCGCGACGGTGGAGGGTGTGGAAGACGCGGAACACACCGTCGTGATAGTGGGCTGCCGGATCGCGGTAGGCCGTCTCGATGTCCCCCTGGTGAATGATGGGAGTGGAGACGGCGTCGAAGTCGATGGGCTTGGGAGGAGCATCGGCCTTGAGGAGGGTTGACGGAGTCAGCAGGAGGCAGAGGGCAAGGACGTGGCGGAGCATGGCGGTTCTCGGTTGGCAAGGCAGTTGGACGAAAACAATCTACCTATGTCTCGAAGAGCCAAGCATACGACGGCGTCGTACGGTTATCAACCCGCACGCAGTGTTTGCTGATCTCACGGTTCGACGGCGGCGGACGTCTTCGGGAGACGGCCCAGCAGCCGGTGACAGCGGGCGAGCATTTTCTTCCGATCCGGATCGGTTTCCTGTTCGTCCGACTTGACGCCCTCCGGGCGGCTCAATCGCAGGGTGCGCAGAGCGATCGTCGGATTGCAGTCGATGAGGAGGCCTATCACTTGTCTGCAGGAGCCGAGGCCGTGGAATTCAGGGCAACCGTAGTGGCGGCAGGCGAAGTGTTTCAGCCGGCGTGGGAGGGAGCTGATTCCCATCCGGCGGACGAGTTGCATCGCCTCATCGTCTTCTCCGGCAACGTGGCCAAGCATGGCAAGCCGATACGTTTCGGGGAAAGGAAGTTCCGGATCGAAACCGAAACGGTGCAGCAGAGGAGTGACAATTTCTCTACGGCTTTGAAACTCCTCCAGGAAGAGCAGCGGACCGAGCTCGCTCCTCAAAGCCTCCGGCGAGCCGAAGAACTCCGCCAGCCGATCGACGATTGCGGACGCAGGTGCGGTCTGCAAGATGGTCCTGACGGGGCCTGTCGGGTTGCGGAAGTCGTAAATCGATTCGCTCGAAACGGGTCCATCGTCGTACCAACGTTCGGCGACGAGGTTGGCGACTCGGCCGGTACTGGTCACGGCGGTTCCCATGGCGCGGGCCAATTGTTCGGCAAATCGATCCACTTCTTGATCGAAGCGGTCGGCTGCCTCATGGGCGTAACGGTGGTAGGTGAGGATTCTGCCGTTGTCGGTCAATGCGAACAGGCAGCGGCCAACGATCCGTCCCGACTTCGTCTTGCCGTAGACCACCTGCTTGTTGACGTCGATGGCATTGGCAATGGTGGAGAAGAAGTTGACATCGCCGGGAGAGAGGCAGGTCTCGAACCGCGCACCCATAAGCAGGATGTCGAGGACGTCGCGTGCGAAGAACAGGCGGTACGGCTCTCTGTTTGCCGTCTTCACCGTGTTTTCGAACGACGTTCCGAGCCACGGTTCCAGTTGAACGCCTTTGGCGCGGATTCTCTCCAGGAACGCTGCGTTCTCGGGCTCGTTGCGGAAATCGGGTTGGGCGTCGCCCAGACTGGCAAACAATAGCTGCAGGCCGAGTTCTCTCGTCCTACCTCGAAGCCGGAGAATCCCTGAGAGGAGTTGATCCCTGGGGGGCGCCAGGAGGGCATCCAGAGATTGCCCAACGCCCCACGTCGTCCGCAGTTCGTCTCCCACAATCGCATGGCAGTGGTGGAAGAACTGCTCGATCGACTCGTTGTCAGCACGTTCGTTGATCTTCCTGGCCAGATTTGCGAGCCGCGCGGGGGTTACGGTCGACGGCAGACTGATGTACCTCTGAAGATTCTCCAGCCGTGTCTGCAAACGCTGTTGACGGATCTGGTCTGCAGCCCCGGCCGAAGTGGCAAGTTCTCGGCGAATGGCATCCAGTTCCCGCTGCAGGTCGGCCGGATTGGGGAAATCTCTGCGCAGGATTCCGGCGGCAACGGCTTCTGCCCCGGGGACGGCCTGTTGCAGATTGCCCAAGGCCTGGTGGAGTTCGATCGGGTAGCGAGTTGCCCAGCCGGGCGCGGTCTGGGTTTCGCTGGAAGCGGGCAGGGAGAGGCCCAGCCCGATCGCCGCGTTGATCCAGGAGGCAAGGCGAAGAAGCGGTTTCTTGGCGCCGGCGATCATCCATCGCTCGACAATCCGTCGAAGTCTGGGAGCCCGGATGTGCTTCCCGATCGCGATCGCCGCATCGACCAGCTCACAATCGTTCTCAAGCGTCTGCATGAGAGGCACGAAGTTCGAATCCTCGTTGGCAACGGCCAGCACTGCCTGGATCTCGGTCCTGGAATAGTAGGCGTCTTCACGAGCGGCCAGGGCGGCAATGAGTCGGGCTGCCAGGCCGACGTCCGCGGTGGCCTCAACGAACTCGCCCAAGGAACTCGACAACTTGGGGCCGAGGGATGAACCGTGATCGTAGACGGCTGCCTCCAGAAGCCGGGCCCAGTTGCGGTAGACGTTTCGTTCGTGATAGCCGGCGTCCAGTAGGCTGATCACGGCGTCTTCTGCATGTCGGTCGGTTGAGGCGATATACGCGTGCCAGTGGCGCAACAGAGCGGGATGGACTCCGCGCCGGGAGAACAGCCGGCAGAGTTGCGCGAGCGCCTGACGCAGACCGCGATCAGCAGACGCCATGCGTACCAAACGCAATCGGGCTGTTTCCCAAGCGGCAAATAGTCCCAGCCGGAGTGACCGATCGTCGTCGGGCAGACAATCGGTGAACGCAATCCATTGTCGAAGATGAGGAACATCCTCGGCAATCGCAGCAATGTGGATCAGCGCGAAGTGGGAATTCTCCTGAAGACGCCGGAACGGATTCTCCATGGCAGGGATACCGCTCAGCGTGGTTCTTTCCACCTTGAACGGTTTGGCCAGTCGCCCGTTGCGTGCAAGTCGTAGAAGGCGACGAATTCTCGATTCCTCCTCCTCAATCTTCCGACGATCCCTTCGTAGGACTGAAGTCACATCCACCGAAACAAGTCTGCCCAGCAGTGTGGTGGATAAGCGGCGGGACTTCGACGTCAACCGGAGCTGATGGAGCAGGAAATGACGCCAATCTTCCGCGATCGTCGGTTGCTGCGTTCTTTCCGGTACGCAGTAAGCCTCGTCGGCCAGGGCTTTCTGAAATTCAGCAGCCAGTTCTTCCGCATGCTTGCCGATATCGCTTGACGGGGCGGAACGGACGGACGGCTCTGCCAGGGCTTCAAGAAGCGGCCTCAGCAGATCGGCATCGAGGTCGTCGCGAAGCGTACAGACGGTCAGAGCGAGGTCGTACAAGTGGTCGCTGCCTGAGGTCATTTGAGACAGTACGGCTGCATGCTCCTCGACCCAGTCCAAGGCAGCGGTGTCGCAACGGCGGCGACCGGTGAACTCCAGGAATGCAATCGCATCCAGCAGGCAGGCCAGGCTCGGATGCCGTGCACGCCGGCGACGAAAGGTGTCGATCCAACGTGCGCTGGCGCAAGGGGCGTCAAGGAGGGAACTTGCGTCAATCGGCCGGTCTCGGTGGATCGCCCCCTTGAGCAACTCCAAGAGGTAGTCCATTCTGGCCAGCCAATCCTCAACGTCTTCCACAATCCGCGGCAGCGCATTGGGGAACCGATGGCGCAGCTTGTTCAGCACGGTTTCCAGACGGCGCAGGGCATCGCGGTCCAGCGTGACGAGATGCGGCGTACCGGGCGATTCCCAGGGCCAAGCCTGCCATCGTATCGTGCCGGAGCCACTCTCCAGAGGATAGCCCGGCAGCCAACCGGCGTTCTTCTTGAGGAACATCCTGGCCCGGGACTTCCCCGTCTGGAATTTGTTCGGACGTTTTTCGTCGGGATGCATGGATCTCAAGCTCACCAGGAGGGCAGTGCTGACCTGATGACGTGACAGGAGGCGTAGAGGTTCGGTTCTGGCGAACGACCACGGCAATCGTGGGCCGGACCGAGCCCTTGTCACCGCCGGGCCTGTTTTGCCCCCCATTGTGTCCAGATTCTTCCGGCAAGCAAGGTTTCGTTCGACTGGAGACCGGCTCCGGCTCCAATTAGGATGGAAAGGATACGATTGTCCACGTCTACATCGCGGGATTCCACGCCATGCCACTTCGATCTCTCGCCGCATTACCGCTTGTCTGCTTCGTCTTCTTGAACCCGTTCTGTCGCGGGGATGAGGCGGCCGAGAAGTTGGTCCTGGCAACCTACAAGCTGGCGAACGGCTCGTCGACGGCAACCGGAACCGTCTACCAGCGAGAGAAGGAGGGCAAGCCCCAGCGTTTCCTGGTGACGGCCGGCCACGTGTTTGAAGCCATGACGGGAGACTCGTGCACGCTGGTTTCGCGATCCTTGCGGGAAGACAAGGTCTACGTGCGGCAGGAACTCACGATCCCCGTTCGGCAGGAGGGAAAGCCGTTGTGGAAGAAGCACGCGGAGCAGGATCTGGCGGTGCTGCTGCTCCCGGAGTCCGCGTCGGTCGAGGCTCTTCCCGTCGACTGTCTGGCAACCGAGGAACTGCTTGAGCAGGTTCGCGTGGGCGACGCCGTGCGGCTGGCGGTCTTTCCGGAGCGTTCGGAGGCCAACCCGGCCGGCTTCCCGATCCTGCGGGGCGGCGTGCTGGCCAGCCATCCGATCGTTCCGGCGAAGCCCCACCCGGCGTTTCTCGTCGACACCACCGCCTGGCCGGGCGACAGCGGCGGCCCGGTCAGCCATGCGACGCTCCGTTCGCCGAGCGGCGGCCCGGTGGTGATCGGAGTCGTTCGCGGGATGCGGAATATCACCGACACGGTCAAGGAGTCGCGTTTTGTCGAGCGGAAGACGTCCTATCCGCTCGGCATTTCGGAGGTGCTCCACGCCGTGTTCGCCCGCGAGGTGATCGAGACGAACTGGTAGGCGGTGGGTGATACTTGCCGAGTATCACTGTTGCCTTTTCAGTGATGCGGCCGGGTGGGAAGTCGATGGAATGGCGGGGATGTTGGGCGGTTGGGGAGCGCGGCTGGTTGCACTCGGCAAGAGCGACCCACTTTCAGTGATGCGGCCAGGTGGGAAGTCGATGGAATGGCGGGGATGTTGGGCGGTTGGGGAGTGAATTAAGTCGCACTCGGCAAGAGCGACCCACTTTCTTTGAAAAAGCGCGTGCGCGGGGGGGCTTTGCGTCGTTAGATACCCTGTGCCCTCACTGTGCGGCGTCTGTTTCAGGCTGCCGCTTGCAGTGGGAGGGTGGACTTTTCTGGCACGGGGAGCGAGCCGTGGCATTTGGAGCCGGTTCCAATTCGGGCGCGATCACGCTCGATCAGTTGATCGCGCTGAACGACGAAATCGCGGCCTTGGTCCGTGCCGGCGTGCCCCTCGAACAGGGGCTGGAAGCGCTGGGCGGCGATCTGCCGGGGCAGCCGGGGCGGCTCGCCCAACTGCTTGCCACCCGGATGAGTTCGGGGGAAAGCCTGTCGAAGATCCTCTCGGAAGACGAGCGGACGTTTCCGCCCGTCTGGCGGGCGGTCGTGGCGGCCGGACTCCGCTCGGGACACCTTGCCGCGGCCTTGGAATCGCTCTCGGCAACCGCTCGGCGGATTGCTGAACTGCGTAAGGCAGTGGGGGCGGGTCTGGTCTATCCGATCGTCGTCGTGACGTTCGCCTACGCGATTCTCTTGTTTCTCCTTCTTCGTCTCGTTCCCTTGATGCTGCGAATTCAGTCGGATCTGGTGGGGCGAGCCGATCGAATCATGGTGTTTCTGAACGGCCTGGGTGAGACGGTCTGGTGGTGGGCTGTCCCCGTACCGCTGGTAGCGATCGTGGTTGTCGGCCTCTTATGGCGCCGCAGCGGACGTGCCGTCTGGACCTGGCAGGGTGCAGGCAAAGCGCGGTCGTGGTCCCGGCAGTTCGGGCGTCGCGGCGGCATTCGCGGAACGATTCAACTGGGCCGGATGGCCACCTTCAGCGAGGTCATGGCGCTGTTGATCAAGGAACAGGTGCCGCTCGAAGATTCCCTGGTTCTTGCGGCGCAAGCCAGCGGAGACCGGACGATCACCCGGGCCGCCGGCGACCTTGCCGAACGATTACGGCGGGGGGAACAGTTTGAGGATCGCGGCGAATTGCCGGCCGGTCTGCCGCCGCTTCTGGGCTGGTTGCTGATTTCGGGTCGCCGGCAGCCGGACCTGAGTGGGGCCCTGCTGCGGAGTGCGGCGGTCTATCGCAGCCGGGCGGAACACAAGGCGGTGTGGACGTCGATCTATCTGCCGATGTGGCTCACCCTTCTTATCGGCGGAACGGCGACGCTGGTCTGCGGAATCCTCACCTTCACGCCGCTGTTGAGACTGTTTTATCAGCTTGCGCTGCCTTTGGGGTCCTGAACATGGCCAGTTACCGCTACACGGCTGAAGATCCTTCCGGCCAGCGCACCGACGGCCACGTCGATGCGTCGTCGGTCGAGGAGGCGCGGCGCAGGCTGGAAGCAGACGGGCTTCGCGTTCTGGAGGTCATGCAAGCCGATTCCGACTCCACGCCAGTCCCTCCCGAGGAACGCCTCAGCTCTGACGAAGCCCGCGAACTCGTCGAGAATGTGGCCCAGTTGAGTGCCGCCGAGTTGCCGCTGGGCCCGGCATTTCGTGCGGCCGCGGAAGAGAGCGACAGTCCTCGACTGGCGCAGGTGTTCTCTTATCTGGCCGGCCAGCTTCAGCGGGGCCAATCGCTGGAAGGTGCCCTGGAAAGCTCTCAGGTTGCGCTTCCTGTCCACGTCACGCGTTTGATCCAGGCCGCCGTCAAGACCGGACAACTTGGACCGGCCCTGACCGAGCTTACGGAGCACTATCGCGACACGAGGGCGCTGCGCCAGATGATCCGGGACGGGCTGGCGTATCCTCTGCTGGTCGCCATCTTGTCGATGACCTTGTTGGCCTTGATTCTGGCCTTTGTGGTGGGCGGTTTTCGAGACATTTTCGACGAATTCGGCGTGGAACTGCCGGCCATAACGGTTGCCGTCCTGGCGTTTCGCCAGATCGGCGCTCTGCTATTGCCGGCCGTCCTGCTGGTACTCGTGATTCTCAATGTGCTCCTGCGCGGCACGCTGGCACCGAGCGCCTGGCACCGTCTGGTCAGTGCGATGCCTATGATCGGGCCGCTCTGGCACTGGTTATGCCTGATGGAGTGGATCGGGCTGGTGCGGGTGCTCCTGCGCAACGGGATGACGCTGCTCGACGCGTTGCGGTTTTCGGCCGAGGGCGTTACCAACGCCAACGTGACACAGGTCTCGAAGTCGCTGGCGGAAAGCGTGGCTCGCGGCCGGACCCTGTCGCAGGCGATGGCGGCGGAGCGACGGGTGCCTGCCACCTTGGTGCCCCTGGTCCATTGGGGCGAGCATACGGGGGCCCTGGACGATTCGTTGGAGGTGGGTTGCGAGATGCTCGAAGACCGCGTGCGGATGCGGGCCTTCTGGCTGCACGCGGCGCTGCCGCCGGTGCTGTTCATTTCGATTGGGTGTGCCATTCTGGCCGTGGTGACCGCGCTGTTTCTCCCGTTCATCAAACTCATGTCCTCTCTGACGTAACGATGACAACGACGCTGCAAGCACTACTGCTGTTTTTCGTACCCCTCGGCATGCTGATTGCCGGCGTGGCGATTCTGTGGTTGCAGAGACGATCGAGCAGCAACGGCTGGGGTGTTCCGCGGGACGAGACGACAAGAGTAGTCACGGCACTCGGCTGGACCCTGGCGATTGTGGGGCTGTTCGCGATCGTCGGCCTGATGGCCAATGCCCTGTTTCTACTGGCCTGGGTGATCCTGGGTGTTATTCTGTTGTCGCTCCTTTACCGCTACCGCAGCACGGAGCGGCGATCGCTCCTCTGGACCCTGGCGCTGGCCGCCGAACACGGGATTCCGCTGGACACGGCAGCCCGGGCATACGCCTCGGAACGGCGAGACCATATCGGCGAGCGGGTGCTGGACCTGGCCGACTATCTCGAAGCGGGCCTGCCGCTGGCGTTGGCCCTGAGACGATCGCGTCTCCACTATCCGCAATCGGTGCTGCTCTCGGCGGAATTGGGCCAACAGACGAACAACCTGGGCGGGGCGTTGCGGCGGGCAATGGGGTCGAACAGCGAAAGCGAGCAAGTGCTGCGCAGCATCGCGGAACGGACGTTCTACCTGGTCGCGCTCGTGTTGTTCGGAGCCGGATTGGTCACGTTCATGATGATGAAGATCGTGCCCGCTTTCGAAAAGATCCTGGATGAGTTCAACATGGAAGCGCCCCCGGCCTTGAAGTTGTTTGTGGCGGTTTCGTATTTTCTCGTTAACGCTGGACCGGTCGTCCTGATCGTCCTGGCCGTGCTGGTGTTTTTCCTGGTTCGCAGCCTCTCCTACTACACCGGTTCTTCGCCCCGGTACATGCCCGGCTTGATAGCCGCTTGGGGCCGGGCCGATCGCAGCGTGATCATGCATTGGCTGGCCCACGCGGTGCGGCAGAATCGTCCTCTGCCCGAGATGATGCGGCTCATCTCGGGCTACCTCACGAAACGCCGGCTGCGGAACAAGCTGCAGCGGGCGGCGAGACGGATCGACCAGGGATTGGCGTGGGTCGATTGCCTGTTGGAGGCGGGGTTGATTCGCCGGCCCGAGGCCGCAGTGTTCCGGGCGGCCGAACGGACCGGGAACCTGGCCTGGGCCCTGGATGAAATGGCCGAAAGCAACTCGCGGCGCGCCGTGTATCGGCTCCGGGCCGCGACCAACGTGGCCTTTCCTCTTGCCGTGGCGGCTTTGGGCGGTCTCGTCCTGTTCATCGCTTATGCGATGTTGTCGCCGCTGTTCCGAATGATTGGGGGTCTGGCATGAACCAGCGCTGGTTAACGCGAGCCAAGCCGGCAACCCAGAAGGGCCGGCCAACATGCACGCACGGCGCGCGGACGTTGCGACGCAGGACTTCAAGACGCGGGTTCGTCCTCCACGAGACGCTGATGGCTGTGGGGCTGGCCATGGCCTTGGCGGTCGGGATCGCCCAGTTGCTGGTCATCGTCGCCCAGCAGCGCCGGCTCGCCCGGCAACAGGAAGTCGCCACGCGCGAGGCGGGCAACTTGATGGAGCGGGTGGCCGCACGCTCATGGGACGATACGACGACGGCCGCGTTGGAATCGACGGCGCTCTCGGAGAACGCGAGCGTCTGGCTGCCGGGAGGTGAAGTATCGGTCGACGTGATTGAAGAAGAGCCGGACGTCAAGCGAATGACCGTCGAGATCCGGTGGCAGAGCGGTTCGGAGAGCAGGGCGGAGTCGGCCCGGCTGGTCGGCTGGAAGTTCCGGGCCCAGGAGGAATCGCCATGAGCAGACGACGCGGTTACAGCCTGATCGAGTGCCTGGCGACCATCGCCATGATAGGGACCGTGATGACCACGGTGGCGGTGTCGATGAGCGGAATGCAGCGGGCCAGCCAACGCATTCGGGAAGAAGTTGCCATCGAGGCGGACCTGCAGCGACTGGCCGCCCAGTTGCGGGCCGACGGGCACAATGCCCTGAGTGCGAAGATGGCAGGCGGGAAAACAGAAGACGCAGCGGCCGGCTCGATACTCCTGACGCTCAGCGACAAGGAGTCGGTGCGGTACTCGGTGAAAGCAGATCACTTGCAGCGCGAACACCTGCAAGGCGAGAAGCTGCTGCACCGCGAGAGCTATCGGCTTCCTGAAGACTGTACCGCTCGGTGGGAACTGGAGGAGAACGACTCCGTGCCCCTGGTGTCGCTGACGGTCGAGCCGACGCCCGGCGACGCGAAGGACCGATGGAACAACTGGAACACAGAGATCATCGCTGCGGTGGGCCTTCTGAAACCAACGCCAGCGAAGAGCGAACCATGAGGCGGCTCATGCAAACCCGATCTGCGAGACCATCCCCGACCCGCCGCGGCTCGATCCTGGTGATCGTGCTGATCAGCCTGCTCGTGGCGAGCATGCTGGGGCTCGGCCTGATCAAGACGGTGCTGATCCACCGTCGCCAGTCGCGGGTTGCCGGCGGGCAGCAGCAGGCCGTCTGGCTCGCCGAGGCGGGATCTCAGCGGGCCGTCCGCCAATTGGCCGACGACGCCAAATACAAAGGCGAAGTGTGGGAGGTGCCGGCCGAGGTGCTGGGCCCGTCGCGAACCGCCACGGTGAGCGTCGAGGTTGTGAAACGCAAGGGCGAGTCGAACGAACGGGTGATTTGTGTGCAAGTCGAGGTCGACGACGGGCGCATGCACCCCATCGGATACCGGGAGGAATACGGATACGTGCTTCCTGCCGCATCCAAGGCCGGGGAGAGTGAGTGACAAATCATCAACAAGCGAAGCGAAAGCCCATCGATAGGAGGGTCGTCATGAGACACAATCGTCACCAGGCGTTTACGCTGGTCGAACTACTGGTCGTGATCGCCATCATCGGAATTCTGATCGCCCTGTTGCTGCCGGCGGTTCAGGCGGCGCGGGAGGCGGCGCGGCGATGCTCGTGCGTCAACAACCTGAGCCAGATGATCCTGGCCGTGCAGAACTACAACATGACCCACGGGGTCTATCCACCGGGAACGATCGACAAGGAGGGCCCGATCGCCAACGAGGCCCAGGGCTATCACCACAACTGGATCTCCCAGATCCTGCCTTACATGGAAGAAGAGAACGTCTTCCGTCACATCGACTTCAGCGTGGGCGTCTACGACGAGAGCAACGCCAAGGTGCGGCGGGTGCCGATCCAGTTGCTGCTTTGCCCCTCCAACCCTTTTGGGCGCAAGGCGGACGAAATCGCTGCCACCACCTATGCGGGCTGTAACGGGCCGGCGGAGACACCCATCGATAAGGACAACCAAGGCGTGTTCTTCCTGAACAGTGCGGTTGCCTACAAGAACGTTTCGGACGGATCGGCACACACGATCTTCATCGGCGAGAAAGGCGGAGAGGAAAAAGGCACGCTGGGCTGGATGTCGGGCACGCGGGCGACGCTTCGCAACGCGGGAACGCTCATCAACGCCGAGGCAGCCTGGCGGAACCGCGGCATGCCCGTCCCGGAAGAGGAACCGGAACCGGACAAGTTCCACGTGGGCGGTTTCGGCAGCTACCATCCGGGCGGTGCGAACTTCGCTTTCGGCGACGGATCGGTTCAGTTCCTCAGCGAGACGATCGAGCCCGAAACGTTCGGGCTGTTGGCAAATCGAGCCGACGGGGAATTGATTCTTAGCCAGTATTGAATGCGCGAGAGGGGTTGGCGGTAAGGGGAGTTCGCCGAGCCGGGGTAATGGCCGGCGGATGAGAGGCACGATGTCTCGCAACTCGAGAGAGCCGTCCTGCTGCTGGCGGTGGCAGCAGGGCGGCTTTCGTTGTTTCTTGGTTTGCCGTGTGCCGCACGGGCGAGACGGCGACACTTGCTTGTTGCTCCCTCGTTCTGTGACTATCATGGTCGTTGGTCTAACTGGCCTTGCATGATTCGCGGGAATGACGGATGGGAGGGGGCGAATGACACAAGGGACCGTTATCTCGGAACCACGTTTCCTGGAATCACACAAAGCCACTTGGCGTGCTTCACGACTCTGTCCCAACGACTTGAACTCCTATGAGATATGTCGCGCTGCCTGTCCTCTGGGCAACACTCGCCGCCACGGCGCGGACGATGGGTAGCAATCTGCACGCGGCCGTCGGTGATGTCTGCATAGAGAAGGATCGAGGGCAACCAGAGGGACGAATCGCGACCGCCTGGATCGTCCACTGGGCGGCAGGTATTCCCAAGTGATCCCCATAGAGGATATCAACCTCCAC
>JAAYAY010000359.1 GCA_012719125.1 Planctomycetaceae bacterium | reverse complement strand
TCACTGGCGGTGAACTCCTGTTTTCCATTGTTCCCATTGGGGACACTTTTTCTTACACTGGAAAGCATCGAGTTTCACCGCCTTTTGTCAAGATCACATCAATGGATTTGTGCAACTGACGGGTAGATTCCAGCCTCGGTTTGATTCTTCGGAGAAGCACAGGCTGCCCACCCAGTTTGAGTAGCAACCACACCGCACGCCGATCCCCGTTCATGAAGACAAGCCTTGTTCCGGGAGTGACCGGAGAATATCGACACCGCGTCGTTACCGAGAACCTCGTCAGCTTCCGCAAGCCCGGAGCGCCCGCCGTTGCCTCCACTCCCTGGGTTCTCTACGCCATGGAGACGGCTGCCTACGAAGCCATCCGGCCCCATCTCGACCCGACGGAAGCCTCCGTCGGCGTGGGATTCCAGTTCGAGCATCTTGCCGCCACACCGCCGGGCGATACGCTCGTCGCAACGGCCACGGTGACTGCCGTGGAAGGCAACAAGGTCATGCTCGATTTCGAGGCCCGCGACAGTCACGATCTGGTCGCGAAGGGCACGCACGTTCGCGCCGTGATCGATCGAGCTCGGTTTCAGAAGCGGCTCGACCGCAAACGACGTGGGAGCTGACAGGCACGCGGGCCTCAACGAACGACCAGCGTGGCGACCAGTTGCTCCTCCGGGAGCGTCTCCGGGATCACCGCCGTCACATAGTCGGCGATCGATTGATTGTAGGCTCCCAGCACCTTGAGAAACTCCAGGCTTTCCCGCGTTTGTGCGTCGACCGCTGCCAACACGTGGTCGAACGGGAGGGATTGAGTCCAATAGGTGTTGACGACCTCCACCCGTCTCGAATCCGCCTCGACGACCGCCGCGGCCTGCTCGCTCAAACTGCGATGGAGGGCCGGGATGATCGTTGCCAGACGTTTCACCCCCCACGACTCGACCATCTGGGACGGCTGCGCTTCGAGATTCAAACGGTAGTCGCCCGCGTGCGGCAACGTCTTCGGCATGAGCCACGGGCCTTCAAGCGATCGCCCGCAGCGGCTCGTCAGTTCATACTGCGCGGCGATCAGCCGGGTCTCGGCTTCGAGCAGATCGGCCTCGGCGCTGAACCGTGCCGCCGTCAACCTGGCCCGCGCCTCATCGGTTCCCGCCGAGCCGAGCGTGACCGGCTTGATCAGGCTGGCGAGCAGTTCCACGTGCTCTCGATACACTTCGTACTCGGCAAGGCTCTGAGAGGCTTCCCAGTAGGCCTCGATGACTGCCCGACGCCGGCCGCCCGCAACGCCTTCCAGGCAGGCCTCCAGGTCGACGGCTTCCGTCTCCGGTCGTCCGGCTTCGGGATCGCCCAGGAGCGACGCCGTCAGACGCTTGGCTTGGATTCCCGCGGGAAGTCCGACCAGATCGCCGTGCTGTCTCACCAGAGCAATCGATGACGACGAATCGGGTTGGCGGAAGACCGTCTGCACCCTCGACGCCGAGCCGGTCTCCTCGACGGGCACCATCGGTCGCGTTTGAATCGCCAGATCTCGCGTCGGGGGCAGCGCCACGCCGGGCTCCGCCGCCCCTGGTTCCAGCGAGCTCTTGGCAGAGTCGATCTCTGCGGGAGTACCTTCGCTCGCTGCCACGGTTGGCGCTTCCGGACTCTCTTGAGCCTCGGGGGACACCGCCTCGTCCGGCTCTTCGACCGCTGCAATCGGCTTCTCGGGCGGCAACCCGTCCTGCGCTTTCGGCACCTGTGGAATATCCTGGCCGCCGGCGCCCGTCGCCGCATCTGCCGCCGGGTCCGGCGAGGGAACCTCGGCAAGGGCCGGTTTCACCGCCGAATCGTCTGCCGCGGTGCCGTCGGCCCGGGCCGGTTCCTCCGCCGAGGTCGGTTCCACAGCCAGATCGGTTTCTGCAACCGGTGCCATGGGGACCGGCGGCACACCCTGCGAGACGTCGCTCTCCGTTACTTGATCCCGGGGAGGTGCCAACGTCGGCACCCCCGACTTGGACTCCTCGCCCGGCCCGACCCGATCGCTGCCCGGTTCCGCCTGACTCAGCTTGATCAAGATCGAGACCAGATCGCGTCCCGTCGTCTCCGGACCGGCAATCGTCAGCGCATAGTCTGCAATTCCGTGATTGTACTGGGCGATGGCTGTGATCCAGGCCCGCCGCTGGGTCGTGATCTCGTGCAAAGTCGCGAGCAGATCGGCGGCATCGACCTGCTGCCCGACCTGATAGGATCGGGCAACCGCCTGATACGCGTCCTGGGCCGCCTGCACCGCTTCCCAACGGGCGTCGATCACCCGCTGCTGCAGTGGGAGCGTCCGATGCAGAAGCCGAGTTCGTCCGGGGGGCGTGCGCCCCGCGAAGATTTGGTCGAAGTTGGTGTTGTAACTGCGGGTATGGGGGTGATCGCTTGGTAGGGGCAGTTCGCCGGAGCCGGAAGAGTCAAACCCCGCAGCCTCGGCCAGATCGTATTGAGCCTGAAGCAGCGCCAACTCAGCGGCCGTCGATTCGCGATCGGCCATCTGCTGCGCCGACCTCAACAAACCGGCTTCGACGGCTCCAGTTCCAATCGACTGGATCAGCCGCGACTCCTCCCAGCAAAACCGGTACTCGCCCAGTCGTGCCGCCAACTGCCAATAGGCATGAGCGATCGTCACGCGTTTGGAACGATCCGTGACCTGCCCTAGAACATCCAGAAGGGCAACGTCACGCCCCGCAACCACCGTGCTCGACGGAAGCGTCATCGCCTGCCGGAGCGCTTCGTCAACCGTCAGCTTGGGAACTGTCGGAAGCTGTGTGGCGATTCGGCTGGAAACTGCGGGGTCACCCCAGCCCGTGCCGTACGACCCTGTTCCGGGGCTCATTGGCTGTTGCGCCGGATAGGGCGTTTGGAGACCAGGGGCAACTTCTTCCTGAGCAGCCGCCTTGTCGTCCCGGTTCTTCTGAAGGAACAACAGCCTTTCCAGCGTCGGAGATGAACCCGGTGGAATGACAGACTGTGCCTCTGGTGCCGGGTTGATGATCCCTTGAGACAGCCCGCCCGTCGCCGAACCCACAGGCGGAGCCGCGGCCCGCGGGTCACCCGCTTGCCAATCGGGCAAGGGGGCTTGCCCGCTTCCCACATCGCCCCGCTGCATTCCCCCGGCTCCGCCGCCAGGCATCGGAATGCCGCCGACAGTCCCGTAGCCGCCGACACCGGGCGGAGCCGGTTCGGAATAGCGAGGCACGGTTGGCTGGCCGGGCGAGTTGGGGGGAATCTGAGCGAGAACCGTTGCAGCCAAGATGAGAGCAGCCCAGCACATATCTCATTCCTCACGGAGACGCCAGAGTATGGGGTCGCAGTCCCGATGGGCGTCAATGACGCGGGCCGGTCGCATACCCCTCCCAATGTACCGGTAGCCTCTCATGTTCTTCCCTGTTCGTCAATCCTCCCAGACGGTCGAGTTCGTCCCGCAGTTGCATCCCGTCCTGCAGAACTGAAAGCGATCCGTTCCTGAACGAAGCCAGGCAAGATTCTCCCTCGGCCAGCGAATAGACCTGCGCCCAGGACGCCGGCCGAACGATGGGGTATACTCTTGGGGCAACCGAACGCGACCACCCACCAGCGATTCTCTGTGATGCAGCAGCCGAGAGTACACGCACGGAGCAGTTGCTTTCGCCGGGCAACGGTGTTGACCGCGTGCCTCGCCGTGGTCGCACTTCTTGCTGCGGCCTATTGGGCAAGCAGCCTGCGTCTTCCCGATCCGGCCGCCGCCGACCGTGACGGACTCCTCCGCTGGCTGGCCCTTCGCGATCTGCGCACCGAAACGCCCGCGATTCGATTGACCCTGCTTCAGCGCCTTCAGGAAGAGTTCCGAGGCCAGTTCGATCCGGTTGCAGTTCGCACGCAACTCGACGCGAAATACGGCCGCCGGGTGTGGGACAATGCGCTTGTGCTCGTTGAGACTTGGTACGCGAAGAAACTCGACGACTATCTTTCCGCTCCGATATCGCAGCGTACGGTCTTGCTCGATGAGACGATCGCCGAGTTCCAGCAATGGAGGGATCTTGCCGCCCTCGAGCCGGGACGCGATTCTGCACCGCCAGGCGACTCCGCGCTGCTCGAACTCTTCACACGGCAAATCGCCGGCTGGAAAGACAACGCCACTCCCGAACGCCGCCGAGAAATAACGGAATTCGACACGGCTCTCCGCACGCGTTGGATTCTGCACACCTTGGGCCTGGCTCCCGGTGGAGGAGCATGATTCGCAGGCTACCGCGGCTTGTTGGGCTTGAACGACTCGCCTGCCGGACTGACCTCGTCCAGTTCATCTCGATCGTCCGGATGCCACAGCGGAAGACCGCAGCGGACCCGGTCCGCCAAAACAGACAGCTTTGCCTTGGTACCCGGCATCGCATCCGTTCGCTCGTACTCGGCAGCAGACATCTCCTTGGGCTCAAAATCCCACAACCCTATTTTGATTGCGTCCAACACGGATTTCGGCACAACAACACTCCTTCCCGATTGAGCACACCACCCTTCCAGCGGAATCGCTGCCGGGCACAGGCAGAAACCAACGCGCAGGACCCTATCCGAATCCCGCCGCACCTCTCATGACTTTTTCGATGAGTTGAATGACAAGGTCTGATGGCACATCCATTCCGCCCGAGAGGTGGTTTGAGGAGGCCTGTTGTGCTTAGTATTCGGATCTTGACCGAGAATGTCAAGCAAAACGACCAACTTCTGTCAGTCGTCCAAAACCGAAGGAGCGGCTGGCGGCAAAACGCATTGGGAATAACGCAAATACTCCAATCGACCGGCATTTCCAGGAATTCCTGGTTTATCTGTTCTCTAAGCGCGGGCTGGTTCAGCGACTGCTGAAACGGGAAGTGGAGCACCTCGTGGCAACCATTCCGGTCATCGATCTGACCGGTGATCGGCCCATCGTGCCCCCCGCTGTCGAGGAGTTTTCGTTCGGTTGACGGCCCGTTTTCCAGGAGCTATATTTGCGCGTTTATGTCGTTGGCGGTCGCGGTGATTGTAGAGAATTGCTCTGCAATTTCGCGGCAGTTTCGCCCTTGTCGGGCATCGGTTTCTGCGCGAAGAGCCACGAGTTATCAGTGTCGCCGGAGGTTTTCGGCGGTATCGTTTCGGACGGGATCGGCAAATGACACACAAGCTGGAATCTTTCATTCAAACGCTCAAAACCGACGGAGTTGAGGCCGGACGCGAGGCCGCCGATCAGATCCGTCGCGAAGCGGAGCGAGAGGCCGAACAGACGGTCCGCGATGCCGAAGCCAAGGCGAAAGAAATCGTCAAGAAGGCCGAGGAAGAGCGCGAGCGAATCGTTGCCAGGACGCAAACCGACCTGGAACTGGCCGCACGCGACACTGTCGCCCGCCTTCGTGAGGCCTTGGGCCGCGCGGTCAACAAGGTTCTCGCCGAGGCGACGGAGCAGAAGCTCGGCGATTCCGATTATCTTGCCGAGCTGATCCGCGAAGTCGTCGGGCAGTACGCAAAGGCCGACGCTCTAGGCGAAGGTACGTTCACGCTCAACGTCTCCGAGGCGATGCGGCAGCGATTGACCCATTGGGTCATCGCCACGTTTCACAAGCCCCCCAAGGAGTTGTCGCTCGACCTGCACGGCAGTTTGACAGGAGCGGGTTTCGAGTACCGCGTTGAAGGCGGCACCGTCGAGATCACTCCCGAATCGGTGGTCCAGGTCCTCTCGGACATCGTTGCCCCCGAGATACGCAAGCTGATCGCTTCTGCGGTCGACGCCCATTGACCGTAACGACGGATACCCGCACCCGAGCCACCGCCGCTGCCATGCGAATCGAACGCTACTACTATCTCACCGCACTTCCCGCCCTCGGCGAGCTCGGCAGCGAGCCGCCGATCGGTTATGCGGAGTTGCTCGAGCAGGTCGGCGCCGACAGTCCCTGGGGAGCGCTCGCCGGGACCCTATTCCTGTCCGACGACCTGCTGCTGCGAGAGGCTTTTCTGGCGGGTGAGGTCGACGAGGTCGATCCGGCGGTTCTCACGGTCCAGCAAGTCCGCAACGCCGCCCCGCTGCCGAGCTTTCTCGTTGCATCCGAGACGGCAGAGACCGCCGCAACCGTTGAAGCCGATTCACTCTGGGAAGCGTACTATCGCCACGCGGCCTCGGTGGCGCGGCGATTCCGGAACACGTTTCTGCTCGCCTGGGTGGCCTTCGAGGTCGGCCTGCGCAACGCCCTGGCAGCAGCTCGGGCCAAGCGTCTGGGCCTGGAAGAGGCCGGATATGTGGTGGCCGGCGACCTGGCCGGCGAGTCTCCCGAGGATTTCTCTGCAACCGTGAGCGAATGGACGTCGGCGGCGACCCCGCTGGACGGGCTTCGCGTCGTCTTGCGAGCGCGCTGGGCCTGGATCGCCCGGCACGACGCCTGGTTCTCGTTTTCCGAGGACGAGTTGCTCGCATACGCCGCTCGGTTGATGCTGCTCGATCAGTGGCGCCGCACGACCCGCGACGCCAAGGCCGCCGCTGGCGAAGCGGCCCAACTTTGACCACCCCAGCGGAATAAGAAAAGGGCGAAAGTGTGAACGCGAGAATCGTTGCCGTCTACGGAAACCTGGTCGTCGCCGAAACAGACGGCCGAGTGGTGCAGAACTCGGTGGCCCATTGCGTGCATTCCAACGGCACGCGACTGCTCAGCGAAGTGATTCGCGTCCGAGGTCAACTGGCGGACCTGCAGGTCTTCGAAGAAACCCGGGGGCTGAAGATCGGCGATCCGGTCGAGTTGCAGGACGAAATGCTCTCGGTCGTGCTGGCGCCGGGCTTGCTCGGCCAGATCTACGACGGTTTGCAGAATCCTCTGCCGGAAGTGGCCAAGGAGGCCGGTTTCTTCCTCAAGCCGGGACTCTACATCCACGGCGTCTCCACCACCCAGTCCTGGGAGTTCGCGCCGAAGGCGGCAGTGGGCGACACCGTTGAGGCGGGCGATACCCTGGGCACCGTGCCCGAGGGAATTTTTACGCACCGGATCATGGTGCCCTTCGGTTGGCAAGGCGCCTTCAAGGTGGAGAAAATCGCCGGAACCGGCAGTTACAAGGTCGCCGACGAAATTGCCGTTCTGGTCGACTCCGACGGCAATCGCCGCACCGCCACGATGCAGCAGAATTGGCCGGTCAAACGCCCGCTCGACGTCTCGCGCCGCCGGTTGCTGCCCGACGAGCCGATGGTTACGCGAGTGCGGATCATCGACTCGATGTTTCCTATCGTCCGCGGCGGCACTTACTGCATTCCCGGACCGTTCGGCGCCGGCAAGACCGTGCTTCAGCAAATCACCGCGAGGAATGCCGACGTCGACATCGTGATCATCGCCGCATGCGGCGAGCGGGCCGGCGAAATCGTGGAGACCCTTCGCGATTTCCCCGAGTTGACCGACCCCCGCACGGGCCGCAGCCTGATGGAACGGACCATCATTATTGCCAACACCTCGGCCATGCCGGTGGCGGCGCGCGAAGCGTCGGTCTACACCGCGGCAACGCTCGGCGAGTATTACCGCCAGATGGGTCTGAACGTGCTCATGCTGGCCGATTCGACTTCCCGTTGGGCCCAGGCCATGCGGGAACTGTCGGGACGCCTGGAGGAAATCCCCGGCGAGGAGGCGTTTCCCGCCTACCTCGAAAGCCGCATCGCCGCCTTCTACGAACGAGCCGGAATCCTCGAACTGCGCGACGGGACTAAAGGTTCGCTCACGATCGGCGGAACCGTCAGCCCCGCCGGCGGCAACTTCGAGGAACCGGTTACCCAAGGCACGCTCAAAGTCGTCGGCGCTTTTCACGGACTGTCCCGAGCGCGCAGCGACGCCCGCCGTTACCCGGCCATCGATCCCCTCGATTCCTGGAGCAAGTACCGCGGCATCATTGAGCCGGCCGATATGGCCAAAATGCGAAAGGTCCTCGTACACGGCAACGAGGTTCAGCAGATGATGACCGTGGTCGGCGAGGAGGGCACTTCGATCGAGGACTTCACGGCCGCCCTCAAGGCCGACTTCTTCGACAACTGCTACTTGCAGCAAAACGCTTTCGACGACGTCGACGGGGCCAGTCCCGCCGAGCGACAGCAGTTCGCCTTCGCCAAGGTGGCGGAGGTCGCCGGCCTGGACTTCGACTTCCAGGACAAGGCCGAGGCCCGCCGCAAGATGGTCGAGGTGACGGATCTGTTCCGCAACTGGAACTACGCTCCCACCGACAGCGACGAATACCGCCGCCTGCTTTCCGAAATCGACAAGTTCATCGCCACGAAAGGGCGGGATTCATGAGAAAATACTTCGACTCCATCCGGCGCATCGCCGGCAACGTGGTGACTGTCAATGCGTCCGACGTGGGCTACGACGAGTTGGCCGTGATCGATTCGGCCCACGGCGATTCGTTCGCCCAGGTGATTCGCTTGGAGGGGCAGCAGGTCAGCCTGCAAGTTTTCGCCGGTTCCCAGGGTGTATCGAACAACGACCGAGTGCGGTTCCTGCACCGGCCGATGCAGGCGCCGTTCTCGGAAGACCTGCTCGGTCGCGTGCTCGACGGCTCGGGACGTCCCCGCGACGGACGCGGCGAGGTGACCGGCGAGATGATCGATCTGGGCAGCCCTCCGGTGAATCCCGTGAAGCGCCACATGCCCGACAAAATGGTCCACACCGGCATCCCCATGATCGACGTGTTCAACTCGCTCGTGGAATCCCAGAAGATCCCGATCTTCTCGGTGGCCGGCGAACCCTACAACGAACTCTTGGCCCGTATCGGACTCCAGGCGAACGCCGATATCATCATCCTCGGCGGCATGGGCCTGCGGCACGACGACTACCTTAAATTTCGCCAGACCTTCGAAGACGGCGGAGTGCTCGGACGCGCCATCCTTTTCATCCACACCGCCGCCGATCCGGTCGTCGAATGCCTGCTGGTTCCCGACCTGTGCCTGGCGGTCGGCGAGCAGTTCGCCCTCCAGGGCAAACGAGTCCTGGTCCTGCTCAGCGACATGACCGCGTTTTCCGACTCGCTCAAGGAAATCTCGATCGTCATGGAGCAGATTCCCTCCAATCGCGGCTACCCGGGCGACCTTTACACCCAATTGGCCAAGCGCTACGAGAAGGCCGTCGACTTCGAAGGGGCCGGCTCCATGACCGTACTGGCCTGCGTCACCATGCCGGGCGACGACGTGACCCATCCGGTTCCCGACAACACCGGCTACATCACCGAAGGCCAGTTCTACCTCCGCAACGGGCGGATCGAACCCTTCGGGTCGCTTTCCCGGCTCAAACAGCAGGTCAACGGCAAGACCCGCGGCGACCACCGGGCCATCATGGACGCCTGCATCCAGTTGTACGCCCTCTGCCGCGAAAGCCGCGAGAAACGCGACATGGGCTTTGAAATGTCGGCCTGGGACCGCAAGTTGCTCAAGTACGGCAACCTGTTCGAACAACGAATCATGGACCTCTCGGTCAACATTCCCCTGTTCGACGCCCTCGATCGCTGCTGGAGCATTCTTGCCGAGTGCTTCGAACCGGCCGAAACCGGCATTCGCCGCTCGATCGTTGAGGAGCACTGGCCGGCGTCCGGTAACGGGGCCGAAACCGAGCCAGCGCAGGAAGAGGAACCGGCTGTAGCCGGCTCTTGAGTCGATTCATCCCGAACGTCAGATAAGCAAGAGTGTGAAGATCCGTGGCGAAGAAGGTCAAGCTAACACGGCCCGAGCTGAAGCGTTACCGGGACGCCCTTGCGCGCTATCGGCGCTATCTGCCCATGCTCAAGCTCAAGCAGCAGCAGCTTCAAGCCACGCTTCGCGACGTGGCTCGGCAGCGGCGCGAGGCCGAGCAGGCCCACGACGAAATCGACGCCGTCATTCGGCGCTATCAGAACGTCCTGGCGGACCGGGCAGGCATTCCCTTGCAGCAGTGGGCGAAACCGGGTGAAGTGCGCGTTTCCAAGAAAAACATCGCCGGAGTGGAAATCCCCGTGCTTGAGGACGTCGATTTCCCGCAGGTTCGCTACAGCCTTTTCGGTACCCCGCCGTGGGTCGATCAGGCCCTCGACGACTTCCGCCAGCGGAGCCGCCGGCAGGCGGCCGTCGACGTGCTCAAGGAGGAGGAGTCGCTGCTACAGAGCGAACTGGTGCGGATCATTCAGCGAGTGAACCTGTTCGAGAAGATCATGATCCCCCAGGCCCGCGAGGCCATCCGCAGAATCCGCATCAAGCTCGGCGACGAGATGACGGCCGCCGTGGGGCGAGCCAAGCTCGCCAAGAACAAGCTTTCTGAAACGCTCGATACGGAACCGGGAGACGCCGCGCCGGCTGCCCGCCAGGAGGAGGGCCAGTCATGATCGTTCCGATGCAAAAACTCCATATCGTCGCCCGCAACCGCGATCGCGATCGCCTTTTGGAGTCGCTGCGGGAATTGGGCCTCCTGCACCTGACGCCGGTCGATCCGAACCGGGCGGTTCCCGACGAGGAAACGACCCGGCGGCTGCAAGCCGTCGAGCGCGCCGCACAGGTGCTCACCGGCGTCGCCCCCAAAGGAACGCCGCCCCAATTGACCGCCGACGAAGCGGCGCACGAAGTGCTGGAGATTCAGCGCCGCGCCGCCGAAGGCCGCAACCGCCTGGCAGCGCTCTTCCATCAACTGGAAGAGATCGCCGTTTGGGGCAACGTCGCCCTCGACGATTTCGAACAGCTTCGCCGGGCCGGCGTCGAGGTGCGGTTCTACGCCGTGCCGGCGCGGCAGGTCGAGTCGATCCAGGCCGAGTGCGTCGAGGTGGTGGCCGACCTGCCCGGCCGCGACGTGTTCGTGGCCGTCGCCGGCCGTTCCGACGACTTCAAACTGCCGGAAGAAGCTTCCGAGGTGCCGTTGCCGCCTCGCGACGCGCCTTCGATTCGCGCCGAGGCCGCCCAAATCGACGCCGGATTGCACCGCGACGTGGAACGACTGCATGAATTGGCGGGGCTGGCGCCGCAAATCCGCACAGAACTCGTCCGGCTTCAGGAACAGTCCGACTACGCCGTCGCGCAGCGAGGCGCTCTGGCCGACGAGCACTTGTTTGCCTTGCAGGGCTGGCTTCCGCAGGAGGCGGGTGCGACGCTCGGCGAACAACTGGCCTCCCGAGGCATTGCCGCCGGCATCGAAGTGCTTTCGCCGGATGCGGAGGAGCAGCCGCCGACGCTGGTCCGGCCGCCGGCCTGGGCCAGGCCGATCGAGGGCCTGTTCAAGATGCTGGGCACCGTGCCCGGCTACCGCGAGTTCGACGTCTCGATCCCCTTTCTCATCGCCCTGCCGATCTTCACGGCCATCCTCATCAGCGACGCCGGTTACGGCGCCCTGTTGCTCGTGGCACTGGCTGCCGGATATCCTTGGGTCTCGAAAAGTCTCGGGGCGCCGTTCACGCAACTCCTCATGGTGGTCGGTGCGGTATCGATCGTCTGGGGAGTCTTGGTCAGCGCGTTCTTCGGCTTCACCCTTTACCCGCCGCTCATTACCGTTGATCTGAGCGCAGCGTCGCGGGATTTCATGATGCGGCTCAGCTTCACGATCGGGGCCGTTCATCTGAGCGTGGCCCAGATCTGGCAAGCTGTCCGGATCTTCCCCGATCTCCGCTTCCTGAACAAGATCGGCTGGACCCTGTTCATCTGGGGAATGTACGGAGTCGTGGGAATGTTCGTCCTCAAGGGACCGATGGACTGGACGACGCCCTGGCCCTACGCATTGATCCTGGGGGCGACGTTGGCCATCCTGTTTGCCGCTCCCAGCCGCAACCTCCTCAAGATGATCGGCATGGGGGTGGCCCAGTTCCCCCTCTCCATGCTCTCGGCTTTTTCGGACGTCATCAGCTATGTGCGCCTCATGGCCGTCGGATTGGCCAGCGGCGTGCTCGCTGTCAGCTTCAACGATATGGCATTGACCGTGGACTCCTGGCTCTTGGCGGCCGTGATTCTGGTGTTCGGCCACAGTCTCAACATGGGCTTGGCAATGATCGCCATGTTTGCCCACGGCGTCCGCCTCAACATGCTCGAGTTTTCCAACAATCTCGGGATGCAGTGGTCCGGATACCCGTATCGCCCCTTCACCCAACGCATGATTCAGGAGCAAACTCAATGATTCAGGATTTATCGGTTCTCGACGTGTCCGCCCTGCCCGTCCTCTTCGCCGCCACCGAGACCTTCTGGCGGTTTCTCGGCGAAATGGGCGACGTGCTCGCCCTCGGATTGGCCGCTCTCGGAAGCTCCATCGGCATCGGCATCGCCGGTCAGGCTGCTGCCGGGGCCTGGGGCAAGGAAGGCCGTGCCGGCCGCAGCCTCAGCTTCACCTACATCATCCTCGTCGGCATGCCCATCAGCCAGACGCTGTACGCCATGATCGTGATGAACAACATGCGATCCGTGTTCAACAGTGCCGAGGTCGCCGTCAACGACGCCGGTTTGCTGCTGGGTATCGGCCTGGCCACCGGCCTGGCCGAAATGCTCTCGGCCTGGATGCAGGGCCTGATCGGCGCCGCCGGCATCCGCGCCCTGAGCGACAGCGAAGGCAAGGGCCTGGCGTTCATCATCATCGCCATGGGTATCGTCGAAACGGTCGGTATCTTCGCCATGGTCTTCCTCCTTGGCATGATCCCCTCCGTCGCGTAGCCTCCCCGCGACGACGGCCGAAACTGCCCGAGCGGCCACCAAGTCTAGCTCCACCGACGGCGGCCTCCCCGACGAGCCGCCGTCGGTCGCTTTCTTGAGGCTCGCCGGTCGCAAACGGCCTGTTCAGCCGCTGCACAAACCGTTAGGATTGGAGCGCTCCCGGGCGGACGCGAACAGCCGCCCTGCCGATTCGACAAGGGTTCCCGCATTGTCTCACCTGGCGATCACCACGCAAAGCGATCTCATCGACTACTGCAACCGGCTGGCTCAAGCCGAATGGATCGCCATGGACACGGAGTTCGTCTCGGAGGACAGCTATCGGCCCGAACTCTGCCTCATCCAGGTGGCCAGCCCCGAGGGGATGGGGCTGATCGACGCCGTCGCGATCGGCGATCCCACGCCTTTCTGGAAGATGCTGGTCGAAGGGGAACACGAAACGATCGTCCACGCCGGACGCGGGGACCTGGAGTTCTGTCTTCGAGCTGTGGAGCAACGTCCCAAGCGGCTCTTCGACACCCAGGTGGCTGCCGGACTGGTCGGCATCGAGTACCCGATCGGGCTCCGCAACCTGATTCTCAAGGTCGTCGGCGATCGTTCCAAGAAGCACGAGACCCGGACCGACTGGCGGCGGCGGCCGCTGAGCGCACGCCAGATCGAATATGCCATGGACGACGTTCGCTACCTTCGCGAGATCGCCGACTACCTCCATGCCCGGCTCGACCAGCTCGGCCGCACCGCCTGGCTCCGCGAGGAGATGGAACGCTGGCAGGACGAAATCGAGCGGTCGATCCTGCAGGATCGCTGGCGCCGTCTTTCCGGCAGCTCGGGCATGGATCGCAAGAGCCTGGCCCTGGCCAGGGAACTGTGGCGCTGGCGGGAAGCGGAAGCGGAGCGGCGCAACACGCCTGCCCGACGGGTGCTGCGCGACGATCTGCTCGTCGAACTGGCCAAACGGCAGACGTCGGACCCCAAACGCATCCGGGCCGTGCGCGGGTTCGAACGCCGCAACCTAGTCCGGGCAGTCCCTGAAATCGCCGAGTGCATCGCCCGAGCCCTGGAACTGCCCGAAGACGAGTGGCCCAACAAAGAACCGTTCGAATCCAAACCGCAACTCTCCGTTCTCGGCCAGTTCCTGTTCTCCGCCCTGGGCAGTATCGCCCGCGAGGCCCATCTGGCCCCTTCGCTCGTGGGCGGTCCCAACGACGTTCGCGATCTGATCAACTATCGCACAGGCAACGGCCGCCACGGCGTCCCGCCCGCCCTGTCGATCGGCTGGCGTGCCGAACTCGTGGGCAACCTCTTCGACGATCTCCTCGCCGGCAAGATCGCCGTCCGAGTCGACGACGCCACCTCCGATCACCCCCTGGCGTTCGACCATGTGGACGGAACGGAAGACTAGTTGGCATCGCCCGTTCGCTGTCGAATTAACGGCCCCCGAGCGGTAGCGAAGGCGACTGTCCAGACCGTCCGACCGAATCCTCTTCTACACCTCGAACGTGCTCCATCATTACCGCATCGGGCAGCACGTGGCTGCTGCCTTGGCCCTGTTCGCGGCCGTCGCCCTGCTCTTCTGGTATATCCTGCAACTGTTCATGTCCAGGGACTGATCCGGCAGCAGGATTTCCCTTCGGTCTCCAAGCCGATTACAATGGTGCCCGGGTTTGATTTTCCAGGGCATCACTCGGATTGCGTCATAAGGGAGATCGACGATGAATCAGCCAGCACGAACGGATCGACGACAATTTCTCAAAACAGCGGGAGCCGGAGCAGCCGTCTGGATGGCTGCCCCTCTGACCCAGCCGGTCAGGGCCGCCGCAGAAGAGAGTTCCTACACCGTCGGCATCTATACCCGCCCTTGGGACCAGTTCGACTATCGCGTCGCCCTCGACGACATCGCCGAAGCCGGCTTCAAACACGCCGGCCTGATGACCACCAGCACCGAGGGACGCCGGCTGGTCATCCAGCAGGATACTCCCGTCGAAGAGGCGGCCCGGATCGGGGAGGAGGTGAAGAGCCGCGGGATGTCGATTCCCTCCGTCTACGGCGGCGGCATCCCCGTCGAGAAGTCGCTTGAGGAGGGAATCGCCGGCATGCGACGGCTGATCGACGCCTGTGCGGCCGCCGGAGCTAAATCGTTGCTGATGGGCGGCATCGGCAGGGAGAACCTCGTCGAGACGTACTACAAGGCCATTGCCGAGTGCTGCGACTACGCCGCCGAGAAGAACCTGCCCATTACGGTCAAGCCGCACGGCGGGCTGAACTCGACCGGTCCCGAGTGCCGCAAGTGGATCGAGAAGGTGGGGCACAAGAACTTCGACCTGTGGTACGACCCGGGCAACATCTTCTTCTACTCCAACGGCGAGCTCGACCCGGTCGACGATGCCGCCACCGTGGACGGGCTCGTTCGCACCGGCATGTGCGTCAAGGATTTCGACATGGTCGAGAAGGACGGCAAGCCGACCCGCGAGGTGTCGCTCACGCCCGGCACGGGCCGCGTCGATTTTCCCAAGGTTCTGGCCCAACTACGCCGCGGCGGCTTCACCAGCGGTCACCTGGTCGTCGAGTGCATCACCCGCGTCGATCCCCAGGACCGCAAGGCCCTGTTGGAAGAAGCCAAGAAGGCCCGGCAGTTCGTGGAAGGGCTGGTTACGTCTTAGCGACGGTTCGCTTGTCTCAGAACAGGAACTCCTGGAGATCGCGGCCGAGTTCCGTGTTGGAGAAGACTTGCCTGGCGACGTCCAGTCCGATCGGATCGGCCTCGGCAACGACCGGATCGACGTGGACGATCACGAGCCGCCCAACTTTGGCAGTTCGCGCGACTTGGGCCACGGGAGTCGTGCAACTGTGGCCGGTCTTGGCGGCCCAGTCCTCGTGACCGTCGGGAAAGTAGCATTCGTGCACGAGTAGATCCACGCCGCGGATCTGCTCGACGTAATCGGCCTCGGGATCCGCAGTCGTGTCAGTCACGTAGGCCATGGACCGATCGGGCCAATCCACTCGATACCCCACTGCGCCCCCCACATGCCGGAGCGGAAAGTGGCTCACCCGCCCCCCGTCCATTACCTCGACCGATTCGCCCGCTTCGAGCTTGCAGAACTCCATCGGCGGCCGAACCGGGAAGATGTGTTCGGAGAACAGGTGTTCGTCGATGGCCGCCAGTTTGTCCGCCTCGCCAAACACGCGAATCCGCTCGAGCGGATACTGCCGGACCACGCTGAACAGGTAGGTCAGTCCAATGATATGATCGAGATGAGCGTGAGTGAGGAAGAGGTCGAGAGTCGGCGTGGCAAGAAAACGGGCCGCCCGAAACATGGCCGTGCCGGCATCGAACATGACGCCGCACTCGGGCAAGAGCATGCACGGAGTGTGTCGCTGTTCGTTCGGATGGTAGCCGGTTGTGCCCAGGAGCACCAGTTTCATTATTCCGTTCTCCGGGAGCTTTGAGCTGTCTCAGAACTCATCGCTGCCGACCATCTTCTGCTCTGCCTTGTCGGCTTGCCAGGCAATTGCGGCCAGGGTCCGGCTCACTTCGAGCGTATCCAGGGTCTCGGCCAATTGGTTCGCCTGCAGCACGACCATTTCCGCTCCTGTCACGCTGCGGACGGCGAAGGCGCCGTGAAGGATGCTGGTGTTGTAGCGAAGCAAGGCCAAGGCGTTCTGGGGAGAGACCGGCCCGCAGACGGACCAGTAGTTGACCATTTCGTGCCCCTGGTCGTCCTTGGCGCCGAATTCGACGTGTACCACCTGTTTGCGGAGCGATCCGACAGGAACGGTAATCAGCCACGAATTGCCGGCTTCTTCGACCGCAAAGCTGTTGGCCTCGGCTGCCGCGCGGACGAGTTGTTTGGGATCGGCCGCGACGGGCGCCAGATCTCCGAAGTCCATTCCGCCTCCCGCAACAGCCCCGGCCGCCCCCGCGGCGGCGCCGGCGATGATCGGGGTCCCGGCCGCTCCAGGCGGCGGTGGGGGGCTGCCGGGCGCCGCACCGGCCTGCATCGCCTGCTGGATCATTCCCGGCATCATCATGCCGAAACCGGCTCCCATCCCCATCCCCATGGCGCCGCCCGCTCCGCCCCCCTGTTCGGCCATTTTCTGCATGCTGTTGGCCGCCTGGAACTTCATGAACGCGTTCAGATCGCCGATCGCGCCCATCGAGCTTCGGGCGTCGATCGCCTTCTGGACCTCTTCCGGCGGCGTGACGGCGTTGATGAAGAAATCGGCCAACTCCAATCCGTACTTGGCAAACTCCTCGGCCACTTTCGCCCGCGTGCCGGAGCCGACCTCGTCGTACCGGCTGGGAAGATCGAGAAGTCCGACGTTGAGCGTGCCCAACAGATCGGTCAGCCGAGCGACAATCAAGTCTCGCAAGAACGACGTGACCTCGTCGGTCGTGTACTTCCCCTGGCTCCCCACCAGCGTGTTGAGCAGAACCTCGGAATCGGCCACGCGGAAGGAGTACTTGCCGAAACTGCGCAGACGGACCATGCCGAAGTCGGCGTCGCGGAAGGTGATCGGCTGGCGCGTTCCCCACTTCTGGTCGAGGAACGTCTGCTTGCCGATGTAGTAGACCTGGCACTGGAAAGGAGACTTCTCCCAGGGAATCGTGAGAATCCGCGTGATGATCGGCACGTTCTGGGTGGTCAGCGTGTAGCGGCCGGGGGCGAACTTGTCCATCGCTTTCCCGTCGCGAAAGAAGACCGCCTCCTGATTCTCGTGGACGATCAACTGGGCCCCCAGCTTGATGTCGGCCGAGCCCTCCGGCGGAACACGATGGACCAGCGAACGATTCGTTTCATCGAAGTATTGGATGACCTCCAACCGGATGCCCATTTACGTATCTCCTTTGACCAGATGTCAGCTCATTCGTCTGTAAACGCTCTCACTCCAACCCGGCAAGCAGGTCCGCCCGCTGGTCCCACTTCTCGTTCAGATCATCCAGGCCGGCGTGCAGCTCGGCGAGTTTGCCGGCCGGATCGTCACTCTGAGGCAATTGCTCGATCGTGTCGGCGAGGGCGTCGACGTCCTGCATCAACTGCAAGTCGTGTTGATAGACGCGGTCGAGGAGATCCTCCTTGACGCCGACCAGATCGAAGAACCCGCTGTAGCCTCGCATGGCGCCGTCAATCCGGGCGATGATCGTGTCGAGCCGGCCGCGAATCCGATCGACTTCCGGCAGCAGGTCGATCTTGCCGGCGTCGGCCAAGGGACGGGCGAACTGATCGATGGACCGCTTGGCACGCTTGAGCCGATCGCTCAGCCACTGGCGCTGCAAGGCGTCGGCGTCGCGCCGGTACTCCTTCTCCAGGTAGCCGCGAAATCCGGGGATGTAGCGGAGTATGCTCTCGACAAGGTTTCGCTTTTCCGTGTGCTTGATGGGTTCGGGCATGGCTCTGTCCATGGAATTGTGGCCGAGGGTGTCCAGATTCTCGCCCCCCATTGTGGTCGAGTCTCCCCGATCGTGGAAGGACCTTGGTCGGAATCCGCCTTGGCACGGCGATCGGAGGTCTGCTATAGTCCCCCCGCTTCTGTGGCCCGATTGCGCGCCAGGGGTCCGGCCCGTTCGAGGAATGGACGAAAGTCAATGAAGAGTAATAAGTTACGTCGCTCCACTCCGGTTCTTCTGATCCTTGTCTCCGGAATGTTCTTCTGTCTCTATGGCTGCGCGATGCCGAGTTGGGCCCGGTTGACGAACAAGCAGAAGCACACGGTTCCGGGCATCGTGCCGCCTCACGAACGGATTTCTCAGCTTCGCGAGCAGCGGAAACGAGCGTCCGAGATGCCGCCCCAGGCAGCCGACCAACTGGCGGCCGAATTGGCCCCCCTGTGTGCGGAAGAAGACGATCCGATGATCCGTTCGGAGATCGTGTTGACTTTGGGGGCCCTCCGATCGGAACGGGCGAGGCAGTCGCTGCTGGCAGCCGGCCAGGATCCGAGCAGTCAAGTGCGTATCGCCGTCTGCAAGGCATGGACTTCGATCGGGGACGAGACGGCTTCCAGCGAACTGGCTCGCATTCTCTCGAGCGACACGGACAAAGAGGTGCGTCATGCCGCCGCCAAGGGGCTCGGCGAAGCGGGCGGTCCGCATGCGGTGCCCGCCCTCGGCTCCGCCCTCGAAGACCGCGATCCGGCCATGCAGTATCTGGCCATGGAGAGTTTGAAGCAGGTTTCCGGCCAGGACTACGGCCACGACGTCCGGTTGTGGAAGCAGTATGTGCAGGGGCAGACGCCGGTGCGAGAAGAAAAGAGCTTGGCCCAGCAGGTTCGCGACGTTTTCTGAAGTCTTGATTCGGCGTTTGCTCTGGGTTGCGATAGAATGACTTCCGCGACAAGATGCAAACCGCATGAGGGCTGTCGATGAGCCACGATCGTACTCCCTATTTCGAGATCACCTGTCCCGAGTGCCGTTGGTCGGAACTCTGCGGCCCGGAGGGGATGACGCGTCGGATGATCGCCGCTCGGAGGCTCAAACGCACGAGCGACATGAGCCTGGACATGCTTGCGGAACTGTTTCAGGCTTCGGCCGGGGCACTGGTCTGCCCCGAGTGCGGGCATACTGGATTGACGCTCCGGCCTCGTTCCGATCTTGACGACCATTGGCCTGGGGGGCGATCCTGCAACGTCTGCGGCAAGACGATCCCCGCGGAGCGGCTGGAACTCTACCCGGAGGCAACCCTTTGCGCCGTTTGCCAAGGGAAGATCGACCGCGGAGAACGGGTGGGCGACATGGACTACTGCCCGCGGTGCGGCGCGCCGATGCAGCTTCGGCAGTCTCGGGCGGGCGGGATCACTCGCTACGAGATGGCTTGTACCGCCAACCCGCCCTGCCGGCTTCACAAGTGAGGTCGAAGGGCAGGCTATCTCGTGTGGTCTACCCCCTTCGGCTGGTATACGAGGAGGGGCGGCTGATCGTACAATCCAAGGACCGTGCAGGCGTCAGTGAGTGGCTACCGAAGGGGTTGTCGCGATGAACGGTCCCAGCGAGGATACGCTCCATCACCTCAATCGGCTCAAGCACGAGGCGAGCCGGCTCGATCAGCCGCTGCTGGCCGGTGAGTTGCGCGAGATCGTCTTCGAGTACGACGCCTGGCTCAAAGGGGACTGGAATCCCACGGAGAGCGAGCGCCGAGGTTTCTTCGCGGAGCGTTTCGCCATGGCCCGGCACTACGCTCACAGTGCGGGCGACCGCTGTCTGGCGATTGCCCTGTCCGCCGTCGAGGAAGAAGTGCTGCAGTAGGCAGCGATTCCGCATCAGGCGTTGCAGTACTTATCCCAGTAGTCGGGCATGAGTTCCTTGACCTTCTCTTCCAGTTCCTGGTCGCTGATCGAGGTCATGCGTCCTTCTTTTTCGTACTGGTCCATCACCCAGCGGGCGACCTTGTGACACTTGATCTTGCTGATCCGATCGTCGCCCTTAAGTCCGAAGAACTCATTGACCCAGAGGGCCACGCCGTCGGCTCCCGTCTTGTCGGTGAGGGCCACGCGCGGCGGGCGATTCAGGACCTTGGTCGTATCGAAGATGTTGTAGATCCGCTCGTCCTGGCGCAATCCGCCCGCGTGGATTCCGGCGCGCGTGGTGTTGAAATGGCGTCCCACGAAGGGATAGTTCTCCGGAATCGGGAAGCCGATGGACTGCATGTACTCCGCCAGTTCCGTGATGACTTCCGTACGGATTCCGCAAAGATCTCCGCGAAGTGCGATATACTCCATGATGGCGCTTTCGAGCGGAGGGTTGCCGGTCCGCTCGCCGTATCCGAACAGGGTGGCGTTGGCGGCGTCGCAGCCGTAGAGCCAGGCCGTCATGGTGTTTACGTGCACCTTGTGGAAATCGTTGTGCCCATGCCATTCCAGCCGGCTGCTGGGGACTCCGATCTCCTTGTTGAGCAGATAGATCAGTTTGGGGATGCTCCGCGGCAATTCCGTGCCCGGATAGCTCAGTCCGAACCCCATCGTGTCGCACAGGCGGACCTTGGCCGAGAGTTCCTCGGGGACCTGCTCGCTCATGCGCATGAGACGTTCGACGAAGGGGAGCACGAATCCCCTGATGTCGGCCCGGGTGATATCCTCCAGGTGGCATCGGGGACGCACGCCGGCTTCGAATGCGGCGTCGACCACTTCGCAGTACGAGTCCATGCATTCCTTGCGGCTCTTGAACTTCTGTTTCTGGAAGATGTGGTAGTCCGACGAACTGGTGAGCATGCCCGTCTCTTTCAGACCGGCTTCTTTCACCAGGCGGAAGTCGCCCTTCACCGCCCGAATCCACCCCGTGCATTCCGGGAAGGCGTGCCCCAATTCCCGGCAGCGATCGAGGGTGTCGCGATCGTTCTTCGTGTAGAGGAAGAACTCGGTCTGGCGCACCACGCCGTTGGGACCGCTGAGCTTCGACAGCAGATCGTAGATGTGAACCATCTGGTCGACGGTGTACGGCGGCCTTGCCTGCTGCCCGTCGCGGAAGGTCGTGTCCGTCACGAAGAAGTCGCGAGCCAAGAAATCGGCGGCCGAGAACTCAATCGGCTTGCCGTCGATATACTCGACGAGGGGACCGTCGAACTTGATCAACGGCGGCAAGTCGTAATCGAACGTATCCTCGATCAAGTTCGGTTCTGTCGCGTCGACCAGTGGAAATTTCTCGTGATCTGCCATTGCAGCTCCTTTTCTGGAATCATCTCGTAGGGCAAGCGGACGAAAAGAACGAGCGCTCAAGTCTCGGCGCCCTGTTCTTCGCAAACCTTGGTGATGTACGCCACGGCATCGCCGACGTTGGTGACGCTCAAGGCTTCATCTTCGTCCATCTCAATCCCGAACTCTTCCTCGAACATCGCGACCAGTTCCACCGACTGAACGCTTTCCGCACCGAGATCGGTGGTAAAAACATGGTGCAACTCGATTTGGGCCGGATCCAGTTCCAGCACGCGGGCAGTCACCTGAATCACTCGTTCTTCGACACTCGCCATCGATCAGATCTCCTTGCTATTTCTTGACACACGCACATGAACGACCCGGCGATCCTCCGGGGCGCCGTTCGTTGCGGCCCGGCCGAACCGGATTCAATTCCACAAGCCGTCTCCCGGCGCACTGCTGCACCGAGACCTTGCTGGCTTCGCTGCCAAAGGACGCTTGAAGCGCCGCGTTCGGGCTCCAACCTCAGAAATCCGGGGCCGTTGGGTCACGTCCCCGAAAACCGGCCTTTCATTCTGATGTGAGGATGAAGAGCCGTAAGCTGTCTGTGACAGTAGGAAAGGAAAAAGGTGTGAATATGCGGGGCATGTGTGCCAACGGCACACATGCCCCGCGTTCGTTTTCCGGATCGTAGTTTCGTCGCCCGGACACCCTCTGTCAAGCAAGAACTAGTTCCAATGAGGGGGATTGGCGGCTCATTATCTAGATTCACCCGCATCAATCGGCAAACTCAACCTCGGTTCCTCGATTCGATCGTGCCTCCCGAACTCTCTACTCTGCCGGGATTTACGTTCAGCCCCAGTACTCCCATCTTATCGACGAATTCTCCAGTGTCGGGAGATGGCGCAAACCGGTACCGCATCAGGTGTTCTGTCCGCAAGGCCGCAAGGACGCTGCGTAATCGGCATAACCGTCAAGAAACTCAGCCGGATTGCCGATGGTTTACCCAGATTGCCTACTGGCACCATGATGGGGAGCATGCCGGATGAAGATTGCCCTGGCCCTGGAAAGCTTTGACCCCCAGAGCGGCGAGATGGAGGCACTCGCCTTCGAGTTCGCTCGAGGACTTCTTCGGCTCAATCACGAGGTCCATGTCGTCGCCCAGCACTTCTCCAAGGCTGGGTCGGAGATCCCGATCGTTCCCCATCGCATCGGCTCGTCGCGTTCACCGCTCCGGCGGGCTGCCGCGGCAGAGGCCAAGCTCCGCCCCCTCAGGGCCGACGTTGTTCACGACCTGGGGATTACCTGGTATGCCGACGTCTTCAGTTCCCGCGACGGATCAGCCCTCGGCGAGCAGCAACGCCAACTGGCGGACGCCGCCTGGTGGGCCCGGCCTTTCAAACGCATGGTCATCCGACGGAGCCCCCGACGGCGGCAGCAGGCCGAACTGGCAATTCGCCAATTGGACGGGGATGATTCCATCGTTCTTGCGCCTTCCCAGATGGTAGCGCGCGACTATTGTGTCATCCACGATCTGGCGCCGGAGCGAGTTCGCGTCGTTCATCCCGGCGTCGATATCAAGAAATTCTCGCCGCATATCCGCAAGCTCCGCCGGGAAGCCGTGCGGCGGAGATTAGGAATCGATGCCAGGACCCTGCTCCTGCTGGCCCTTGCCGACGACTATCAGCAGGGAACGTGGCACGTCGTGTTTCGTGCGCTGCGACGACTGTCAGGCAAGCGGGTTCCGGCTCACCTGGTCGTTGTCGGCGACAGACGAGTGACACCTCCGCAACGATTGGTCGATCGGTTCGGCCTTGCAGAGAACGTAACCGTTGTGGGCCCGATTGACGATCGACTTCCCTACTACGCTGCCGCGGACGTGTTGCTGGTACCCACGCGCTACGCGCCGTTCAGCCTGTCCCTGCTGGAAGCGGCTGCCTGTGGCCTTCCGAGCATCACAACGCAGGGAAACGGTGCGGCCGAGTTGTTTACGGACGGCAGCGACATTCACCTGTTCGACGGCGGCGCCGCCGATCTGGCGGATCGCGTGGAACGGTTCCGCGATTCCGCCCGAGCCGAACGGATGGGCCTCGCCGCTCGGCGGACGGCCATGAAGCACCCGCTCGACCGCAGCTTCAGCCAAGTCGTCGCGACTTACGAGGAAGTGGCGACCGCCCGGGCACGTGCCGTTCGGAATGACGGGGCCGTTCTCGCGTTGGAACACGCAGCGGGTAGCGACTTCGTTCACCGACGGGCGGCCTGAGAGACAATCCGGCCTATGAGGCCCATGGATGACGGTGAGTCTTGCACGGGCACTCGTGAACACAATCGCCGGCTCTGTCAGCGTCTCTAGATTGCCTCGCCGTTGACTTCACCCGTGCGAATGCGGACGGTTTGGGCCAGGTCGTGGACGAAGATTTTTCCGTCTCCGACTTGCCCGGTTCGTGCGGCCTGGACGATGGTTTCGATGACGCCTTGGGCTGCATCCTCCGCCACGACCACTTCGAGTTTGATCTTGGGCACGAGGTCGACGGTGTATTCGGTGCCGCGGTACATCTCCGTGTGTCCCTTCTGCCGTCCGAATCCTCGCACTTCGGTGACCGTCATGCCCTGGACACCGTGTTCGTTCAGTGCGGATTTCACGTCTTCGAGCTTGAAATGGCGGATGATCGCCTCGATCTTCTTCATGGAACGTCTCCTTGGAGTAGTGTCGGCACGTAGCCGAAGAATGCGAAAGTTTGCTGCTGAACAGCCTAGATGAAGATGTAGCCTTCCTCACCATGCTGGCTGAGGTCGAGTCCCTGGATTTCTTCGTCCTGCGACACTCGGAGTCCCATCGTTGCGTCCAGAATCTTGAGTAGAACAAACGTCACCGCAACGGCAAGGATCCAGGTGATCGCGGTGGCGACGATCTGGTTGACCAGGACGGTGCCTCCTTCGATGAGCCCCACGGGCCCGCCGCTGCGAACGTCGGCGACGTGGCGAGTGGCGAATACTCCGGTCAGGAGGGCGCCCAACGTGCCGCCGACGCCGTGGACGCCGAAGACGTCGAGCGAGTCGTCGTAGCGGAACCTCGATTTAACCGCGGTGCACGCGAAGAAGCAACCGGCTCCGCCGGCAAGGCCGATCGCGACGCCGGAAACCGGCTGCACGAAGCCCGAGCCGGGCGTGATGCAGACCAGGCCTGCCACGAGGCCCGAGCATGCCCCAAGGAGCGAAGGTCTACCTCGCAGCACCCATTCGCACCCGGACCAGGCCAGGCAACCGGCGGCCGCGGCGAAATGGGTCGCCGCAAAGGCACTGGCGGCCCGGCCGTCAGCGGCTAAGGCGCTTCCCGCGTTGAAGCCGAACCAGCCGACCCAAAGCATGGTTGCACCGATCGCCGTGTAGGTCAGATTGTGAGGGGGCATGGGCTCGCTTCCGAACCCCAGGCGGCGACCGATCAGCAACGCGCACACCAGGGCGGAGATTCCTGAACTGATATGCACGACGGTTCCGCCCGCAAAGTCCAGGGCTCCTCCTATGGGAAATGTCTTGTTTCCGTCGCAGAGGATGCCATTGTCCCAAACCCAATGGCACAGGGGGCAGTAGACCAAGGTTCCCCACAGCACCATAAACACCGCCATGGTACTGAACTTCATTCGCTCGGCAAACGCCCCCACAATGAGCGCCGGAGTGATGATGAAAAACATTCCTTGAAACAGCATGTGGGTCAACCGCGGAATGGAACCTTCGAGGGGCGCCGCTCCGTCAACCATCTGCACACCGTTCATCAGCAGAAACTCACCGTTGCCGATCAGCGGACCATCGCCGCCGAACGAGAGACTGTAGCCATAGAGTGCCCAGATGACGGTCATCAGCCCCATCAGGAACACGCATTGCATCATCACGCCCAGCACGTTCTTCTTGCGCACCAATCCCGAATAGAATAGCGCCAGACCCGGGGCGGTCATCATCAATACCAGAGCGGAACTGGCCAGCATCCAGGCGTGATCACCTCGGTCCATCCGGCCCTCTGCGGCTTCGCTCACTCCGCTCACCACGGTATCTTCCGCAGAATGCGCATGACCCGGCACGGCAAGCGAGGCCGCTGCCACCATAACAACGCCAAGTGCGGTGGAAAACCGGCACCTCCACATTCCCTTCGTGTCTTGTTTCATGCTCCACACCTTTTGCAGACGTTTTCAGGCGCCTATCGCGCTGACAGGGGTCACGAAGTCAACAGCCCGCAGAAGCTGTTGCCAAGCCAAATTGCACTGTCGACTCCGTTTGCAACTGATGTGCCAAACGTGTTCTGAGCCCCGCGCCCAAGCGTTAAGTAACTGTGAAGAAACAGCTTGTGCGAATGCGACGAAGGTCGAGAAGCCCGTCACGCCCTTGCCGCGTGCAGGCATTGCGCAGACTTTGGGCACGCTTAGGCTACGGAGTCTGCCAGAGTGTATCGGCCCGGTTAGCCCTTGAGTTGGCCGCCCGCGCGATGACGAACAGGAGGTCCGCCAGGCGATTCAGATAGGCGAGAAGAACGAACGAAATCTCTTCCGGGACCTCTCGCAACAAGGTCACCAGCCGGCGTTCGGCGCGACGGCATATCGTCCGCGCCAGGTGGAGATCGGCCGCGGCCGGCGTCCCTCCCGGCAGGATGAAGGCGGTCAGGGGGGGCAGGGTCTCGGATAGGCGGTCGATGTCGCTCTCCAGTGCGTCCACGTGCCGCCGTTCAAGACGCGGCATCGCGAGTTGCGTCGGGTCGGGCGTCGAAATCTCTGCCCCCAACACAAACAGCTCGTTCTGGACGCGCTGGACGATCGCGTCGATCTCCTCACCCAGGGACTTGGACCGGCTGGCTCCAAGCATCGCATTCAATTCGTCCAGCGTTCCGAGAACCTCGATCCTCGGCATGTCTTTTCCCACTCGGGGGCCGCGGAACAGGCCTGTCTCGCCGTGGTCGCCAGTTCGCGTGTAGATCCTTGGATGCATGGACTTGCCTTTGTGCGTCTAACTGGCAGATTCCTTCCACCGCCTGCCTCGCTACTCGACCTCGAGAATCTCGATCCTCAGTTGGCCGATGACTTCGGTCACGGGCAGGAAAGCGGCTTGGGGCGAGGCCCCTTGGAGATTACTGTCGATGATTTTGAGATGGGCCGCCCCGATCCCCCCTTGCGCCAGCGTCGCATCCAAGGGGATCCAGGTGCCGTCGATAGAGAGTTCATTCCACATGTGGTAGAGGAACTCTTGGCGGTAGTAGACCAATCCGATCGCAACCCGGGCCGGGATGCCCCGTGCCCTGGCCAACGCGGCCAGCAGGACCGCATGTTCGGTACAATCGCCCTTCCGATCGCGGGCGACCTCGGCAGCCGTGGCAAAGGCCGACGAGCTCCCCTGGGAAGTCATGTTCGCGTTCACCCACCTCTCCAGGGCGATGGCCGTCTGCCAGGGATCGCCGGTTTCGCCGGCAATTCGCCGCGCCAAGTCGGCGACTTCTCCATCGTCGCTCTGGATCAGGTGATTGGGTTCCAGATCTCCGTCCGTCGTACTCTCCGGCTGAGCTTGCGGGTTGCCGGTTGTATGGTTCGGGCGGATTGCATAGACGGTCACCAGGGCCGTGTGCTCATCTTCCGAAACGACCTGCTGCGTGCGGCAGGAAGCGAAAACGCGGGCCGGATCGGACGATTCGAGATGGACGCGATACACGATTCGCTTGGTGTTGTGGGGCGCCGGCAGGGGGCGATCAACGGGGACAGCCGACAGTTTCCCCAGGTCGAAATCGATCTGCGTCACCTTCTTCATGGCTTCTTGCCGGGTTGCCCGAATGGCCGTGTAGTCGAACATTTCGGGGATCTGTTCCTTATAGATCTCACCGTCTTGATCGACCCACAAGGTGCTCTTGATCGTACTGTCGGCGATGGACGTTTGGGACTCTACCCGCAGCAGACGGCGCGGCTGCCGCGTCAGTTGCGTCTCCTCGAAGTCGGCTGCCGTCAGGGTCCTGGTCGCAAGTTGGTTCGTACCGGCGTCCAGATAGCGGAAGACGCGAGTCTCTCCGGGAGTCAGCGGCTGGCTCTTGAGTGCGGCAGGTACTCGGTAGGGGCCGCCGAGTTCTTCCGCCCAGGGAAGAGAGGCCTTCGTCTTCCGGCCGGCTGCGCCGACTTCGATTTGCAGTTCGTTTCCGACCACCTGTCCTTTCGCTTCCATGGGGATGTTGCCCTGCACGAGATCGCAGGTGAATTCGAGAAGCCGGCCGTCGGGAGTCTCGAGTGACGTGGTGGTGCAGCGGGTGTCGATGCGATTGTCGCCCCTGCGCAACGTCAAGGCCTCTTCCTGCTCGATCCGCAGGACGTCTCCCGCCGAACCGGTTTCCCGAAAGACGCTCGTATGGATGTGACCGGCGCGCTCGCCGTTCAGGAACACGACATCCCAAGTCTCCTGCTCCAAATGGGCGTCTTCTGACCCGCGAGAGCTGGGGGACGAAGTCGAGCAGGAAGTCGGCCCGCACCCCAACACCGCCACGATGACCGGCAATAGCCACCATCGTCGGCCAGCGGCATGCTTCCATGTCCAAGTTTCCATATCCCTTCCTTTCACACCGATGCCGAGGTCTCGGTTCGCCCAGCCATTGAGGTCTCCTGCTCGCCGACGCCTTCCCATTGTACTCGTGGCAGGCCGTGTGACGAGCGCCCGGGAGTGGGCGGGAGTCTGTGGCCGGGTTGCTCACCATCTCGAGATCGCATGCCGGTGTCGTCTCGAAGGCTGCTTTCTGGGTCGGGATTTCCGGTCAGTGTGAGTCTCGGGGAGAAATATTCGGCCTGACGCCGAGAGCTTGCCGCACGGGGTGAAGAGATTCGTCGCGAACGGGTATCCGGCGGCAACCTGAGTTGTTTCGCGGTGCTAGACTTGGCTAGTACGGTTCGAGCCGATCGGGATTTCTCGCCCCCCCACGAGCGGTGTGGCCTTAACCCTGACGGTGAGGCCGACTGCACCGATCCTGGCAACCGGAACAACAGGTCCGGTTGTGCCGGACGGTGAGCACGCCCGGTTGGGCAAACCGGCCGGAACACGGGAGATCGGCCACAACTTTGACCTACGGTTTGGTAGTGACGGCCCGCGACGGGTCGCGCAAGACAAAGAAGGCCCCTCAACAGACAGGGAAACGCCGTGCGGGTTCAGGCTCCGTTGCGGCAAGTTTCGCGAGCGGCTGGAAAGACAACGGTTGAACCTGCGGGGCCGAGTCGGCCCGCCAAGGGATCTCCGGCAAGGTCCGGAACGTACGGTAGGTCAGGTGGCAACCCAATACGTGAAGAGACGAGAACCAATCGATGGGCTTCCTCAAGAGATTCTTCCGCAATGTCTTCCGAGACGGTTCCATTCCGGTTGGAACCAGCAGCTTTGAGCATCTCAGCGAGGAAGAGTTGGAGACGCATCTGGCGGTGTCGCGTTACGGCGATTTCGACCTGACCGATGCGGTGCGCCCTTCGTACGATCTTCAAGTAGTCCCTTGCCAGGGTTATCGGCATGATTCCTACCGGGACGAAGAAAGCCGGTCCAACGTCCCCGTGCTGATGGGAGCCGTCAGCAAGAGTTCCGTTTTCGAGACCTTCCTCGACCTCCTCGACCCGCTTGGAATGGTAGTCGACGTCGTTCTCGAAACCAGCCACAGCCACGAGCGCCAAGGCCACCAGGACCTCTATCGCGAGCATATCGATGTGCCCGTGCTCAAGAGCATTCTCTACGAGTACGAGGAACTGCTGCTCAACGACGGCTGCACAGGCATCGCCGTGCTCAATCCCGGCATCCCTCAGGAAATCCAGTTCGACGAGCACAAATTGCTCATCGTCTACGGCGAGAACCTCAACGAGTATGAACGGATCTTCCGGGATCATCGTTGCCGCTGCGACGACAAGATGAAGTTCATCACCGAAGCCGAACACGTCCACTCGTCCAGCGATCAATACGCCCGCCAGTTCCAGGAGCTCCAGACTCGACTCGGCATGGACTGCGAGTACATGTAGAGTTGTTGGGGTTCAGGGTTCGGGGTTCAGGACCAGGGTTCGGGAGGAGTTCGTCAGAACTCGAGCCAGCGGACCTGATAGGGGGCCAGGGCGACTGCCGGTCCAACGGGGTCCAGGTTCAGAAGGTCGCGCTTCGGTTGAGCCCCGATGAGGCCCTCAACCTCTACGGGAACAGCCTGGTGCCCAAGGTTCGCGAGGACCAGTAGTCTCTGGAATGGGGTCGTGCTCTCTCGGACCACGGCAACCACGGCCGGGGCTTCCGTCCGGATCACTCGTTGCAGAGCCTCGGGGTGAAAGGCGGGCTGCCGGCGACGAACGTCCAGGAGACGGCAGTAGCCCTCGAAAACCTGTGCCTGAGGCGAACCGGCTCGATCGAGCGTCGCCTCCAACTCCTCCAGGCGGAATTTCCGACGATTGATCGTCCGCGCTCGGCCCGTCTGTCGGACTCCCGCGAGATCGTTGGGGGTACCTACAAGGCTGTGGAAGTAGATTCCCGGAATGCCCTTGAGGGAGAGCATGACGGCCTGCCCGGCCAGGAAACGGCGTACGTGCGACAGAGGATCGGGACGATCCGGATCGGCCACCACGTCGAAATAGGTGATGTTCAACTCGTAGGGGCTCTCCGAGCCGTCCGTATTGCGTTTCATGCTGACCCGCCCGCCGCGCCGTTGCACGGCTTCGACAAATCGCTCGGCGCGATCCGAAGGCATGATGCCCTCCAGCGGCCGGATGCCGATGCCGTCGTGGGATGCGGTGAAATTGAGAACCGTCGTTCCCGGCGGAGTCGGTTCGAGACCGGCCAGCCAGTGATTGAGCACCGATGCGTCGCCGGTTTGCAGGGCCTCGGCCAGCAACGGTGCCAGGCTGAACTGGTAGACCATCTGGGCTTCATCCCCGTTGCCGTAGTAGCTCACATTCTCCTTGTGTGGAACGTTCGTCTCCGTGAGCAGTATCGTGCCCGGGGCCACCGCGTCGACGACGGTTCGCATCAACTTCACCACTTCGTGGGTCTGCGGCAAATGGATGCACGAGGTTCCCAACTCTTTCCACAAATAGGCAATCGCATCAAGCCGGATGATCCGTGCCCCACGCTGCAAATAGAAGAGCAAGACGTCGATCATTTCAATCAGCACCGACGGTGCCGCAAAATTCAGGTCGACCTGGTCGTCGCTGAACGTGGTCCAGACGTGCCGCGTTTCTCGCGAGGTTTCAAACGGGGTGAGCAGCGGATGGCTTCGGGGACGCGTCACGAGCGAAACGTCGTCGCAAGGATCGGCCTCGATGAAGTACCCCGCGTAAGGCTCCTCGCCGGCAAGGTACTTCTGGAACCACTCGCTGTGCCGGGAACAGTGGTTGACCACCAGATCGAACATCAAGTCGAAGCTCTTGCCGAGCGCCGCCACGTCGGACCAATCTCCCAGCACCGGGTCGACCCGGCGGTAGTCGATCACCGAAAACCCGTCGTCCGACGAGTAGGGGAAGAAGGGGAGAACGTGAACGATACTCAGGAGCGATTCGAGATCATGCCGGAGAAGGAAGTTCCGCAGCGTTTCGAGGGGGGCCTCGCCGTCCTGGCTGACTTGATCGCCGTAGGTGATGAGGACGCAGTCGGTCTGGTCCCACACGGCACGCCGAGCCGGAATTGCCGAGGCCGCCTTGTCTATCCTCGCAACCAACTCCGCCAGGGTCCCTTCCACGTCGCCGGGGTAGAGGCGGTTGAGGTGCGAACGGATTCGTTCTCGACAGTTCACGTCGGTCGGCATGGATCTCGGGAAGGTGACGGGAGACGGTGGGCCGCTACTTCACTCCGCGTTCCAATCTCAACCCCTCGAAAGCGGGTAGCTCAGGCTGCACCACATGTCCGGACGGAAGCAGCAGGTCATTCTAGTCGCCGTCATTCCGAGGGGCCACAACCACTGCAGGCAGCCACCACGAACACGACCCCTGATCGAGTGGGATTGGCCAGGGTTGACACCTTCGGCATTTGCGCGAGTGGAGCCCGTTCGGTGTCATACTCGATGCCCGTTGCCGGGAGGCCATACACCCTGAGAGGGGTATGAGGATCAGCCCGTTGACCACGGCGTCTGGGCGACTTACAGTAAGGGCTTACTGTGTCGACAATAGGAAACGTTCTGGAAGTAGGCTTGGGAGCGTGGCGGTCGCCGTTGCAGCTTGTCGCAACTCTCTGGTTTGCTTCGTTGAGCGCTTTAGAAACTAACCGCCATGAGTGGTATGTCGATTGGGCCGCAGGTCTCTTCCGTTGGTCGAGCGCTCGTCTTTCTGCTTGCCCAAAACGACAGGAACCATCCGTGGAAGCGGTGCGGATGCGATGCTCGCAAAACGGATCATTCCCTGTTTGGACGTGAACCAAGGCAGGGTTGTGAAAGGAACGAATTTCCTGAACTTGCGGGACGCCGGGGACCCGGTAGAGGTTGCTGCACGCTACGAGCGAGAAGGTGCAGACGAGTTGGTGTTCCTCGACATCACCGCCAGTCACGAAGACCGGGACATCATCCTGGATGTGGTTCGGCGAACGGCGGAAGTGGTGTTCATGCCGTTGACGGTCGGAGGCGGCATCCGCGCGATCGATGATATTCGGGCGCTGTTGAACGCCGGAAGCGACAAGGTATCGATCAACTCGGCTGCCTGTCGCGATCCGGGGTTTGTACGAGAGGCGGCGCGACGATTCGGCAGTCAGTGTATCGTGGTGAACATCGATCCCAAACGCGTGCAGAAGAACGGTTCGGAGTTCTGGGAAGTGCATATCAACGGCGGGCGGATCGGAACCGGTCTGGAGGCGGTCGCGTGGGCACGCGAAGTCGAGCGGCTTGGGGCGGGCGAGATCGTGCTGACGTCGATGGACGCCGACGGGACCAAGGACGGGTTCGATATCGAGATAACGGCGGCGGTAGCCGGCGAGGTGACGATTCCGGTCGTGGCGAGCGGAGGCGCCGGATGCCCCGAGCACATGGCCGACGCGATTCTCAAGGGAGGGGCGGAAGCCGCCCTGGCGGCAAGCATTTTTCATTACGGCGAATACACAATTCGAGAAACCAAAGAGGTGATGCGCCAGCGGGGGATTCCGGTCCGGCTGTGAGCCGGTCGGGCCGCCTGTTTGCGTCCTTCACTGAGACCCCCCGGAAGATTCACACGGAGAACGCCCGATGTCGATCCCGATCGAAGCGGACCAAGAGAGATTCAAGAAGAAGAGAGAGCCGCTGGAAATCGACAAGTTGTATCGGGCGCTGGTCAAGCTCGAAGGGAGCGACTTGCACCTCAAGGTCGATCGCCCCCCGTACATCCGCGTGAGCGGGTCGTTGCGCCCGATGAATCGGGAGCCGATCGACGACGATGAAATGGTGCGGCTCATCTTCCCGATGATGGACGAGCGGAATCGTCGAATCTTCGACGAGGACGGCGGCGCCGACTTCGCCTACTCTCTGGAAATCGACGGGAAGCAATGGCGGTTCCGCGTGAATGTGCTCCAGCAGATGGGGCATGTGGGGCTGGTGGCGCGGCGCGTGAACAACTGGATCCCGCCCCTCGAAGGACTGTATCTCCCCACCGTGCTCTACGAACTGTGCAAGTTCAGCCAGGGCATGATCCTGCTGGCGGGTATCACGGGCTCGGGGAAGAGCACGACGATCGCCTCGATGCTCAACTGGGTCAACCAGAATTACCGCAAGCACATCCTCACCCTCGAGGATCCGATCGAGTTCACTTTCACCGAAGAGAAATGCCTGATCAACCAGCGCGAGATCGGCATGGACGTGGTCAATTTCAGTATCGGCATGAAGCATGCCGTCCGCGAAGATCCCGACGTCATGCTGGTGGGCGAAATGCGTGACCGCGAGACGTTTGAAACGGCCATCCACGCGGCCGAGACGGGCCACCTGGTGTTCGGAACAATTCACGCCTCGACGGCCTCGAGCACGATCGGCCGCATCCTCGACCTGTTCCCGGCATCGATGCATCCGGCCATTCGCAGCGCGTTGGCCTTCAATATGAGAGGAATCGTGGCCCAGAAGCTGTTGCCTTCCATCAAGGAAGGGGTACAACGGGTGCCGACGGTCGAGATCATGATGTTCAATCCGACGGTCCGCAAGTTGATCCTCGAAGAGCAGGACAATAAGCTGCCGGACGCGATCCGCATCGGCATCAATGAAGGGATGCAGGACTTCACCATGAGTCTGAAGCACCTGGTGACCGAGCGGCTGATCGATCGGGCGACGGCATTTGAAGTGGCTCCGAACGTCGAAGCCCTGAAGATGGCGCTCAAGGGAATTGAGGTCAAAGAGCCGGGTATCCTCTAGTATCCGCAAGTATCGGGAATCAACTGCAACGAAACTGCTGAAATAGGCTGTCACCTGATGCGTCGATTTCTCCTCCTGCTATGCGTGTTTCTGGCCCTGGGGGCCACCGGTGTGCCTCGCGTTTTGGCACAGGACGAGACTGAGGGATCCTCGGCCGCCAGCGAGGAGGGTTCGGCGGGATCGGAGGAAGGGGGCGGCGAGGAAGCTGCTCCCGCGGCGAGCGCCGGCTGGAGCGGCCCCGGCTTCTACTTTAGCCTGATCAAGCTGTTTGCCGGCTGGATCGTCGTGCTTATGTGGGTCTATTCCACCGACTGGGTGAGCCAGGACGCGCAGGAGCACAAATTCGATCATCTCAAGTGGAATCCGATCGTGTTTGGGCCGTTCATGGTGGGGATCCTCGCCTTCTGGTTGATCCCGATCTTTTTTGTCGGCTTCCCGTTGCTGCTTGTCGCCCATTGGGCCCCTCTGCTGGCCTATGTGAAGACCCGCAATGCCGAGTTGGCCGACGACCAGAAGGTCCTGACCCCGAAGCATATCAAGGCGTGGATTGGGCGCCGTTTCGGCAAGGACGTGAGCACCGAGGAAAAGGATCCGCACGCGGCGGGTCCGCCGGTGGTCCTGAAATCGGCGGGCAGCGACGAACGGCAGAACAACGTCAACCTGCTCAGTGCGCGTCAGAACCCCGGGTTCACCGACGCCCGCAAGATCCTCGCAGCCGGCCTGGTGCGGCGCGCCGACGCCATCATGCTCGACTACACCCAACAGGGCGTCGCCATCCGCCACCAGATCGACGGCGTTTGGCAAGAGGGCGAAGGCATGGATCGGGAGCAGGCGGACCCGGCCCTCGAGGCCTTCAAACTCGTTTGCGGGTTGAAGCCGGAGGATCGGCGGAGCCGCCAGGCCGGGAAGTTCGTGGCCGAATACAACAAGCTCAAATACGAGGGGGCGTTCACCAGCCAGGGTACGCAGACGGGCGAACGGGCCGTCATGAACTTCGAGTACCAGCGCACCCAGTTCAAGACTCTCGACGATCTGGGAATGCGTCCCAAGATGCAGGAGCAGATCCGGAAGATCCTTTCCACCAACCGCGGGTACTTGTTCCTCTCGGCGATGCCGGCCAATGGACTGCGGAGCACCACGCACGTCGTGATTCAGGACGCCGATCGCTTCGTCCGCGAGTTCATGGCTCTTGAAGACGAAGAACGCCGTTACGAACCGATGGAGAACGTCCACACCACGACCTTCAAGAAGAACGATCCGGACATGCCGGTTTCCGAGTATCTAAGGCGGTTCTTCCTCCAGGAACCCCAGGTTTGCATCATCCGCGACCTGGTCGACGGGGAGATGCTGGGCCAGATTTGCACGGAGGTCGTTCAAGAAGGGCGATTTGCCGTCAGCACGGTCCGCGCCAAGGACGCCGCCGAGGCGCTGGCTCGTCTCGCCGCCATGAAGCCGCCGCTCCGCGAACTGGCCCAGAGCATGACGGCTGTTCTCAACCAACGGCTCGTTCGCAAGTTGTGCGACGACTGCAAGGAGGCTTACGCCCCGCCTCCCAACGTCCTTCAGCAACTTGGAATTCCACCCGGACGGGTCAACGCCTTCTATCGGCCGCCCCAGCCCCCGGAGGATCCGCGGGAAATCTGCAAGACCTGCGACGGACTCGGCTACCTGGGACGAATCGGCCTCTTCGAACTCCTGGTGGTGGGCAACGCCGTTCGCGAAACCCTGATGACTCAACCTACGGCGGAGGCATTGCGGGCGGCTGCCCGGAAAGACGGCATGCAGGGCCTTCAGCAGGAAGGTATCGTGCTCGTGGCGAAGGGAATCACTTCGTTGGCAGAATTGACTCGCGTCCTTAAACAGTAATCGGAATTCGTCAGAACGGCTTCGCCCCAGAAAGACCTGTTCCCACTCCCTACGGGAAAATTACGATGAGTTGGATCTTTCCGCTGCTGCTATTTGTGGTCTTCATCGCCGTCGTCCTGTGCCTTCTGGCCGAGAGCATGTGGAGCAATGCGATTCGCTTCATCAACGTCGTGTTCGCGGCCCTGTTGGCAACCAACTTCTGGGAACCGACCGCCAGACTGCTGGAAAGTGCGATGAAGGGCGGCAGCTACTGGTGGGACATTGTCGCCCTGTGGGTGCTCTTCGCCCTGTTCGTGACGATTCTCCAAACGGTGACCGGTGCGATCTCACGCGTCAACGTGCGATTTCTGGCGATCGCCAACAAGGCTGGTGGAATCGTGTTCGCCTGCTTGACGGCCGTCGTCTTCGTGTGCTTCGCCAACTTCACCTTGCACACGGCCCCGCTGGCAGAAAAGGCCTTTCAGGGCGGTTTCCCGAGCCAGAGTTCCATGTCCCCCGACCGGCAATGGGTCCGGTTCGCCTCCTTGGTTTCGGGGGGCTCGCTGGCGCACTTCGGGAAAGTGAACCAGTTCAATGGGGCGGATTTCAACAGCGCCTATGCCAAACGCCGGGCGACCCTGCAGGAGCAAGTGGAGTCGAACAAGGGCTTTGGCGGAGACGGCACACCGGCACGTTAGTCCTCGAACGACTGTTCGTTCGCCGGACGGACCCGGTCAGCATCTTTTGAGAACTTCCCGTTTCGAAGCAACGCCATGGACAACCGACTGAATCCGACTCGTTGGGCGAAGTTCTCCGATTCGACCGAAGCGGAACTGCCCGAGTATCGCGCCGTTTCCGGCCTCGCGGTCGCCGGGCTGTTGCTGGGGTTGCTGTCGGTCCTGTCGATGGTTCACGTCACCCTGTGTTTCGTCGGCGGCGCCGCAGCGCTCTGCTCGATCGCGGCTCTGGTTCGCATCTCCGCTTCGCCCTCCGAAATCTCGGGGCGCCGACTCGCCGTGACGGGGCTCGTGTTGGCCGTGTTCCTGACAACTGCCGGACTGGCAAACTACCTGACCAACCAGCGATTGCTCGATCTCCATTCGCGCGAGTTTGCTGCATTATGGTTCGACTATCTGAAGAAAGGCGAACCCGAAAAGGCCTTCGAATTGAATAATCGTGCCTCGGTTCGGCGGCCCCTCGACGGCGAATTGTGGAATCGCTATCTCTCTTCACGCGATGAATATGACGGATTGAGGCAATTCGTTGCCGCCCCCGAGGTTCGTGCCCTGCTCGCCCTCGGTGATCGTGCTGAAGTGCGGCACTACGCCTTCGCCGGAGCCGACCCCGAACGCGTCGCGCAGGTCTATGCAGTGACGTACGAGGACGCCGGGATCAAGAAAAGCTTTCTCGTGCGCATCACTCTCGCGAGGGCTCCTTACCCCGATCAGGGCGTCTTCGCATGGCAGACCGTCGGTACGACTGGTCCGTGGAATCCCGACAAGCCGTCCTGACCGGTTCCTTAGCGCCGCACTACGGTTCCACCGGAACGGTAATCACGCGGCGGACTCCGTTCGCTGAGATACGAGGCGGTGCTGCAAGGGTGGGACGCTCGAGACGCATCGCGTCGGCCGTCGCGGAAGCAAGCTGAACTTCAATACCCTCCGTCCGATCTTCGATTGCCTGGATGTCCCAGATCGTCCGGCTCTCCCCAGGGCGTGGCGAGTGTTCCGTCGCGTCCACGATCCCAAGCCTCCCGCAAGCCGCCGCCAGTTGCAGCCGATTCGCCTGCTGAGGCGTGACGGCGACCGTGCCGCGCCGGACCTGCCTGTCAGCTTTCGCGGAGGCCGGCGACTCCAAGGCGAGGATTTCCAGATCTCGGAAAAGAACAACCGTCTCACTCTCGTTCTCCGACGTCGCGTAGCTCCACACGACGTCGACCCGAGATCCCGGGAGAGTTGGGGCCGACTTCCGGGAAAGAACCTCGAAGGAAACCAAACGGCAACCCCGGGGCACACCACGGATCCATTCTACGGCCGGAGGTGCATCCATCGGTTCACGATCGCCTGTCCAACCACTCGTTGGGGCGCCAAAGCCAACAACCAACGAAGCTGCCAGACGCCACCAGAGACGTTCTCCCAAGAAAACCATCGATTGCCTTCCAAGAGCTTGTGAACCTGAGCGACCTAGCCCAGTCGGCTACGAAGCAAAACGCAATAGTCGCCGCAAAACATCCATTTTAACTCCAATGCTCATGCTCACAATTGCGATTCACTCCGAAGACTCATGACAAATCAGCAAGGAGAGAGTCTCGCATGATTTGATCCAGGATCGACTGGCAAAATCGACGAGGTAACTTGGGGGTAATGTCGCGAATGCACAGCTTAGATAATATGTGACAGCTACTCCCTCGGTAGTGGTTCTAACGACCCTTCGGTTCCGAAGAAAAGGGTGGCTCACGATGCGCGCCGGCCAGCCGCGCGAAAGTTGCCATGCCCAATCAAGGGGAGAATCGGTGTGATTTCCAGTGCAATCTACGCTATTTGCCTCTTGTCCTCGGCAACAGGCGCTGAACCGCCCGGCGTGGCCTATGCCAGGCAACCAGTTCTGGCTGCCACCGGGGCTGAATCTCAGACTGGTATGGAAGCAGAACTGTCGGAAGCGGAGTATCTCGGGTTGCCGAGTCCTGTGGCGTGTCCCGTCTGCCGCGCGCCGGAACCGTTCTGTTGCGCGCTGCCGTATTGTCGCGCACGATGGTACACTGCAGTCAATGCTGAATACCACTGGCAGCCCTACAACTACCGCGTCCGATTCGATTACCCTTGGCATGTTGAACCCGGGTGCGCGAGTTGCTGGCAGACTGGCGTGCCTCTTCCTGCGTTTTCTCAATCGCCAGCAGTGCTAGCTCCGCCGAACACCGCAAAGGACGTGTTCGTAGACGCCGACAAGATGAGCCGGCCGAGCGCGATTCGCAGTGTTGATTGAGGAATCTCAGAGATTCTTTTTTTCCGTCGCCCGTATTGCTTGACAACGCAGCCGAGATTCGGAAAATTGTTTCATTCGCTCTGCCTCAGATGGACGCGAGGCAGGCGAGCTAAGCCCTGTTCGAGAGTTCCTCGGGGGGCGGCGACCGAAGGGAACGACAGTCGACGGCATTTGTCGTGGCCGGGATGGCCCCCTCCTTTTTTCTTCTTCTGCTGCTTGCAGGCACGGTTCGGCCTGCGAGTGAGACGCATCGCACCCTGTTGCTCTCTGGTGCGCATTCCTTCCTCCTGCCGTGGGCCAGTATGCCACGATGCTTGATCGGTTTGGGCTCGAATCTTGGCGATCGCAAAGCGTTGTTGAATGCGGCGATTGCCAGGCTCAAGGAGTTGCCCCAAGTGCGCGTGGTATCGGAAAGCGAATTTCACGAAACGCCACCCGTGGGCGGACCAAGCGGCCAAAACGCGTTTCTCAATGCGGCGGTTCTTCTAGAGACATCCGTCGTTCCCGACCGCTTGCTCAACGAGGTTGGTAAGATTGAGGCCGATCTGGGGCGCAGGCGAACGGAGCGTTGGGGACCGCGGCCGGTCGACATCGACCTGCTCCTGTACGACGATCTGGTGATCGTTTCCAAGCGTCTTCGGATTCCCCATCCGCGGATGGCCTGGCGGCGTTTCGTGCTCGCCCCGTCGGCCGAGATCGCCCCCGCGATGCGGCATCCCGAAATCGGCTGGACCGTCAGGCAACTCCTCGATCACATCGAATCGGCCACCCCCTACATTGCCGTCGCCGGCCCTATCGGGGCCGGCACGACGGAACTTGCAGAAAACGTCGCCTCGCGGCTTGGCGGACGGCTGATCCGCGACCCTGCTCGACCGGAGGGCGCACGATCGAGCCCGGGCAAGTCGTATGGCTTCGAGGCGGAGCGAGAGATAGAATTGGCGGTGCAGCGAGCCGGTCTTTTGGACGTCACCTCGCCGATTTGGGGCGAACGTTACCCGTTTTGGATCAGTGATTTCTGGGTGGGGCAGTCCGCGGCCGCCCTTCGGGCGCTATCCGAGGAGCCGCAACGGACCGAGTTGCTCGAGCGGTGGCGCCAAGCGACTCGTGCCTGCCGTGCACCGAAACTGACGGCCCTGCTGGACGCGCCGACCGAATGGTGTGCTGAGCGTCTTGCCGCTCGCGGCATGCCGAGGCCCAACGCCGTGCAACTGGATAACCTTGAAGCAATGCGTAAGGCGACGATCGAGCAAGCCTGCTTGGCCGGTTTGGGACCGGTGCTCGTAGCGGACGGACGGGAACCGGCAAGTGCCCTGGAAGAACTGGCGGCAGCCGTGTTGGCGATGGAGCCTTGAGCCAGCAATGAATACCGAACGAACCCGTCCACGAGTCATTCGCGACCCCGGCGCATTGCATCGGGAGGTGGCCGAACTGCGCCGCGGAGGCAAGAAGGTGGGGCTCGTCCCGACCATGGGGGCGCTGCACCAGGGGCACCTGAGCCTGGCCAGAACTGCCCTGGAAGAGTGCGACGTGTGCGTCACGACGATCTTTGTGAACCCCGCTCAGTTCGGCCCGTCCGAAGACCTCGCCAAGTATCCCCGGACGCTGGATGCCGATCTCGACGCTCTGGCGACAGTGGGGAGCCAGATCGCTTTCGTGCCGGAGACAGACGCCGTCTACGGTCCCGGGCACGCCACTTGGATCGAGGTCGGCGCGGTCGCCGAGCCGCTGGAGGGGCAATGCCGCCCCGGCCATTTCCGCGGCGTGGCCACCATCGTGCTCAAGCTGTTCAACATGGCCGGGACCGACGTTGCCTACTTCGGTCAAAAGGACTATCAGCAGGTCCAGGTCATCCGCCGCATGGTCGAGGACCTGAATGTGCCGATTCAACTCCGAGTCTGCCCGATTGTGCGGGAGCCGGACGGCCTGGCCTTGAGTTCGCGAAACGTCTACTTGAGCCCCGACCAGCGGCAGCGGGCCGTATCGCTCTACGCGAGCCTTTGCCATGCGGAGAAGATGGTCGCGTCGGGTGAAACCCGGGCGGACCGGATTCTCGCTGCCGTCGAAGAGATCCTGCTCGAACAAGGAAAAGGGCGGATTGACTATGTCGCCGTGGCCGATCCCGAGACCCTGGAACCCGTCGAACAGATTACGGGGGAAACGCTGATCGCCCTGGCGGTGCGAATCGGCGAGACTCGGCTCATCGACAATTGCCTGATCCAACCTCCGGCAGGCTGAGCCTCTGCCGAAGAGGGCAGGCGGACGAGAAAGACCTAACTCAAACTGAAAAGCCAGCATTGCTAGCAGGCTGGAAAATCCGATGAAAACGGGTCTATCCTACAGTGTTGTGTGTCCGAAAGGACGCCTTCCCGGCTGGGGCCGGGACGAGGCCATGGAGGAT
>JAAYAY010000358.1 GCA_012719125.1 Planctomycetaceae bacterium | reverse complement strand
TGCAACGCAGCTTCTCCCCCACGGCCGGCTTGCCGTCGTTCATCAGTGTGGCGGTGCAGACCGCCTCGTCACCCACCTTGTAGTAGCCGTCGCTCTTGTCGAGACGAACGTCAACAGAATAGCCGGCAAATGCGGTTGCCGAGGTGATCGCCAGGAGTCCATGGATCAACACTGCCACTTTCATGTTATACCTCCAAGAAATACCGGATCGCTGTCGCTCATGGCTCACTCGATTCATTTCGTCTTCAGCTTGACGTCCTTGAACTGAACTGTCATCGGTTGACCTGATCGCAGTTGCAGTCCGAGCAAGCCGCTCAGATCGAGGTGGGCATCCTCGTTGTCGATCAGCTCGGACGCTGTTTGGCCGTTGATCTTCAGTGTAATATGAGTGCCCTCGGCGATTATGTGGTAGTCATTCCATTCCGGCCATGGATTCATTTTCACTTGCTCACCGAGTCTCGTCGCGGTGCGTTTACCGTCTTTATCGATTACCGACTTGCTGCCATTGGCGCTTAGAAGTTCGGGGCCGTCGCGTTTGTGCAGTTCATCGCAGACGCCGCCGAGGTAGTTACCGCTCTGATAGATGTCGGCCTGGTAGCCAACAGCCAATCCATCCAAACGGAACACGCTGCGAAACTGCACGCCCGAATTGCAGCCGTTGCCCGTGGCTCGGAACTTCAATTTCAATTCGAAATCGGAAAGCTCACCGCCTTGCCACACGACGAACTTGTTCTTCGTGCATGGGTGATCGGCCGTTGATTCACCAGTAATCGCTCCATCGCGAACAGACCAGTAGCTCATGTCGACGCACCTCCACGCGGCCAGCGTCTTGCCGTCGAAGACCGCCTGGAAACCGTCCTTGTCCGGTTTACCAAAGTAGCCGCGCGATTGAGGGACATCAGGTTTGTCGGCTGCCAGCAGCGGAATTGCGACAATGAAGAAACCGAACAAGAGCAGAGTGCGATTCATGTTATGTCCTTTCATGTCCTTGACCAACTTATCCAGAACAAGACGATGAGAACGGTAAGCACTTTCTTAGATCTCGGTAAAAGACAGACGCATATCAACGTTGCTTCGGCAGACGCCAGTGCGTGCCCATCAGGCACGGTTTTTCGTCGGGTTGATCCTTCTGATAGTAGATGGTCAGGATGGAGCCGTCGCTCAGTTGCGTGGAAGCCGGGTAGCCCAAATCTCCGTCTGGCGCATCGGTCAGGGTGATTTCGTGTTGGAGGTCCCACGTCCGGCCGTTGTCGCAGGAAAGGCAGGCTCGCTGTCCGTAGGGCGGGCGGCGGTGTCCGTACACGAGCAACAAACGTCCGTCGCTCAAGCAGATCAAGTGTGGCGGACAACCCCAAATCTTCGTGCGATGGATCGTGGTCCACGTCCGGCCGCCGTCTTCGCTTTCCGACTGGCCGAGGAATCGTTGGGCGAGATCCGGGTGCTCGTTGCGGAACATGGCCACCAGTCGGCCGTCGCTGCACTCCACCACGTGCGGTTCCTCCGCGTAGATGGAGGGTGGCGTCGGGATCTTGGCAATCTGCCGCCACGTGATCCCGTCGTCTCTGGATTCCTCCACGGCAATTCCGTCTCCGGCGCCGACATAGATCAGCCGGCCGTCCTTCAACGGGATCGGTCCGTGCGGAGCCGTGACGCTTGTCCTGCAGGGACCCCCCCATGTCTTGCCGTTGTCTTCCGAGCGGCGCACCCAGTGGCCGAGCCATTGCTCCCTTGTTTCCGGACCAATCTTGGCCGAATGATGCTGCCACGCATGGCGCATAATGGTCGGCTGCTCGAAGTAGAGCGACGTGAACCAACTGACCACCAGCGTACCCTTGCACGTTTCGATGACGCCCGTGTCCCGGTCGTCGAGGGGCGTATTGTTGATAGTGACAACGTCGGACCAGGTCTTGCCGTTGTCGCGAGACCGGACCATTTGGGTCTTGCCCCAGGGACAGACGTGAGCGTCCCGGTCGCCGGAAAAAGTCACAATCAGCTCGCCTTTCGATGTCCGCACAATCGTCGGCCAGCCGATGTACCGGCCGGGTTGCTTGCAGATCACGCCGGTCGCGGGGCCCAGCTCATTCTCGGCCAAGGGCCGGGACTTTTTGAAGCGGCTGACGGGAATGAACTTGAGCGCGTCGATGTACGCGGCCTTGCCGATGCAGCGGAACACCAGCTTCTCACCATCCAGCCTGACGCTCTTCCGGAATGGCAGCCAGACGTTGAAGTGCTTCGTCGCAGTGGCGTCTTGGTTGGGGACGTCGAGGATGGTGAACTCCGAGTCGGATGCCAGTTTCACGCCAAAGCCACCGGGGCGATGCGTCGCCCGGGATTCCACTTCAATATCATAGACGCCCTTCAACGCCGGGTCGTACGTGATGTCGGGCGCTTCCGGGCAGCCGTGAAGCAGAGGGTTGTCGCCCCAGGTTTTGTAGCGCAGGTTCCAGAAGCCGGGCCGGCTCTCGTCGAACAAGACCTTGTCTCTTGGCGTACAGCGCTCGAAATCCTCCTTGAAGATCGGCTCGCCGCGGGCAGTGGCGTCGTTGGCGGGCCCGGCGGCGTGCGCGGGTGCAGCGCACAGGTTGAGCAGGAGCGGCAGCAACAGCGGGACGAGGACGAAGCGTTTCATTGTCAACTCCGTCTTTCCTTCTAGTTGTTAGGGGCTTCTTTCTTCGCGTAAAGAATGATCACGGCGCCGGGCCGATCCGGAATGCTGATCGGAAGGCCGGTTTCGAGCAGTTCCCGTCCGGTCATTTCCGTGGCGTCTGCGATGTCCAGGTTCGTTAACGTGTAGGTCGCATTCGGATCCAGCCCGCGGAGTCTTGGCAGGGCCGACGCCTCAGGGCTCTCCTCGCGCCGGAATGCCTGCACCAGGCCTTCGCCCGTCTCGGGGCAGTCGAACTGCCAGGCCATCCACACCTTCTTGTCCTGACTGTACGGCGTCAGCGGATAGTAGTCGCCCAGGAAGTAGCGGGCGAATTGCCGCCAATGATTCACCAAGCGTCGAGCCATGGTGTAGTCGCGTTCCCTTTTGCGCATGTCGAATCGCAAGGTGAGTTCGGGGCATAGCCCGCTGCGCATCAGGTACAGGTTGTCCCACACATCTTGCATGGGCTGGCCGAAGTAAGGCATCCAGGAGGCGATACCGTAGGTATGACACTGCTGAGCGATTCCGGGTTGCAGGTAGTCGCTGCGCAACAGCGGCACGGCGCGCCGCAGGGTCTCCAGGTCGTTGCGTCGTCCGCCGCTGGCGCAACTGTCGATCAGCATATCGGGGTGACGGCGGCGCAACTCGTCCCAGTACGCAAGGTAGCCCATCACGTGCTTGATCTCGGTCATGCCCTGCCGGTCGGGCGCGTCGTTGGCACGCCACCTGGTGAGCGGATCGATATTGAAGTCCTGACGGTACAGGCCGATGCGCTGCTCGACGAGCAGATTGTCAATGTGATCGACTAGCCACGCCCAGGCTTCCGGGTTACCCAGGTTCAGAAGGCCCCCCTCGGCGCCGCCAAGAACCCACTCGGGATGGTGCTCGGCCAGCCACGTGTCGGCACGGACCCGTTCCGGCTCGAACCAGACGATCGTCTTCGCTCCTTGGGGCTCGATGTAGTCGCTGATCTCGCGCAGGCCTTTCGGGAACCGCCGCGTGTCGACTTCCCAGGTGCCCGTCTTCGGCCAGCCGACCGGGTCGCATCGATACCAGCCTGCGTCCATCCACCAGTAATCCAGCTTCATGCCTTCTTCCCGGTACCGGTCGAAGAAGAACTTCTGCGATGCGGAATCGGCACGGTACATCGTGTCGAAGTAGTAGGAACTCGACGCACTGAGAAACAGACGGGGCAGCTTGCCCCCGAGGCGGGGGACGTTGTGCGCCAGCATCCAGCGACGCCAGAGGTTTTGTGCGCGAAGGCGATCGCCCTTCCAGAACTGGAGGACCACCAGCGGCGTGCGGATCTCCTCGCCTGGCAGCAGCTTCAGTCGCGTGGCTTCCTGGCCGCCGCGGATGCGCAGGCGGCCCGAATCGTCGCAGAGGAAGTCAGCCGCCCATTGTCCCGGCCAGCCGATCACGATGATCAGCCCCCCGTCGCCGGGCCGCTGCAGGTTGAAATGCGGCAGGTCGCTATTGGTCGGCCGCCCGCCGGCTGCCGTAATACGCTTGGTCGTCCCTCGCGACAAGACCGTCTCCAGCGGTCGATAATCCTCCACGGAACAGGGACTGCCGACGTGGTGATGGAGGCGGAACTCTCCAGCGGGCTTGACGCCACCCTGTGCGCTAGTCGCCTCAACCTGGATGTCCAATGGGCAGATGTCGGCCAGGATAGGCGTCTCTTGGTCGCCGGCATTCCGGAAGTAAAGCGTCCATTCCACGGTAGGGAAGTCGCCGTACCGGATGCCCACGCAGCGCAGCACCAACCCGGTTTTCGGATCGCGATAGGTGAGTGTGTGCTGTGTTCTTTTCTCATCGAGGAGCCGACGTGTGCGCTGGACTGTCCACGTCTTGAGCACTTCGGCTGACGGCCGACCGTTGTAGGTGAACGAAAAGAACGGTTCGGCATTGGACGGCGAGCGGCCCGCTTGTCGCAGGTCCGACGTTCCCTCCTCGAATCTCGCCGCAGCCCATTCTTGGGCCTCGGCCATCTCGTCGCCGGCAGGTGAGCTGGCCGACGCCGGGCCGTCCACCATGCCCCACAAGACCGCCGCCCCGGTCAACGTCAACAACACGTTTGCTCGGATGATCCGAAAAGCGTTTCTCATGGGAAGCCTTGGTCGGGATTCAGTTTCGGAAGATCGGACGCAGGCGGGGTACGACGACATTCTGCCCCTTGCTCCGGGCAGTGTCAACGCTCGGGTGGCACCACGTCCGGGCAGAGCGCGCGAAGCTCTCAAGTTGACGGAACGGCACGCCGCCTTTCAGGTGGCGGTCCGTTCCATTATGATCGAGTCAACCGGCTGGTTCAGGGTGATGGGGAAATGCCGGTTTGGTTCTTCGGCCTGCGGAAGGAACGTCCAGCATGACCAACGACAATTCCAGACTCCGACCTCTGGCGGTGAGCCGTCGTGACCTTCTCCGATTTGCCGTAGCGGGTGCGACGGCCGCCGTAACGACACCACGGACCGTGTCGGCGGCCTCGGCCGGCGCGGTGAAGATCGAGGAGCCGTTTGACGGTGCAATCGTCCACCACCGGCATGGGAAGCTATCCGCCAATGGCCTGACGATTACCGTCTCGGGCACCGCACCGAAATCCGAGATGGTGACGGTCAACGGCCAGCTCGCCCGCCGCGAGGGAGACACGTTCATCGGCGAAGTCGTCCTGCGCCAGCAGGTGACCGAAATTGTCGCTGCCTTGCGTGGCGATTCTCTCCGCGGTGAGGATCGCGTTCAGGTCGTGTGGGACCGGCATTCCCGGCCCCGGTATCACTTTGCGGTCGACGACAATAGCTTCTTCCTTCGCGACATCGCCCGGCAGAAGTACACGTCGCTGTTCGACTGCTTCTACCTCAAGACGTTCCGCGACCTGCACAGGAAGTATCGCACGCGGTTTTCCCTGAACGTGTACTACGCCGCGGACGACGGTTTCACCCTGACGCAGTTTCCGGATCGCTACAAAAGCGAGTGGAAAGACAACGCCGACTGGCTGAAGCTGGCGTTTCATGCGTATGCCGACGCCCCGGCACGCCCCTATCAAGAGGCCCCGGCCGAGAAACTGATCGGCGATTACGATCTGGTGGCCGAGCAGATTCATCGCTTTGCCGGCGCCGAGACCTTTGCTCCGCCGACGAACCTGCATTGGTCCATGGCCACGCCCGAGGGCCTGAAGGCCCTGCGCCAGCGCGGCGTACGCGTGCTCAGCGGATATTTCGCCAAGATTCAAGGGCGCTGGGACATCAACTACAACTTCGACGCCCGGCGTTCGGAGTACGTCTCCAAACACGACCTGTGGATGGACTTTCAGAGCGGAATCATCTTCATTCGGGACGCCATCGTGTGCAACTCCACTCCAGTCGATCAGGTCGCGCAGACGCTCGACCCGCTGGCCCGGGAGCCCGATCGGCGGGAGACGGTGAACCTGCTGACGCACGAGCAATACTTCTGGCCGTTCTACCGGGCCTACGTGCCCGACCATGTCCAGCGCTGCGAGGCGGCGATCCGCTGGGCCACCGACCACGGTTACCAGCCGGTCTTCTTCCACGAACACTTTTTGGGTGGTCCGGAATAGTCGTTTGACTTCCGTGTGAAACACTCGCATTGCCAGCTCGCGGCCAGATCGGACCGAGTGGATTTCTTGCCGAGTGCCTTATGCATCCTCAGGGCGCGGCGTGAATCGCCTGCAAATGGCGGTTGACGGCCGCGCTCAGGTCGCCGGCGGCCGAAGCGGTAAAGGACGTGGTTGCCGCTTCGTAGCCGCCGGCCAGGTATTCCTGCTCGCTGGGCAGGTAGCAAAACGTCCCGTTGGTGTAACCAACGTAGAACGTGTTGGCAAAGGGCGATCGGTCGCGGATCTCGTTGGAGATTTCGCAGAACAGTTCCAAGGGGGCGCTCCAGAGGACCGTATCATCGTTGATCCGCAGGAATCGCAACGGCACCAGCAGGGTTTCCGTGCCGTCGTCGGCAACGCGCAGGTACTCTTTGAGCTCATCCGACCATGCAAGTCCCGGACGCTTGGGAGTCTCGACGATGATGCGCGAGGCCCTTAGCTTCACCTCGGCGGTGGTGGCGCCCAGACGGCGGTTCGCCTCCAGAATCGGATCGCCCAGCAAGACCTTGAACCGGCCGAGGAGCTTGATCTCGGCCTCGGCGCGGGTGCTATAGAGCGAAGCGATATTGCCGGCGGCACTGTTCAGGTAAAGCATCGCCGCCCCGGTTTTCTCTTCGACGTATTCGGCGATGGCACCGGGCCCGTCGGCGCTGACGACGGTGCTGGTGCCGCCAAGCACGGTGCCGTGCATGGCGTAGTTCGCCAGCAGGGCCAAAGGAGTGCCGTCGGCTTTTTCGAGACGCACCAACCCGATGCGGCGGTCCACCGCCCCGAAAGGATTCAGGCCAAGGCGGACCTGGCCATCGGCGTCGCGGGCCCGGCGGTTCATGTTCGCCTCCGCATAGCCCCGGCCGATGCCCAGCCGGGCAGGCGCCAGCTTCTGCCTGGCCTGCCGGACGCCGTCCGCAAGCGCCGTTTCCACGAGCGCCGTGTAGCCTTCCTCCACGGGAAACTCGAACCGGTTGGGCATGAACAAGACGGGAACACCAGGCGAACCGACGTAAGGCGACGAATGGGTGTGAGTGATGGACCACCAGATGTTCTCACCCGGCAGGCCCAACTCTTTGGCCAGATTCCCGGTAATGTGGTCGCAAAACGCGGGCGAGAGCGAACAGAGGTCGGACGAGATGAGGAAGAACAGGGTCGTGCCGTCGTCGAGAGCAACAATGCGATGATAGAGGCGGTCATGCACCTTGGTGGACATGCGGGGGCTGTAACCTCGCAACATCTGCGGCGAATCCGGCGTAATATCAACCTTGACCACGGCCGCGCGGAACTCCGCGGCCTGCAAGCCGCAGAAGGGCGAGAGAGCGAGAACCAATACAGGAAGCAAGAGCATGAATGAGCTGCGGATGGTCATGGGGGCGATCACCTCGGGTTGAACGGAAGCGCCTCGAAATCAACGGCGATCCTGGCGCGCGACGGATCGTAATCTTCGCAGGCCGAAGTTCTTGCCCACGGGTCGGCCTGGACTGCGCCAGCTTACTATTCCCATTTTGCTGGCGTCGAAGCGGTTTCGCAAGTGCGCTGCGGACGGTTCCGTCGCTGCGCCCGGCGATCATTCAGTCGACCTGTTGTCGGAGGGAAAGAGATCCGCGGGCATTGGCTATCGGCGAGGCGGCTTGGTAACATAGGTCGCGAGAGACAACAGCACAACTACCACGGAGAGAAGCATCGATGACTGAGATGAATGTCAACCAGCAACGGCTCGTATCGCTCGATGCCATGCGAGGCTTCGTGATGTTCCTCCTTTTGGGCGGTGGAGAGATCGGTCACGCGGGATTTTTGAGCGCGCTGTTTGCCGCCATCGATAATCCCTGGGTTCAAACGCTTTACCACCAGTTGCAGTATTCCGGCTGGAGCGACGCCAGTCACGTCAAGGACCTGATCCGGCCGCTGTTCATCTTCGTCGTCGGCGTGGCCATGCCCTTTTCCTTCGGCAAACGGCTGAGCCTCGGCGACAGCAAGCGAAAAGTCTTCGGCCACGTGCTCAAGCGGGCGGCAATCCTGTTTCTTCTGGGAACGATTGCCGGCGGGCATTTGCTCGCCTTGGACCGCTCCAAGTTCTATCTCGTCAACAACGTTCTCGAAGAGATCGCTATCGGCTACCTGGTGGCTTCGCTGTTCCTCTTGAACTTCAGCGTTCGGGGCCAATTGATGGCGCTGGTTGCGATGCTGCTGGGATACTGGGCCTTGATCGTGCTGGTGCCGGTTCCCGGCCACGGTGCCGGCATCATCACCCCCGAAGTGAATCTTCCGCGCTACGTCGACGACCTCGTCCTCGGCGGATTGCGCCCCGTGAAATGGTCGTTCACCTGGACGCTCAGCCTGCCCCTGGCTTCCAGTTGTATCGTTCTGCTCGGCGCGATGGCCGGACAACTGCTGAGATCGGGGAAAAACGCCGGGGCCAAACTGGCCTGGCTTGTCGGCGGCGCCCTGGTGTGCGTAGTGCTGAGCCTCATCTGGAGTCGTTGGTATCCGATGATCGTCAGCCTTACGACCGGATCGTGGGTGCTATTTGTCGGGGCGGTGGGCATGGGGCTGTCGGCTCTGTTTTACCTGGTGAGCGACATTTGGGGGTTCCGAAAATCTGTCTTTTTCTTTGTGGTCATCGGCAGCAACTCGATCGCCGTGTACATGGCGGCGCACCTGTTTGATTTTCGCAATATCGGCAACATCTTCGTGAAAGGCTGGACAACCAATCACTATGTCGGCGTTGCCGACGGCGTGTGCGGCTGGATTGGGCCGGGCCCGTGGAGCAACTTCGTCGAAGCCTTTGCCGCCTTCGTCGTGATCTGGCTGATCATGTTGTGGATGTACCGCACCAAGACGTTTATCAAGGTTTGACAGGCCGCTGACGCCGGCCGGACCGCCACTGCCTATAACCGGAAGGAGTCAGCCGTGGAGTCTCGAACAAGGCGCATGCGAATCACTCACCGAGGTACGGTTCTCGTGGTAGCGATCGTCCTGACCGCCGCCGCTGCAGGGACAGACGTGGCGCAAGCACAGATGGTGAATCCCTACGCCGGGATCGACTGGGAGAACGTGCGGCCACCACACTTGTTTTCGCACCAGCATGGAAGCAATCCCGGGGTGATCTGGAACATGGGTTTCGACCGCAACCCCCCGGGCCGTATATCGACTGCCAGCGTAGCAACAAGGCCTTCGGCTATCTCGAAGGCAAGGTCCTCCTTTCCGAAGACAATGCCCGCACCTGGCCGCACAGCGGTGGCTTTCCCGACGCCAAGAAGATCACGTTCAGCCACATTCTGAAGAACGGAAACATCCTCTTCGCCACCGGGGCAAACCTGTATCCAAGCACCGACAACCTCCAGTCCTGCAAGCCGATCACCGTGAAGGACGCAAAGGGCCGGGACTATCTGCCGGCCTCGCCCATGAAGAACGGAATCATCGTTTCCACCGACATGGACAAGACCTGGGCCCAGTACGACTTGGCGGACTTCGGTCCGAGATCGGGAACCCGTTTCCACGAGAAAAGCAGCGAAGGGTGGTTCCGCCTCGACCTGCGGACTGGCTGGGTGACGCAGGCCGACGTGATGTTCATCAAGCCCAATCCGGCAGCCGCGGCGCGAAACAACTGATCGTTTCACCGCCAATTCGTCCTGCAGACTTCAGCCAGACGCCGGCCACGACGTACCTCGCTGTTGTGGCCAGACAGGTAGTTACCAATGACAAAGCGGTTACAACGTTTGTTTTCCGCAGTTGTGTTCTCCTCGCTGTTCACGGCGGGGAGTTCCGTTCTTTTCCGCGGAGCCGGATTCCTTTGTCTTTGAAACGGAACACCTGAAATACGTCCTTGGCAGCGACGGTACGGTACGGCGGTTTATCGATAAGCGGGACGGCCGCAATTGCCTGAAAGAGAACCAAACCCACCATTTTTGCGCCCTTCAGAAGATGGACGGTCGTTCGGATGACTTCGTCGATCATGGAGTTCACGCCGGATTCAATTCTCACGGCAGCGGCAAGGAGAAGACATCTTTCTTTTCCAATCGATTGGAGAAGAAGGGCGCTCATTACGTTGTTTCGTTCTCCGACACGAATTCTCGGGCCGAGCATCCTGTCCAACTGACGCTCGACATCCGAGCCCAGTCGCACGGCATCGCAATAAAGGCCGTTTCCGTTGTCGGCGACGATGTCTTCTCCATTGAAATGGCTCGTTGCATGATGGCGCCGACGGACGGCAGCGCCGATCCTCTTTCGGCTACGGTCATGTCGCTGACGATCAACGTAACCGCCTTGGAGCTTTGCGGACGTTCGCAGCGTCTGGGAGGAGTCATCTATCGTGAACTCGGCTGCGACAACGCCGGTTTGGCGGTTCTGGGCGCTCCCGCTTCGATCTTGTGTGAAGAGATGAAGGCGATCGCAGGCGGGTTTCGCAAAGGAGAAATGCCCGTTCATGCGGCGGGAGGCCCTTTCGCCCTGATTCCTCGGGTCGGTCAGATTGCAGGGCCGTGCGACGGCGGCCATAAATGGGCGGGGCGATCCGACTGCCCTCCCATGAAAATACTATCCTCTTCCCGTTGCTGATTGCTCTGATGAGGGGTGCACTGTCGGCAGAGCCGATTGACGTCAACGGTCGCTTTCAATCAAAAACGCCCGGCGGCTTCCCCGACGGCTGGGTCATGGACGAATGGGGAGGCTACAAACCGTTTCCGGACGTCAAAACCATACCCGGCGCTTATGGGGGCAACACGGGGTGGAGCATCACGAACGTCCTAGGTGACGGCGGCGTCGCCATCCAGACCCGCGCGAAACTTCCCACCCGGTCCGGCTCCGTGGGCCGCCTTTCATTCCTCGCAAAGGGAAAGGGGCTAGCCTGGGCCACATTTTGTCGCTGGGGCGAGAAGGGCGACTGGAACGGGGTCGTCGTCAGTTCTCCGTTCACCCTCTCTGACACGTGGCAGCCGCACGTCTTGACGATTCCCATCGACAACGGGCATGCCTGCGAAACCCATGCCGTCTCGCTCGCCATCGGCGGAAAAATGGGCGCCGAGATACAGGTATGCAGTCTGACTCTCGACATCCGGCCGTCTCGAATCGTCGACGATACCCGCATGCCTAAATCCTGGACGATCTTCGGGCCCGTCGACAAGGCTCCTAAACCGTCGCGGGAACAGCTCCAATCGATTTCGGAAACCTTCGGCGGAGCCAAAGCTCAGACGGTCCCTCTCATTTCCAACACGCTGGAGCTCGCGCCACTGGCCGGTTCTGGCCCGTCTCAATGCCTATGGGTGTTCGGTCGAATCGAGGCCGAGTACGATTGCGAAATGACAGTCGGCGCGGGTGCCGGTGGGGCGATGCAGTACTATCTCAACGGCGAGCCGGTTTTCGATACCCCCGCGCCAAGCAACGCCCAATCGCTTGTCGAGATCGACAATTACGTCAAGAACGTCCGGCTCCAAAAGGAGACGAACGTCATCGCGGTTAGAATCGTCGCGGACAGGGCCGGCTCGGTTCTAAAACTCGCCGGTCCGTTGGATCTGCGCGGCGCCGTCCGAAAACTGAGGTTCTCCAAACGCACGTTCGAGGAGGATTTCGACGGTTCTTCGGTCCGCTGCTCCGGAAACCCGCTGTTGATTAAGGGAAATCCGACACCGGGGCTGCTCTCGGTTACCGGACAGGGCCTTTTCAAGACCGATGCGAAACTCGCCATCACCTGTCCGAACAACATCGAGCCCCTCCCCGACAAGTCGGACGCCATCTCGTTTGCCGCCGCGGGAGTTCGTATCCAGAATTCCGCGAGGGAACCGTCCCAGAGACGAAACGCGGCATTTGAAATCGTCGCCTCCGAGATGACGTGCCGGATCTGCTCCCGAAGCAATTCGGCATTCCTGACTCTCTCGGTCCTCGAAAACGACAACCGGCGCGAAATGCTGGAAATACCCGCGAATTCCCCGACTGGCGCCATACCAGCAAAGCGGCCCTGAAGTCCGTCCCACTCATCGCAGACGACCGGGAAATCGTCCTCCTTGTGCAGGGATCGTACAACTTGGGTGCGCTGACGGTCGAGGCGGAGTAACCAACGCCTTGCGTGAGAAGAGGATGATTCGCAAGCGCGAAACCGATTGAGTTGAAACGGCACCAGGACTACGAAGGAAACGATTCTCGATGACACCATTCCCGAATGCAGTACTACTTGCCGGGGCTTTACTGCCGCTGTCGTCTCCAGAAGAAACACCGCCGGTCCTTCGGCCGGTTCCCGCCTATCTGACTGCGTAATTATGCAATTCAGTTTCAAGTCCACACTCTTGGGCCTTGATGATTCCACCCGGAAAGACTGTAGCGAATCACTGGGTCACCACGCCACTCGATTCTTTCATCCGATTGCTGGTGAACGAGTCATGCCTTGCAGGCACTGTCAGGCACAACGCCCATGTCACGCAGCCAATCCGCGGATTCCACGGGGAATTATGGCGGCAAAAAGTCGCGGGACGGGCAACCCCACCAACATCGGCCAAGTCGCACCGTACGCCGACCAGTATCAGAAGTCGTGAGATCACGAAGCCCGCCGGTTCCGCGTCAGTCGATGCGTCGTGCCCCGTGGACCGCGCAGGAAGCATCGCCGACGCTGCTTGCTTGCATTCGTGTCTGCGTTGCGCGATACTCTGCAACAGTGGGCTGTTCCCATACCTAAGTCGCTCTCGAGGTACTAACATGATACCAGCCAAGTCCGCGTTCCGTTTTTGCTCCTTCTTGCTTGCCCTGATGGTCCTGGCGAGCGCACCCGTGTTGGCCGACGGACTGCGTCTGGGCACCGCCGCCGTCAAGATCACGCCGCCGCTGGGAATTCCCCTGGCCGGCTACTACAGCCCGCGGGGAAGCGAGGGAGTGCTTGAGGACCTGTATGCGAAGGTCGTCGTTCTCGACGACGGCCAGACCCAGGCCGCCATGGTTGTGTGCGATCTGATTACCGTGCCCCGCCACACGGTGCTCGAAGCGCGGAAGCTGATCGAACATCAGACCAAGATACCCGGCAGCCACGTGATGATCTCGGCCACCCACACGCATACCGGTCCGGTGCTGGCCCGGGAAGCAGCCCGCGATGATTCCGACGGCGGGAGCGGCGACCTGGCAAAGAAATATACCGTGGAATTGCCGGCCATGATTGCGCAGGGCGTGGCGGAAGCGAGCGGCCGGCTCGTGCCGGTGCGAACGTCCTTTGCCCGTGGCCACGAAGACCGCATGGCGTTCACCCGCCGGTTCTGGATGAAAGACGGCACGGTGGGGTGGAACCCGGGCAAGAACAACCCGAACATCATCCGGCCGGTCAGTCCCATCGATCCGGAGGTTGGCGTGGTCTACTTTGAGACCGCCAAAGGCAAGCCCACCCTGACCTACGTCAACTACGCCATGCATCCCGATACGACCGGCGGGTTGAAATTCTGGCCGGACTATCCCGGCGTCCTCGCTCGCCGGCTGGCCGAAGTCAAGGGCGACGAGATGCTCACGATCTTCGCCAACGGCACCTGCGGCAATTTGAATCATATCAACGTCCAGTGGTCCGATCGCCAGCATGGCCAGGAAGAGGCCATCCGCCTGGGAACGATCCTGGCCGGCGACGTGCTCAAGGCATACATGGACCTCCGGCCGGCCGCCGACGGGGCCCTACAAGTCCGTAGCAAGGTTCTCTCCCTCCCGCTCGCCCCCGTGACCGAGAAGGATATCGCGGAAGCACACGAGGTGGTCAAACGCGGCGCCAAGGCGAAGTTCATGGAACAGGTGCAGGCGTACAAGGTGCTCGACGTCGCCGCCCGGGAGGGCAAGCCCTGGGAATCGGAGGTTCAGGTGATCACGTTGGGCCGGGATCTGGCCTGGGTCGCGCTCGGCGGTGAGGTGTTCGTTGAACTGGGCCTGAGCATCAAGGCCGCTTCCCCGTTCAAGCAGACGCACGTCGTCGAACTGGCCAACGGTTCGTTCAGCTACATTCCCAACCGTTCCGCCTACGCGGAAGGAAACTACGAGGTCGTCAGCGCCCGTTGTGCGGAAGGTTCCGGCGAGATGATGGTCACGGCGGCGATCCGCATGCTGGCCGAATTGACGCCCGCACCCGTTAAGGCAGCCCCGCCCAAGGAAATCATCGAACCGCCCCATTAGCCCGCGTGCCGATCTGCAACTGCCGCCCGGCGGCGGAAAGCTCGTCCGCCTCGCGAATTGAGGCGTCGCTTGGATATCGCCTTAAACTTAAGCTGATACATGAGAGGCTGAATTGTGACAAACCGGATACGACCAAGGATGCTGTTTCCAGCTTTGTTTATAGCCTGTCTCGCGGCAAACATCGCCACTGGCGGTGTCATCGTAGGACGGGTAGATGTTGAACCGAGCGGCGGCAGCGTCGCGGAGAAACCGACGGCTAGAATCGCGGCGGAGAGCCCCGGAGCCGGGTTGGTTGTCTCCGGAGGAAACCGCGGTGATTTTGGACTGGGGGTCGGCGCCACGAAGGACACGCCGAAGGGAATAGGCATGTTCCAGGCACACGGGGTCTTGATGGCAAGCCTTTCTGAATGTCTCCCCAAAGACAACCGCGGCGGCGTGGAGGTAGCCGGCGCGACCACATCGACATCCGGCAACTCTTTGAACGGCGCGACGTGGGTTGCCGGCTTCACCGCGGCCGGCAACGGCGCTGAGGCCAACTACGACTTCGGCTTTGCCTACTTCCCGTTCGCGGACGGCTGGATCGGAGGACATCTGGCGCCCAAAGGTGAGCAGATTCTGGCCTCGGGGAATCTGCCGCCGGGAACGACGGTCTCGGTTGCAGAACGAGCCCGCTCCGGCGAGATTGTTCTGAAGATGCCGGGCATCGACAGTTGCGAAGACGGAATGCTCTTCACCATCGCGGCAGCAAACGGCGACAACGTGACGGCTGTGGGACCGCTGGAGGATGGCAGTGGGTGGCACATTCGAAACGCGGACGAGAGCCAGGATTTCAAGAACGAGGAACACTGTAATCTCAGTTTCGTCTACCTCCCCTATGCGGCGGCAGGGCTGATCGGCGGGTGGGTTGCAGAGGACGGCCATGTCTTGAACGGCTGCGGTTCCTTCGGTGTTCTGCACCCGGCGGCAGGCCGGTATGAAATCTTCATTCCCGGAAGAACGGGTGATGACGGAATCCTGCTTGTCGAGGTGGCCAAGATTGCCCCCGAAGGTGTCGAAGACAATGCCGTCGCCTGGGATTACTCACCGGATGCGTGCGACGGCAAAGGCGGGTTCGTGGTCGAGTCCTACGACCAACCGGATTTCAATGACCAGGACGTGATGTTCTACTTCGCATTCATCCCATTCGCCAATTCCCTGAGCCCTAAAGCCGATCCGGCTGATAATGCGTCCGCGTTCATCTGCCGCGACAACTGGGCTGATAGTATGGTTGCCGCCCGGGACTTGACCGCAGCCCAAGCGGGTGAAACGGACGGGTTCAAGCCGTTTTTCAGCGGCATCCGGCGCCCGGGCGACAGGCCTGTGCCTGTAAACATTGCGGTGACCGGGC
>JAAYAY010000357.1 GCA_012719125.1 Planctomycetaceae bacterium | reverse complement strand
TCACTGGCGGTGAACTCCTGTTTTCCATTGTTCCCATTGGGGACACTTTTTCTTACACTGGAAAGCATCGAGTTTCACCGCCTTTTGTCAAGATCACATCAATGGATTTGTGCAACTGACGGGTATATGCACTACTGTGCCACCGGCAACAAAGGACGCTGCATCGGACTCCTGACCAGCAAACCCGTCACCGCCCAGTGAAGAATGGAAGAAGACCAAATGACGTCCCGCCCCCCCCGCCCCATTCTCCTTTCCCGCCATTATCCTTTCCCCCATTTTCTTTTCTTCTGCATCGCCCTCTCGGCCCTCGCCGTCAGCACCGCAACCGCCCAAGAAATACCCCAGAAACCCGACATCCTCTTCATCATGCCCGACCAAATGCGGGGCGATTGCCTGTCCATCCTCGACCATCTCGCCGTCCGCACCCCCACCTTCGACCAGCTCGCCCAGCAGGGCGTCCTCTTCCGCCGAGCCTACAGCACCGTCCCCTCCTGCATCCCCGCTCGCTACGCACTTCTCACCGGACTGCATCCCCAAACCAGCGGCGTCGTCGGCTACAAGATGAAGCAGGTCGATCACCCAACCATGCCCCAACTGCTCCGCGATGCCGGCTATCGCACCGTGCTCATCGGCCGTAATATGCACCAGATCGTCGATGCCGCCGGGCTCGGATACGAAACCGACACTCTCGGCTCCACCTACGTCTCCGACGACCAATACGCCGCCGACATCCAGCGCGCGAGACCGGATATCACCGACTTCCGCAAATGGGTGACCGAGACCCTCGGGCTTTCCTACAACCACTGGCAAGCCACCCCTTGGCCCCTGGACGATAACCTCCATCCCACCGCCTGGATTGCCACCCAGTCCCGCAAAGTCGTTGCCGAAGTCCCCAAGGAACAACCCCTCTTCCTGACCGCCTCCTTCTACGCACCCCACCCGCCCCTCTTCCCGCCCAAGAAGTACTTCGACGCCTACTTGAGCATGGAACTGCCGCCCCCCGCCCATGGCGACTGGGTCGATTGGGACGCCCTGACCCCCGAAGGCTCCGAGGGCGGCCACCGCGTCCTCCTCCAAGGTGAGACCCTTCACAAGGCCCAGTCCGGATACTTCGGACTCATCGAACACCTCGACCACGAAGTCGCCCCCCTCATCGCCGAGTTCCGAGCCCGAAGCGAAAAGGCCGGCCGACCCTGGGTGATCGCTCTGACCGCCGACCACGGCGAAATGCTCGGCGACCACGGCTACTTCCGCAAATGCGAACCCTTCGAAGGCTCGGCCAACATCCCCTTCATCCTCTGCGGCGCACCCGAACTGGGTTTCACCCCCGGCCGCCGCTGCCTGAAACCCGTCTGCCTCGAAGACCTCCTTCCCACCTTCCTCGACCTGGCCGGCGCAGAATGCCCCGAAGTCGACGGCGTCAGTCTCGTCCCGGAACTCCAAGGAAAGCAATCCGAGATCCGCCCCTGGCTCCACTTCGAACACGCCAAGTGTTACAGCCAGCCCCAGGCCTTCCACGCCCTCGCCGACGGACGCTTCAAGTACGTTTGGCGCCCCCTCGACGGTCGCGAACACCTCTTCGATCTCCAGCAAGATCCCCACGAAGAACACGACCTCGCCCCCGATCCGGCCCACCGCGATCTGCTCGCCAAGTGGCGCACCGTCCTCGTCAACCGCCTCGCCGCCCGCCCCGAAGGCTTCTCCGACGGCAAACAGTTGATCCCCGGCCGACCCTACGCGCCCCTGAACGCCGGAACCCGCTAGAGGCGGGTTTTCCCTTCCCGCAGCTCGAATTCTCGCTGCCATTGCCTCGGTATACTCGTCCGCCCCTTCGAGCAGACAAAGCCGCTTGATGCAAGGACAGCCGACGAACTTAAGCCCCCAGTGCCGCTACGCGTGGTAGCGATCGCAATTGATATGTTCGCACGGAGCGCCGAGATCTCGCAGAGCGAGCCGGTCAGGCGTCTAGCTGCAATTCTTCATCGCAGAAAAGCCGGTCTGCGTAAGCGAATATCCGCCTTTGAACTTCTCTTTGACCAGCAGTTCCTTCTCGATCATGCGAGCCAGTGTCGCTTTGTCCTGCTTCAGGCCGGGCCCGGAGAAACACAACATTTTGCCGGGATCCATTTGAAAACGGCGGAACGTGCGTAGCACGCGTTGTTCAGATGTGGTGAGCATCGCTCTCTCCCGAATACAGTCGCATGTCGCCTTCCGTGATCCAGAAGTGCCGCCGACCTTCCTTGAATCAGCGACTGCAGCCGAGGGTTTGGCCGGCAAGGCCTGCCCGTCCGTTCCTTCCCTTTGCGGCTTCTGTTCCGATTTCCCTCCGCCTATCTCACTGTCCGCAAACCAACCTAATCCTCTTTATACGCGGTTTGCGCGGCCCTGTACACCGGATCCCCCAATAGAGATTGATGCGATTTCCGTTAAGTGAATGAATGAAACACACTGGGTTGTGGAGTAAACGCCCGTTTTACATGCCTCTCATTCTGCCTCCGAGCATGGTCTGCAGAGGTATCGCGGACCCACAGGCACCGATTGAGTGCCGTACACCGCCCCCCCCGCAGATCTCTGATCATTCGCCTAACGGCTGCACATTCCACACCCGATCCCCTCGCACCGGAAACGCCTTCGCCGTAACCTCCCCGTCGACCGCGATCTCGCCAAACCGTGCCGGCAACCCGTCCCCGTCCTGCATCAGCGGCGCATTGGCCAGGTGATAGTGAATGTGCGGCTCGCTCGAATTGCCCGAATTGCCGCACAATCCCAGTTGGTCGCCCCGCTCGACCCGCTGGCCCACCTGGACCTCGATCGTCCCTTGTTTGAAATGCGCCAGAAACGAGTACTCCCCGTTCCCGTGATCGATCACCACCAGGTTTCCCGGCACGAAATACGGGTTCCGTTCCCCGGGAATATTGTCCTCCACACCGTCCACCACCTGCCTCACGGTCCCGTCGCCTGGTGCCAGCACCGGCTGGCCGAACGTCAGATAGTCCTCATTCTTTCGGCCGCCGTTCCGGAACCGCTCCCCGGATTCGTCGGCGAGCCAGAAGTCGTAAGCGAAAAGCTGGTTTCGGTTGTCTCCATGCCCATTCTGCTCCGGCGTGGGGCCCCCGCTGGCAACCGTCCATTCTCCTCGGAACGGCAGGGCAAGCCGCGTCTTCGTTTCATACTTGGCCAGCGCAGCCGCCTTCTCGGCCGGTGGCGATGTCTCCAGTGTCGGCGTCAACAACAACCCGGCAATCTTGTCGTCCTGATCGAACATGATGCTCACCTTGACCAGCCTCTCCGTCTTCGTCGGCCGCACCCACAGCTCGAAACTCTTCAGGTTCCCGTCAGAAGCAGCCATCTGACGGTGTGCCGCCACCGTATCCAAGTCGCCGATCAATGCGGTCAACGGAACACAAATCTGTGCCAGCCTGGCCGCCGGAACGGCCTTCTTCATCTCCGCATTGAAGTCCTCCTCCAGTTCAGCGAATTTCCCCGCCGAAATCCGTTTGAGCACATCGGTGCAGCGGGCCTCATACTCCGACCAAACATCCTCGCCAGCCCACGAACTCGAGACCCGGACAAAAACACACAACAGCAAAGCCAGAACACTCCATGTCGTCGCACGACGCCGCGTCATATTCCGGTTCATCCGGTGGAAGCGTATGTTGACTTGCAGAAGTGTGGACATACTGTTCCTATCTGGGTTTGTGAAAACGACTTCAGACAGTAGATGCCAGCATGTCCACGAGCTTGTTGTACCATGGATTTGGGGTGCGTGACTACCTTTACGTGAGGACGCAGTACGTTGGAGGAGGCGTGGTCTTTACGATTGAGCGTAGTAGGGAGACCTGTCGCTGTGCGGC
>JAAYAY010000356.1 GCA_012719125.1 Planctomycetaceae bacterium | reverse complement strand
TGACGCGTCGTCCCGCTACAAACGGACGGGACGTGCAACGAAAATTCAATTGCCATGTCTCCGCGAAGATCGCCGCGGATCGCTCAAAATGCATCCTCAAAATGTGCGAAACTTGAACTAAGGAGAGTACCGATGAGCGTGCTTACTGCCAATCGCATTAGGCGGACGTCGCAAGGCGTTGCGCACCACCTGAACGGCGCTAAGAAGAAAAGGAGAAACCGTGTTTCCCGCGGCATTCGACAGATCTGCATTGCCATGGGTGGACAAGGCCTCGCACTTGAACAGATACCCTTGATGTGTCCGGCGATGACCGATTTCCTTCTGGTTATGGACAGCGATGCCAAGGTCTTGTCGGATCTGGCCATTATCCCAGACGTCCGACATCTCACTAGCGGCGGGGACTTCCAGGGTATTTTGGACCATCGTCGCGCGTACAAACTGCTAAGAGATGGTGCTCTACCGGAGGCTGCCAGTGGCTTCGAGACCGCCAATGGTGTTGGGCGGACCAGGTCGGCAATGACCGTGGTTCTGGCGTTCAACTTGAGCGCGGTTCGCAAGGCGATCCGGCGAATCGTCGAGCGCGCCATGGCGACCTTCGAGGGGCCTCGATCGAAGTGCTTGCGAGTCCACACCGTTGCCGGTCTGGCTGGCGGCACCGGGTCCGCCTCGGTCATTCCTGTCACTATGTTGCTCCACGAGACGGTCCGTTCGATCGACCGCACCCTGCAACTCGAAGTCGTACTTCATGCGGTGGCCCCCTCCTTGTTTGTTTCCAAGGTCGATACCTGGTCCGACGAGCAGAGGCTGGGGGCGAACGGATACATGACGCTCTGCGAGATTTCCTTAGGTCAGACCCCGAGGAAACTCGAAAAGATGGCAGCATACCTTGGGATCAACGCGCCAACTCGCCCGCTGTTTGACGAGTTGGTCTACTATGACCAAGTCGATAGCGGCAGCAAGGTCCAGAGTATCCCTGAGATGTGGGATCGCCTTGCGGGTAATATTCTGGCGGGAGAAAAGGAGGATCTGCGGCAGCTGGAGCAAGCTCGCGATGTGAATGGCGTGGCAACAAGACAAGGAGATGGATTCGCCGAAGCAATTGTGTGCACTGAGTACACTTCGACGGCGCAAGTGCCTGTCCAGAAGCTGAGCTCCGCCTACGCCCACAGCCGGCTTGGGCGCCGTCTGGAGTCACTGAACGTCCACGTCGGGGCGGAGATGGTCGACGCAGTCAAAGGGCAACTCATGCCGTCTCTGGAGTTGGAGCAAACCCGGCAGAAGATGCAGGAAATGTTGTCGCAGACTGCGTCACTGCTCTCCTCCGGCGCCATCAAGCGGGGATCCCGCCCCGACGTAATCAGGCTTCTGAAGCAAACCGCCGAACGGTGGAGGCGCGATCGAAAGGCTGCAATCAAGCTCGTCATCTCAGTGGGCAAGGAAGCAAAGCAGGATGCTGTGACGCGAGCCAAGAAGTTCGTCGCGAAGGCAGAGGAGAAAAGTCACAGCCTCCCCCAGGTGGAATCCGTCGTGCGACAAACGCTCGAGGAACTTGAAGAGCGAGATTCACTGATTCAAGCGGAGTTGGAAGCTCGTGCTATGGACGGGACCTCCGACCGAGTGTTTCAGGATGCTCTGGCTAAAGCTGAACAAGCACCCCTCCTTCGGTGGGGCGCGTCGCGCGAGGCCGCCTGCCGAGCCTATAACGCCATGGTGATCGCTTTTGCCGAGACCTTGGCGAAGCGTGAATATCGTGAGCACGTGATCCAGCCGATTATTGGGATTCTGCGGAAAGCACTCGAACGAATCGAACACACCCAACAACAGGTGATCTCGGCCTACCGTCATGTGAACCGCTCGGTTCCCGAGGTGATCGACCTGATCGGCATTTCGAACACGGTCTATTCGGAGGTGATCTCAACCTGCGACGTCAACGACGTGCTCACGCGCATGTTGCGGGAGATCCCGGCAAAGTGTCATGGTGTCGAGCTTTCACTCCAAGCAGTCCTGCAGGCCGAAGGGGAAGAGGACTTCCAGGCTTTGATGGAGGAAGCCCTTGAACAAGGCGAAGATCAGGCTCAAGAGTACTTCACCGAAGTGGTCAAGGACATTGAGGGGTTTGTGGAGAGGTTTGGTCTGGAATTCGACCTGGACGCGTGGATTTCCGGGAGCCTCGATTTCACTTTGCCGGCCAATCTGAACCTTGCCGTGGTCGGCCGCAGCGACTACCCGCTGCGAATCTATCTTGTCGCCCCCAAGTCGATGAAGCATCGCGCCGAATCCGCGGGATTCGAGTTTTGCGGAGGCAGCAACCCCTTCGAGGTCGCGGTTCGGGGCAAGATCTCCCGGGTGCCCTTCCGCGCGATCCCGGGCATCGAGGAAATGCACCGGCACTATACGCAATTCATGGTCGATGCCAAAGGAGGCCGTCTCTGCTCCATGCTGCATTCTCACGGTGCTCTGGAAGACGCCCACAAGGAGTCGTTACTGGATCCGTCTGGGTGCGATGAGCATGAGGAGTAATCGGGTTTTCAATCGGCCGTGCCGAGCGGGTCCCCGCAGGCGCGGCCGATTTCGCTTCCAATTCGGCCGCATGAGAAAGGATCTGCCATGAACCGGACTGCTCGCAAGCATCCGGCGATCAACCCGTCTCTGCCTGTCGCACGGCAGAATCACTTGGTGATCGCTGTCGGTGGGATTTCGAAAAGCCTCGCATACAGGCGTAAAGGGCCCTGCATTTGGTTGTCCGAGGACCCGACCGAATGGAGTCAAATGATCGACAAAATGCAACGGCACCGAGGCTGTGACCGGAGGGTTACCGGCACCAGATGTGCCGCTGTGATTGTAGGTTCGCCCGGCGATATTCGCAAGAACTGGGACACGGTGCGAAGTCGACTGGCGTCAGACCTTCTTATCGTGACCCTTGAGTTGGGCCACGACGAAGACACGGAACCCCTTGATTCGTGCCTCGGGCGGTTCCGCCTGATGTCACGATACTTGAATGGGAATCTTTCCGAGTCCCAGCTTGTTGATTTAGCAGCTCAACTCCTCGAGGCAAATCTGTGCGCTGAGTTGGTGGACTTCGCGGAAAAAGCAAAACCGCGGTCGATCGTCCAGCTCGGAGCAGCGCTCACGTGGCTCCCCGACATCCCTGTATGGGCAGCGCTGGCGAGGTGTCTTCTGGACCGCCTGGCCGCGGGAATAACGGAGACGGGGAACCGAAAGGTGAAGCATACTTTGTTGTTTGACCCAAACACCCTTTGCGACCTTCAAAGACGGATCGAAGGCGCACTGAAAGCAGAAACAGATAGATTTCGGAGGCTTCTTCGCCGAAATCCACGAGATACAGTGCTCGAGGAAGTAACGACAAACGCTCATGCCGCGGAGGCCACGGTGGTGCAGGTTGTCGAAGAATGGTGTTCCCACTTGGCGGATGAAATGCTTGCATCTCTCGTTGCCATGTCCACCGACATCACCATGTTCGCTTTGACGGAGCGAATATTGCAGCGTACCATAGAGGAGCTCGACGAATTTCGCAGAGTGCATGTCGAGCGCGAGGAGCTGCTGAAAAAGCAACGGCAAGTGGCCTGCCGAGAAATGGTCGCCCAGCAAGATGACCTGCGAACGTCGCGGTCCGTCATCCTCCGCGTTCTGTGCCACTGGTGGAAGGGTTGGCGATTGCGAACGTTGGCACACGAGTTCCTTCATGTTCGCCACAAAGAGCTGATGACGCGATACGAGCGGCAAGCGTTGGAGGCACTTGGAGATACCGCCACGAAGACGGCGGGGCGGATGGCGGCGTTTCGGCGTGAAGCAGAGGCCAGGAAGTATAGCTTGGCGAAAGTGCTGCGGCCAACGAATCCAGCTTCACTTGCACTGCAGGATCTCCAGTCTCTGAAAGATCTCGTTGAAGGGTTGGCCGATGCGTGGCTGCACCGATATGGAACGCCTGGCGTCATCAAGCTTTGGAAACGCGCCGCAGTAGGGATTCTTCGGCCCGCAAACGTGTCTCCTTGGCAGTATGTTGCGAGGGAAGCCGAGAATCTTTCGAAGTCCCTGGAAACGACCCCTCGATCGCTCAAAGCGGTTTGCCGCCTGCTGCTCCCCCGGTTTCGTGAAGGCACGCTTCCTTTTCTCCTGGCCAGGCACGCCCGACCGTGGGGAGAGAAGCAAACGGGCGTTCCATGCAATGAAACTTGTCGGATCCTCGCGAGTGACGACGATTCGCCGCGGGCCGTCGTCTGTCTCCGCTGGTAGCTCGTTGCTTCGGAAAACGTCCTGGGTGTTCGACAAGTGTGATGCTTGCGAAAGGCCGGCGTCTCGTGCGGAAGTGCAGCCAGAAACAGTACCGCTCTAACAGAATCGCTGGTATCATCTACCGGGTTACCGGACGGAGGATGTTGTAGGATCAGATCCTGCAGGAAACCCAGCATGGGCAGTCCGGAAGTTGTAGAGACTGGCGACCACCACAAAGGCGTAACTTCTCAATAACCTCGGGATTCAAGCTGGGAGATGTTCGGCGCGCGGTGGAACGTAGCCTTCTGGGGGAGAAGGGCAACGGCAGGCAGTGGCGCATCAGGCGGTCGCCAGTTCACGATTCCTGGGCCGCTTGCCGGATGAGGTCGGGTAAGGGAAGAATGCGATGCCCTCCGCATATCCGATCCTGAAGATAGCGCCAGAAGGAAACCCCCAGCTTCCGACAAGTCTTCTTCAGGCTGATGAAGGTGTCCCGGCAACGCCGGCCCAGATCGCTACGCGTTCCGGCGCTGATCTTGCGCTTTTGGGCCCATTCCCGGATGTCACCCTCCGAGCCGTTGTTGTGCAGCGGCACCTCCGGATGGTCCAGGACCAACAGCAGAGGCCTGCTAGCGACACCAGGTATGCCACTTCATCCAAGCAGAGTTCCCGACTCGTGGTCAGATCGTTTTCAGCATTGCGGTCGAAGCGAGGCTGCCCGAGCGAATCACCAATGCCTTGACTGGTGCATCGACGGATCGGGTCAAGGCCAACGAAGCTCTTTGGCCGACACATATCCGCTACGAACTGTGGCTTCAGGTCTTCAACGAGCGGCAACTGCAAGTTCAGGCTGAGTACCTCCTTCTGTTTCCGGCGGGGCAAAGTCCCAAGCGAGGTCCGGCGCAGCCGATCGGCGATCGCGATCCCGGCAAGGACTGGCACTTCATCATCAGGCGCGCTGCCAGCGAACCTGCGGAGTTGACCCGTCAGTTGCACAAATCCATTGATGTGATCTTGACAAAAGGCGGTGAAACTCGATGCTTTCCAGTGTAAGAAAAAGTGTCCCCAATGGGAACAATGGAAAACAGGAGTTCACCGCCAGTGA
>JAAYAY010000355.1 GCA_012719125.1 Planctomycetaceae bacterium | reverse complement strand
TCACTGGCGGTGAACTCCTGTTTTCCATTGTTCCCATTGGGGACACTTTTTCTTACACTGGAAAGCATCGAGTTTCACCGCCTTTTGTCAAGATCACATCAATGGATTTGTGCAACTGACGGGTCTACTCAGACTGACAAACCCCTGGCATTCGTGCTGGATGACAAAGAGGACTCGTGTGATGCGGTGCGCGCTGAACTGGAGGAGTCCTATGACGTACAGACCTTCGTCAATGAAGAGCAGTTTTGGGAAGCGTTGAGACAGACGGATCGCGATCCTGACGTGTTCATCATCGACTGGCTCCTTCCCCTGGCAGAATCAGTTAACCACACAGCGCAAGAGCTGCTTGACAAGCTGGATGCGGCGGATTCGAAGTACCACGCGAAAGAGATCATCGTGTTGACGACCGCCGGACGGCACAACATGGAGGTCATTGACTGGACAGTCGAGCACAATCGACCGTATGTCGAAAAGGGCCAACTTTTCAAGCTGAGCGAATGGCTTCCGGGCGATTGCGGCGGAAAAGTCGATCAACTGGCGGCGCTAAGTGAGCACCTCAAGTGTGCGAAGAAGTCGCTTGAGGAGGAATCGAAAGAGCTCTGCGAGGAAAAGGCATTCAACCATGGCTTCTGTGCCATCGCCAAAGACATTGTTGACGAGGCGGTCGACTGGGATCAGTTCCAGAAAACGATGCTACGGTTCCTGATGCGGCGTATGGATTGCCGCTGCGCGGCACTGATCTGGTTCAATCGTCCGGAGCAATTGCAGACGAATGAGGGATGGCTGATTGGCAAGTCTGCCGCAAGTGGTGACGGCGAACGGTATTTCGAGGAGCGCGTCTACCTTAGGGACTTGGGGCATGCAGATGGCATCCGCAAATTACTCGAGGCTCAGTGTCGACGTTCGAATGACGGACCTAGTACCCTTCATTGCATCGTCAACCACTTCCATGATCAACCGCCTAGAACTGAGCCGCACGATGACGCCAGTCTCCGAAACCCCTTCGAGGAAGTGCGAATAGCTCATCTCGGGCGGACGAGCGCAAAACATTTGTTGATGCTGCCGCTGACGGAGACTGCTCATGTTGTGGACGATAGTATGCTGCAACTGCCCGGGCTGCAACACGATTTCGTCCCCGCACAAGGGGCCGACGTTTCGCCGGCATCGCCGGGGGAATTGGTTGGGTGTGTCTTTCTTTACGATCGAAATGACGGCAAGGAATTCGGACACGATGCCCCTTCCGTTCGACGCCTCTTGTCGCTGCCCCTGGCTTCGGCGCTGCTCAGTGCACGTGATATGCCTTTCCGATTGTTTCAGAGAACCGGCCCCTGCGCTCTCTTCTTCGGCAGCATGCTCCCGCAGACTCGACACAGGTCGTTCTTTGATCTCCTCAGGCCCCATAAGGTCGAGGGCGGGATCGTTTCCTTGACCATGGAAATGCTCCGTTTCATGATGCTGGCCATCGCAATCCTGATCGTTGCAGTCCCACTGAAGATCTTCGGCACGTCCATCCTGCTTGGTCATCCCGAGGAACCGTCGGCGGCGATCCTCGGGGCCATTGATCATCTGGTAATGATGCTCACCGTGGTTCTTGTTTCCATGGGGTTGTTAATCTTGTACCAGCCCAAGTTTGCCCCGCGATTCGCGGGTGCTATGCCCCGGTGGTTGTATCGCTTCTCTCAGATAGGGCATTTGAAGAAGACAATTCTTGTCCTCGTGGGGATTATCATATCCATCGGTATCCTCGAGCGGTTTGTCGCTACCGACGAACATATGTCGGTCGATCAGACTGAACCCCTGCTTCAATACTCTGTCGCGGGTGTGTTGCTGCTGTTGGGTATTGCCGTGTTCGTTCACTTTGCGCTGCACGACGAAGGCTGATACTCAGCGCAACGCGAAGGAGAAACCATGTCCGCAAGAAACAAGTCTCCACATCGTGTCTGGGCGGTAATACTGCTCCTGTGTTTCGCGGTTGCCATCCCGGTTGTCTCGAGGTACAGTTGCCGTCAGGAAGGACCCGACCATGGACCGACTCCGGCGTTAACGAAAGTCATCTTGGCGCAGAATCCGGTTCCCCATTCCGCGTTGCCGATCATCGCGAAGCATAACGGATACTTCCGCCAGGAAGGACTCGACGTTGAGGTGAAGGAGTTTGCCACGGGGAAACTGTGCTTCGACGCCATGGTGGGTGGCAGCGCGGATTTCTCCACCGTCGCGGAAACGCCCATCATGTACGCCGGTTTCGGTCAGCTGCAAGTTGTCGTGGTGGCCTCAATCGAGTCTTCGGATTTGAGCGTTAAGGTGCTTGCTCGTAAGGACAAGGGAGTCAACCGTCCTGGAGATCTACAAGGAAAACTGATCGGAACATTCAAGGGGGGCAGCGCCGAGTATTTTCTCGCGCAGTTCCTTAGGAAACATGGGCTGACCATGAAAGATGTCAAGGTTACCTACATGCAGCCACCGGAACTCGTGACGGCTGTTATCCGTGGTGACCTTGCAGCGATCGCCATGTGGGAACCGCATATCTACAATGCGCAGAAGGCCATTGGCGACCAGGCCGTCGTGTTCACCGGGGAAGATCTCTATACCGAGACTTTCCACATCGCGGTGACACAGGATTACGCAAATAGGAACGGCCTGGTTGTGGAGCGCTTCCTACGTGCGCTGGCCAAGGCGGAGGAGTTTCTCAAAGCCAACCCCGAGAGAGCAAAGCAAATCCTGCTTGCAGCAATCCCGATCGACGCGGAGATCCTGAACCACATCTGGCCAGATTTCCGTTTCGACCTAATCCTGGAAAAGAGTACCATCGACCTCCTTGAAAAGGAAGCCGAATTCGCCAAGCAGACCGGCGCGGTCCCACCCGACAGTTCAACTCCAGATTACCGAAAGATGTTCGCGCCACGATTCTTGGAGCGAGTCAAGGTGAATGGGGTGAAGTTTGAGTGACCTTTCGAACGTCAAGTGAGCGGCGGAGCAACGTACTCCCTGGGTTACGAAATTGGAGTTACTGGGAATGGGCCAAAGAGATTCCCATCAAGGCGGGCAGCGGCTCGTCCCGACGCAGAGGACTCGGGTGATGTCTAAGCTGCCGAACGAGAGAATTGTTTGCGATGGAGTGCTTTCGGACGAGTACGATAGAGTGATGCCGGTGTTCGGCGACGAATCCGCTCTCCTTGCCATCCGATTGGCAGCAGTTTCGGGGAAAACGGCCCTCGACCTGGGAACCGGCTCTGGTGTGCTTGCCATCCATGTGGCACACCGTGTGGACGAGGTGGTCGGAGTCGACATCAACCCGAAAGCGATTCGATACGCACGGAGGTCCGCCGAGATATGCGAAGTGCAGCACAAGTGTTCGTTCGTTGAGGGCGACCTGTACGGACCCGTGAGTGGTCGGCGATTTGATGTGATTGCCGTTAATCCACCGTTCGTACCGATCCCCTACGGATATCGGATGTTCCTGAGTGCTGATGGCGGGCCCGATGGGATGGATGTTGTTCGGGAGGCGCTCCAAGGAGCGCCCAGGCATTTGGCAGCTGACGGCCGCTTGTTGATGCTGACCATGTCCTTAGGAGACGAGCTTGAGCCACTTGTTTACAGGTACCTGCGGTCTGCCTTTCACCAACGTCCCGTGCGGATCACCACGACCCACATTTACGCAACCATTCACTATGAGGCCGAGCCTTTCCTTCGACTGTTCGAGAATGTGCCTGCGTACCTCGAATGGCGGCGGTTTCTGGAACGAAAGAAGTTGTCGCACCTGTACTACATGCTCCATGACGTTAGTCCCCACGATCGTTTCGAGCACACCGAGGAACAGCTCAAGACCGCCTTGGAACTATCGGAGTACTCGGGAAGCTGGGAGGGTCGTATCAATCGTTTTCGAACGTGGTTTGCCTTGAAATGCCGAACCGGTGCCGTCAGGCCGCAAGAATCGCATGTGCGGTAGAGGCCGGAGTGAGAATTGGAACCCTATGCACGATTCAGAAGCTGCCAAAGGTGACAGTGGTGTAGACACGAGTCAGTTCTCGGAGAAGGGACGTGCCCGGGTTCCATCGTATTGCAGGTGTTTGAACGTATTGGTGGAACGGTCTGCTGAACTGCTTACGATCCCGTCACTGCTGCTCCTCTGGGAATTAGTGTCGAGGAGCGGCATGGACTCTTTCCCCCTCCGAGCACGGTTCTCAGGGCATTGATGGAGCTTGCGATGGCCGGTGATTTGTGGAAGGATGTGTTGGCCAGTTGTAGACGGGCTGTTGTTGGTTATGTTTTGGGCTGTTCCTTCGGGATTCTTCTCGGTACGCTGACCGGACGAATTCGTTTGGCCAATCGCGTTCTTAGCCCCCTTGGACACGTTCTTCGCGCGTTTCCCCCGGTCGCTATCGTTCCGCTGGCAATCACGTGGTTCGGCTTGGCAGAGACATCGAAGTACTTTCTCGTGTTCTGGGGTGTCTTGTTCCCCGTCTGGATTGGCACGCATGCCGGCATGTCGCACGTGGCTCAAACATACGTATGGGCCGCCCGTAGCCTTGGTGCCAAGAGGCAGCACCTATTTGCGGAAGTGCTTCTCCCAGCTTCCCTGACACACGTGTTAGCAGGTATGCGTGTTGCGATCGGCATATGCTTCATCTGCGTGTTCGTGGCGGAGATGGCTGGCGCCTATGAAGGAATCGGGTTCAGAATCTCCACGTCCTACCTTGTGTTCCGCGTCGATCGCATGTTGGCGGCGTTGATTGTTCTTGGTGGCATGGGTGCAATCTCCGATCAGTTGTTTCATTTCACAACTACGCGCGTCTTTCCCTGGACTCAGTTCAACAAGTAACATTGGTTGAGCAGAAGTACCTCAGCCCAGTAGTTCGACGGACTGTGAGATTCGGCGGTGGTTGACTCAAAGCCAGTGACAAATAACGCAGTCGGACATATCCAGGTGAATAGCCTGACGGTCCGATTTCAGCGAGCCGAGGGGCCGGTGGAGGTCTTGGATGCTCTGTCGTTCACGGTCCTGCCCGGTGAGTTTGTGTGCCTTCTGGGAACATCCGGTTGCGGCAAGTCGACAATTCTCAACGCATTGGCGGGCTTCATCTCGCCAACCGAGGGAACGATTCACTTGGACGGCCGAGTTCTGAATTCTCCCGGACCTGATCGGGGCATGGTTTTTCAAAAGCATGCTCTGTTCCCATGGATGACCGTTCGAAGGAATGTGGAATTTGGCCTGAAGATGGCACGGATCTCGGGAGAACTGCGCCGCCGCGTCGGCCAGCAGTTCATTGACCTTGTCGGATTGACTGGATTTGAGAACCGGTATCCGGCAGAGCTGTCCGGTGGAATGGAACAGCGTGTGGGGCTGGCGCGGGTCTTGGCTTTGGATCCGCTGGTCCTCCTTATGGATGAACCGTTTGGATCGCTCGACGCACAAACTCGTTTGCTAATGCAGGAACTCCTGTTGCGCGTCTGGGATGAGACGAAGAAGACGGTCGTGTTTGTAACCCACGATGTCGACGAGGCGATCCTTCTGGCCGATCGGATCATCGTGCTCACTGCACGCCCCGCAGGGATCAAGGAGCAAATCGATGTCTGCTTGCCCAGGCCACGCAGCTCTGATTTGGTGACAGCGCACGAGTTTGTCAGCATTAAGCAGCATGCCCTGAAACTCATACGCGAAGAAAGCGATTTCGTTTTTCGTGCCGAGCGAGGTTGAAGATAGGAATGATCGATATCTCGGCAAATGCAGTCAGCTTCGATCGCCTGTGCAGCGGCCGTCCGATTCTTGTCGACGTGAGGCGCGCAGCCGAGGTGTGTCCCGCGCTCAACGACAATGTCCTGCTTCACGCCGGACCGCCTGTTCTTTGGGAGGAAATGTGCTGCCCGATGCGTGCAGGTGCCGAATGTGCGATGGTTTACGAGGGGTGGGCCCCGTCGTACGGCAAGGCGCGGGATCTCGGAGCATCGGGGAGGATTCGTTTCGAGCCCACTCATCACCAGTCGTTTGTTGGGCCGGTTGCGGGGATCGTCAGCCCGTCGATGTGGGTCTTCTGCGTCAAGAATGAGACGTTTGGGAACTGGGCCTACTGCACGATGAGTGAGGGAATGGGTCGGGCCTTACGATTTGGCGCGCAGGGGGACGACGTGTTGAGCCGCCTCAATTGGATGGAGAAAGTGCTCGGGCCCGCACTCGCGGAGGCAATTCGGCGCTCGGGGGGAATCGACATCATGGAGATCATTCGGCGATCACTGGAAATGGGTGACGAATGCCACAACCGGCATGAGGGTGCCCGCCTTTTGTTCCTCCGGCAGATTCTGCCGCATCTTCTCAGCTCTCGTTTGACTCGCGACTCCCTGCGCGCCATCATCGATTTTGTAGCTGACAACTACTACTTCTTTGTCAATATTTCGATGGCCGCTTGCAAGGCGCTGTCCGACGCCATCGTTGACTTACCTGGAAGCACGTTGGTCAGTGCCATGACGCGTAACGGCAAGGAGTTTGGCATTCGAGTTTCTGGTCTCGGACACCGCTGGTTTACGGCTCCCTGCAACCGGATTCATGGCATATGCTTTGACGGCTATGAGGAAACCGATGGGAATCCCGATCTGGGCGATAGTTCAATTACCGAAACCGCTGGAATCGGTGCATTCGCAATGGCTGCCTCTCCGGCAATTGCGAGGTATATTGGCGGTACCTCCGGCGAATTGCTGCAACACACGCTGGAGATGTACCGAATCACTGTGGGTGAGCACCCCGATCTCCGCATTCCTGCTCTGGATTACCGGGGGGTACCAACTGGGATCGATGTGCGACGTGTCGTTGAGACAGGAATCACACCAATAATCAACACGAGTATCGCACACCGGGAGCCGGGAATCGGGCAGATCGGCGCAGGGCGGACGCGAGCGCCGCTTGCCTGTTTCACGGCCGCTTTCGAGGCGTTATCAAGACAACTGATTTGATTCCTCCCACATCCACTCAATGATAGTGACCGCAAATCAGCCACAACGTTCTTAAAGGGCGATGACCATGGTGCCGTTGTTGCGAACTTTATCGCGGAACGATCTGGCTGCAATGCATGCCCTGGAACAGATCGCGTGGCCGAGTGATGTTCAGGCCTGTACTGAGAAGCTTCTGGATCGACTGACAACCTTTCAAGAGGGTTGTTTCGGGGCGTTTGACTGCGACGAGTTGTTGGGCATGGTTACCTCCCAGATTGTTTATTTGCCGACGGATCGCTACCCGACATGGACTGAACTCACATCAGATGGGTGGATCAGCAAGAGCCACGATCCTGTCGGCGATTGCCTCCACTTCGTCTCCATCTGCGTTCATCCAGCCAGACGAGGACGCGGTATTGGTAGGCAACTCAACCGCTGCCGGTTGGACTTGGCCAGACGACTTGGAATGCGAGGCGCTCTGACTCATGTTCGTCTGCCCGGCTTGGGCTCCTACCTTGTTGAACGGCCGAGCGCATCACCTCACGACTACGTGAATGACGTCATAAGCGGACGCATACTAGAACCGGCCGTAAGGATGTACGAGAATCTCGGGTTCTCGGTGGTACGTCTCACTCCCGAGTGCATGCGTTCAGACCGGGAAAGTCTCAACTACGGCTTGATAATGGTGGCGCATCTCGATGAAAATCATGCCTCCCATACATGACTAAATCGCATACATTGTACTTTGGCCGTCTCTACACGCCTCTGTCCGCGGGAAGATGGCTAGACCTCCCAGACGGCGCGCTTATCGTTGGAGCTGCCGGCGAGATTGCGTGGATTGGCCGAGAGAAGGAAGTCCCTCAGGAGTATTCTCGCGCTGACGTTGTCGATCGACGTGGTCGGTTGATCTTGCCAGGACTTGTGGACTGTCATCAGCATCTTTGCCATTACGAATGGGTGCGTCTTGTCCCGGACCTTCTGAAGTGGTTGGAGGCGATCTACGAGGTCGAAGCCAAGTTCGCAGACTTGAACCACGCCCGCAAGGTTTCACGGCTCTTCTTCCATGAACTCGCCCGTAATGGCACGACAGCCTGCTGCGTCCATGGGCCGTACTTCCCCGAAGCAACCGACGTGGCTTTCGCCATAGCCAAGGAGTCTGGGTTGCGGATTCTTATGGGGATGACGGCCGGTGACACCGGACTGCCAGACTCCCTGCTTCGAGATCCTACAACTTTGATCGAGGACGCTACCGCACTGTGCCGGAAATGGGACGGCAAGAACCGGGGATTGCTTTCCTGGTGTTTCACGGTGCGGCCCGCCTACTGTGCTTCCGAATCCCTTCTGCGGCAAGTTGCCGCGGCCGCGATGGAGCAAGGGGCTCGGATTCAATCCCACTTGGGAGAGAATCTGGCAGGACAACGCCAGATCCTTGAACGTTTCCCTGGTTGTGGCAGTGAAGTGAACTTGTACGACGAGACTGGGATTCTCACGCCCAGGACGATTATGGCCCATGCTATCCATCTCTCGGAAAACGACTTCCACAGGCTTGCGTGCCGTCGAGTCGCTGTGGCGCATTGTCCTCGGGCGAATCTGCTCTCCGGCGGCGCTCAGTTCAGTCTTCGGACCGCCTGGATGGCAAAACTGCACGTCGGGTTGGGCACCGATCTTGGGGCAGGAAAAGGACTCTCGGTTTTCCGATCTATGGAGGATGCCATCAAGGTCACATCAGGACTCTCCGTTCATGATGTTTTCCGAATGGGGACTCTCGGCAGCGCCGCGGCCCTTGGCCTCGAGGCGGAGATTGGATCACTTGAGGCAGGAAAGAGTGCCGACTTCGTGATTGTTCGCCCGCCTTGTACCCGGCCTTCGGATTGTGTTAGACTTCTTGAGATTGACGGCCTTCTTGCGTCGTTGGTTTTTCACGGTGACGACCGATGCATCGAATCGGTATGTGTCCGCGGACGTGAAGTGTTCTCCACACATTGCGCTGAAGAGGGGCTGAGCCACGATGCTTAGAATCGAAGCTGCGCTCCCCGTGATCTTGCCATTTATGCTGCTCGCTGGCTGTCAGAGTGACTCCAGAGAAGCGAGCCACACACGCAGTGATCTGCCGACCCTCACAGTTGGTATCCAGGTCTCGCCCGCGATGACGCTCCTTATGGTGGCAGAGGATGAAGGGTTCTTCGAAGAGGCTGGCGTGAACGTCGAGCTTCAGGAGTTCACCGCCGGGAAGTTCGCACTTCAGGCATTCCTCGGTGGGTCTTTGGATGTCGCGATATCGGGCGAGGTGCCGGTGACTCTCGCGACGCTTCAGGGAAATGAATTCCGTGTCTTGGCCCAAGTAGTCGAGCGGACCACCACGGAGTGCCGAGTGGTGGCCAGAAGGGAAGGTGATCTCGACACACCCGCAGAGTATTTTGGTGCCAAGAGACGCAAGCTCGCCACTTCCTTTGGAGGCGGCCCCGAGTTCTTCACGTACAATTTCTTCAAGAAGTACGGGATTAGTCAGGATGACGTCGAATTGATCAGTCAGAAGCCGGAGGATATGCCCGCTGCTTTGGCCGCCGGGAGCGTAGATGCGATCTCCATCTTTGATCCGCAGGCCCGGATCGCCGAACGGACGATGGGGGCCAAGGCGATCACGTTCGCCGACGCAGACATATACTCGGAATTGTATGTCGTCGACGTCACGCAGAGCACCATCGAACACCGGTCTCAGGAACTAACGGCCTTCTTGAAAGGCCTTCACGACGCACATTTCTACATTGGGGAGCATCCCGAAGAAGCAAAGGAAGTCTTGATCCAGTACACGAAACTCGATCGCGAAATCGTTGACGACATCTGGGACAACTTCGTTTTCAAGCCAGCGATCAACCGTCTCTTCCTTGATTATACGACGGCGGAAGCGAAATGGGCGATCGAAAAAGGGACGTTCCCAAAGGAGACACCCATCCCGAATTTCAATGCGGTCTTGTATCCTGACCTTCTCCGGAGCGTTGCCCCGGATGCCGTGACACCAGACAGGCTTCCGGGCGACTAACATGGGCGAATCGGCAGCGGGTTGGCGAGGTTCAAAAAAATGTCAAACGAGAAACACGCCACCATCAGGAAACGGGTCCATGAGGTGCTCAACCTCGCGGCAAGGCGATTGCTGCCCGTTGTGGCCTTTCTTGTGCTCTGGGAGGGCGTTTCTCGGCTCGAAGTCGTCAACCCACGGATGTTTCCCCCGCCGAGTCAAGTCTCGGTCGCCTTCTTGGAGTGGTATCGAAGCCACGAGTTCGCGCGTGATGTCTGGGTGAGCTGCACTCGCATGCTGTTCGGTTTTTTTATTGGAGGCATCGTTGGGATATCTCTGGGGATGCTCACTGGGCGAAGTCCCATTGCGAACGCGAGTCTGACCCCGCTCGTTCAGTTGCTTCGGCCGCTGCCCCCAGTGGCCATTGTGCCGCTCGTCATTACTTGGTTGGGCATCGGTAACACAGCGAAGATCTTCTCAATCGCATTTGCAGTGTTTTTCCCGGTCTGGGTAAATACGCACCTGGGAGCAGCTGCCATTCCGACAGCATATTTGTGGAGTGCGCGACTGTTGACGAAGTCCAAGTCAAGAATAGCGTGGCGAGTTGTGCTCCCGGCAGCTTTTCCGTCGATATTTGCTGGGCTTCGTGTATCGATTTCCGTCGCGTTCATCATGGTTTTTGTGTCCGAAATGGCCGGTGCGTCCGCTGGTATCGGCTACCAAATATCTGTGTGTCATCTCGCGTACAGAATCGATAAGATGATGGCAGCGTTGGCTGTGCTTGCAGCGGCCGGCGCAGCGGCTGACTTTCTCTTTGCGTGGGCTGCCAGGCTCATATTCCCTTGGATGAACAGATGACGCCATGGTCGACCACCTGATTCAGACACGCTCACTTTCCGTCAAGTACGACGGTTCTCGAGCCTTGGAGGGCGTCGATTTCGATTGCCGGCATGGCGAATTCGTTTCGATCGTCGGAAGATCGGGAACGGGAAAATCAAGCTTCCTCAATGCCCTGGCCGGCTTCGTTCCCTTCGAAGGAGAGGTTACCATACCATCCAGCATTGGTTACGTGTTTCAGGACTACGCCCTGTTTCCGTGGTTGACAGTCGAGCAAAACATCGGGTTTGGCGTTCTTGACTATCCCTGCGACGAACGTCGCAAGCGTATTTCGGAGATGCTGGAACGGATTGAGATGTCAGCGTTTCGCAATCGCTATCCTCGCCAGCTTTCGGGCGGCCAGATCCAGCGAGTTGCTCTGGCCCGTGCCCTTGCTCCAGATCCACCTGTGTTGTTCATGGACGAACCATACGGCGCGCTGGACTACCACACACGCGATAGAATGCAGTCGTGGCTGTCACACCTTTGGCAGCAGACAAGAAAGACCGTGCTATTTGTAACTCACTACATAGACGAGGCGATCTTCCTCGCTGATAGGGTCGTGGTCGTCCGCGACAAGCGGTTCGTCGTCGACCTCGAAGTCCCCTTTGCACACCCACGAAATGAGGACTTGCGGTTTTCCGACCGTTTTCTCGATATGAAGCATCTGGTGCTGGACCACATGGAAACCCGTCCGGTCAAAATAGTCGAACGGTGCTTTTGATCCTTGGCAACTTGGACTTACAGCAATGATGGGCGCCGAATCCCGGCCTCGCTTGGGCACGTTGTGAATCCCCGTCCGGTCAAAATAGTCGAACGACGCTTCTGATCCTTGGCAACCTGGACTTACAGCAATGATGGGCACCGAATCTCGGCCTCGCTTGAGCACGTTGTGAATCCCAGCGAGGGCTGGCACACTGC
>JAAYAY010000030.1 GCA_012719125.1 Planctomycetaceae bacterium | reverse complement strand
GTCCAGCCTACAATAGTCCAACTCTCGCCCGATCGCCACTCGACGCTTCTCTGGTTGTCCCCAACCCCCGGCAAACCAGCCCTACCACCGCTGACAAACTGGTACCGATCCTGACTGTCGCTGACATTGGCGAGGCTACCTGTGGCTAAATCGCTCAATAGCGCGTGCCTGAGGGGCTATTCAAGGAGTATCGCAGGCATGGTCGCACGGGCCGACCGCTGGGAAATGAGACGTTTGTCGAGCCATTGGAGCAAGTCGTCGGGCGCGTGCTGAAACCGCAGAAAGGCGGTCTCGCGAAGACGCGAAACACTGGTAACGTATCCCTGGATTTCCCGAACTTCCCAAGTTCCCGCGTTGGGGGTAGCCACAACATGAGTTGCGACTTGAGCTTCCGCCGAACTGTTGACGGCACTGTATGAAACGGTCAGGGTGACGCTGCTGTTGAGAAACTGCCCCTGCTGCCAGGTTGACAGTTTGACCTCGGGTGATTTCTTGACAAACGCCTTGACAAGTATCATCTAACATGTTCTATTCTCCCGTGAGGCTGGTGGTGTTACGACATTGGTATAGGATTTGGGTGTCATCAACGAGCGTGAACCTCCTTTCTAGGGAGGCCGCCGGTGTGCTTCAGGTGACAGGCACCGGGGCAGGATTGGTGGGTACTGCGATTGAGCAGGATCACTTGGCGTCTCGACGCCGGAGCGGGAAGGTGGGGGGTGTGTGTAACGTGATGGACCTGTGCGGAAAGGCGCCTGGGGAGTGCCGCGTTGAGTGTATAGCCCCAGCGATCAAGGAGGGACGAAATGGCGGCGAGACGAAAGACGCGTGGGATGTTTGCGAGTGTGGCGGCCATCATGGGGAGCAATACAGGCCGGTTGCCCCGGCGACTGCAGCGCCGAACGCTTGCCCTGGAACCGCTGGAGCGGCGGGAACTTCTGACGGCCGCTGAATTTGCCGACCCCGATCTGGCGTTGGCGGTGAGAAACAGCCTTGGCCTCTGTGCCGGTGATGAGCTGACGGTGGCCGCCGTTGGGCAACTGACCGAGTTGGAGGCGGACAGCAACGTGATCGATTCGTTGGCGGGACTGGAGAATGCAGCGGCCCTGGAGTCGTTGCGGCTGGTGCCGCGGGACCTGTCGGTGACGAGCCAGTTGGCGAGCCTGACGCCGCTTCAGAACCTGTCGAATCTGACCACGCTGGTTCTTCAGGGGGGCGGTTTGGAGGACTCGGAGCTTGGGCCGATCGCAGGCTTGAGCCAATTGGAGGTTGTGGATCTTTCGTACAACGATATTGCGGGAGCGCCGGAGGTATTTCCGAGCCTGAGCAGCCTGACGTCGCTGGAGTCGCTCGACCTCCGCTACAACTCCGTTGAGGTCGTTCCCGAGGCAGTCGCCGCTGTTTCGACGCTCGAGACTCTGCTGGTTCACGGTAATCCGCTCAACGACGATCCCCAGGCCGGAATGGTTCATCTTGCGGGGAAGGTCATCGACGTTGACTTGGTCGCGGATCACCCCGACGAGGCAGAGGACGTGGCCGACCTGGCCGATCGGCTCTACAACCTGCCGCTCAAGATGTACGAGTACGTGCTCAACACGATCCAGTTTGAGCCGTATTCGGGCTCGATGAAGGGCGCCGAGGCGGTGTTCCGGACGGGCAGAGGGAATGCTTGGGATACTTCGGCGCTGCTCGCCGATCTGCTTGACCAGGCGGGAATCGAGGTGCGCTACGTGCATGGCGTGGTCGAATTGCCCGTTGACTCGCAATCACCGGGCGGCCGCGGCGTCGAGTCGTGGCTCGGTGTCGCTACGCCGGGTGCCGCCGTGAGAGTGCTCAAGGGAGCCTACCTGGACGCGGTGAAGGTCGAGGTGGGCGACAATACGGTTGCCGTTCAGTTCGACCACCTTTGGCCGGAGGCAAACGTGCAGGTTCCGGGCGTCGGCACCCAGTGGGTGGCGTTGGACGCGTCGATCAAGTTTCGCGATTGCCGGGAGAGCGTGCGGAACATGCTGGGCGAGGTGACGTACGACACCAGTGCGGTCACCGGAGACTACTTCGCAACCGCGCGACTCGACTCGCCTCACGAGTACTACGAGGGGCTCGTCCGCGACTATCTGGCGGAGAACGATCCGACAACGAGCATCGCGGAGATTGCGTTTGCGGGGCCGATTGTGGCCCAGGCGGTTCATGCCCTGCCGACAGGGGTTCCCTACGATATCATTTCTCAGGAGACTGCGATTGCCGAGATCCCGGCCTCGGAAACGTACCGGGTCCGGATCACCCTCACGAATTTGAACGGAACCACAACGTACTTCCAGACCAATCCGCTTTCGCTGCCGGAAATCGGCACGATGCCCCTTGCCGTGCGACCCACGCCGTCAGGAGACTACCGCGTCATCCCCGAATTGCTGCTCAATTGGGAGACCGACGCCGAGTCGGCCTACGATCTGCTGAGCATTTCGAACCGGCTCGCACTTCCCAAACTCACGAGCCAGGTCAAACTGAAACTCGAGCATTTCTATCCCAACGGATCAAGCACGCAGTCGGAATACCAGCGTTTTGCCGCCGACTACATGGTCATTGCCTTGGACGCGAATCAGTTGTCCCAGGAGTTGATTGCAGATCAATGGCGGATGGTAACCGAGGCGAATATCGCGTACGCGAACTCCCACGCCACATTCGACCTCGACGAGAACGCCGGCTACCTGTTACACCTGGCGGGCATGAAGTACATGCACGACACGAATTGTGCCGAGGAGGTTGTCTGTGATCTGACCGGTGCGACTCGTTCTGTGAGCCGGATTGCGTCCGGGCTAGTGACCGCCGCAATGCCGCTGCAAAACTGGTTCCGGGCTTTGGAGGTCGGCTTCGATTACGTGCCGGCAGATATGACTTTCGATATCAAGGCCGGGCAGTGGCGAGCGATTTCGATCGACGATTCGTCCCAGCATGACACCACGCGATACCGGTTGCTCGGCCAATTGAACTCCGCCATGGAACATCTGGTGTGGGAGGAACTCACAAACATCAGGTGCATGTCGACCGTCAAGTCACTACAACTTGCGCGAGAGCGAAGCATTCCGGTGTTCGAAGTCACCGAGGACAACTGGTCGACGTATAGCACCCAATTGAATCAGAATCAGTCGGCCTGGGTGTTCGTCGCGGTGTATGATGCCGTGCAGCAAGGCGCGATGGTCACGATTCCTCGCAGCCCGACTCCCCTCGGTGATTGGGACGGCGTGGGCTATATCGTTGAGTATCCCTCGGGAAGCACATCGTACATGATCTCCGGCGGATTGAGCTCGTCATCCGATATGACGAATGGAGGGGCGACGACGGGGGCTCCGCTCGGCGTGTTTGCGGCGGCAATCAACTCCCTGGTGCAGACATGGGCCGGGGACCCCGTCAACACCGCAAACGGGAGCGTTCGCCACGACGAAACCGATCTCGTCTTCCCCGGCCTGGGATCGCCCCTGGAATTCTCGCGGCACTACCACTCCGCCCACACGGGCGGCAGCGCGGGATTCACCTCCGACCGGGGCTTGAGTGCCGGGTGGTCGTTCTCCTACAGCGACCGCCTGGAATCTGACGGCGACGATCGAATCTGGTTCACCGATTCGGGCGATCGGCTGATCTTCGAAACGGACGGCGCGGGTGGCTTCATCACTCCCGACCCGATCTACGGCACGCTGGTCTATAACGGCACGGGACTCGGCTACACCTGGACGGACAAGACCGGGACAATGACCCGTTTCGACGATTTGGGCCGACTCGTCCGGCGAGAAGACCGGTTCGGGAACGGCATCTCGGTCAGCTACGATGGTTCCGGCCATATCCAGCGCGTGACAGACCTGCAAGCGGCCGGACGCTACCTGGATTTCACCTACACCGGCGATCTCATCACGAGCATCAGCGATTTCACCGGGCGAACCTGGACCTATCAATACGACGCCAACGGACGGCTGTGGAAGATGACCGCGCCGTCCGACGTCTCGACCCCCGTGGCGATTGTGGAATACGAATACTACACCGATATGATTCGCGACGGGCTGTTGAAGCAGGTCACCGACCCCAACGGCGAGGAGACGACGTTTACCTACTTCGCCAACCGGCGAGGCTTCGAGGTTACCACTGCGTCGGGCCACACGCAGACGGTCACCTACAACCTCTTCCGCAATCAAACCTCCTTCACCGACGAACGGGGCTTCACCACCTATTACACGGTCGACGGAGTCCAGGTGCTGCCGATCCGCCGATTGGACTTCGGCACATCTACATCGCCCGTCGCCACCGGCTATGCGCGGGTGACCGGTAACGACGTCTACACCGCCGCGAAGGGGTATGGCTGGCTTCAAGCGGTGAACGCGTACAGCCGTTCTTCCGGGGGCGATCTCTTGCGCGACTACAATTGGGCTCCGCAGGGGACCTTTCTCTACGACTTGTCCGGTGGGACGTATGAAGTTACCGTCGTGCTCGGCGACGAGGGCGCCGTGCGCGACCAGATGGTCGTGTCCATGGAAGGGATTCAAGTCGATACGATCACCACCGCCGCCGGCGAGCATGTGTCGAAGAGTTACATGGTCGCCGTCAGCGATGGCCAGTTGACCGTGCAGCTCGTCGATCTTGGAGGTGTCAATGCAAACTTCGCAATTAATGGGATCAGGATCTCGAGGGTTTCGACAGACACGGCATTTGAAGGCGTTACGGGCAGTGTCCTCGAAGAACTGCACCCCGATCGTACGACCACCGAATACGCCTGGGAAGACGGGGAGCGAACCGCGATCACCGATGTCTTCGGTCAGACCGAGGATTACCAGTACGATTCTGACGGCAACATCACGCAGATCACCAACCGTGCCGGCCAGGTGACCAGCCTCACCTACACGGACTATGCGAACCTGGAAACGGTTACGCTCGAGGGGGATCCCGGAACGATCCTCGACGACCGGGTGACGACCTACCGCTACTTCACCGACGCCCTGGGCAAAGATAACTGCCTGATGGAGGTCGAGGACGCCCTGGGCAACATCACCAGCTACACCTACCCGGCCACGAACCGCGGGTTGCCCGAAACGGTGACCAGTCCGCGGGGTACTGCCACGACCGGCGACCCCGACGATTTCGTGACCACCTGCACCTACAACACGGCAGGCCAAACGGAAACCACGACGGTTCGGGTCTCCGCCACCGATACGATCACCGTCACATCTCACTACGACGCACGCGGAAATCTGCAGTACACGATCGACGCGGAAGGCAATCGGACGGATTACCAGTATGACCTGCTGAACCGCGTGCTGGTCGAGGAACTCCCCGAGATCGGTGGAGCACGCCAGCAGAATGCGATCACCTACGACGCCATGGGCAACCCGTTGCAGGCGACGCTCTCGGTCACCGGCGCCACGACGCGAACATCGAGCTTCTCTTACGACGAGAAGCAGCAAGTCGTCAAGGCCGTCAGCGTCGACGGCACCTATAGGCTCAGCCAATACGACGCCGCGGGTAACCTGATCTCCGAGACCGACGAACTGGGGCGTGCGACGCGGTTCCGCTACGACGGGATGAACCGGCCGATCGCCACGATTTACCCCGATGGAACGACGGTCCGCACGGTCTACAGCGGCGGACGCGCGATCAAGGTGATCGGTCCGGATCAAGCGGCCCCGTCCGTGGCCGTCGTCAGTCCCAATGAAACGGTGGCCGGCGACTTCGATCAAATCGAGTTAACCTTCGATCGACCGATCGATGCGGCGAGCTTCACTGCGGACGACGTCATCCTGACAGCGCCGGATGAAACGCTGATTCCCCTGACGGTGACGCAAATCGACGCCGTCACTTTCGAATTGAGCTTCGCAGCGCAGACGCAAGTGGGCGACTATCAGTTGTCGGCAGGTCCGGCGATCGTCGATCTGGCGGGCAATGCCATGAGGGAAGTTTTTGGGACGGAAATCAGCATTGCTGCGGCACCCACGACGATTGCCCAATTCGACTTCGGCACGTCAACGTCACCCGTCGCTGCCGGCTATACGCGGATGACCTACTCGGATGTCTACACCTCGGCAACGGGTTATGGATGGCTTGCGGCGGCGGGAGGGGGATACGATCGTACGACTGGAGACTCCTTGTTACGCGACTACAATTGGGCGCCCGAGGCGACATTTCTCTGTAATCTGACCGGCGGCACGTATGAAGTCACCGTCACGCTCGGCGATGAGGGCGCTGCCCGCGACCAGGTGGCCGTTTATCTGGAAGGGGTCCAAGTCGACACGGTCACAACCGCCGCCGGAGAGCACGCGTCGAACAGCTATACGGTCACCGTCAGTGACGGCCAGTTGACTGTGCTTCTCGTCGACCTTGGCGGCGACACGGCAAACTTCGCAATCAACGGGATCGAGATCGTGAGGCTCTCGGCGGGCACGTCGTTCGACGTCGTTCCCGACGACGCGGGTTACGCGATTGAATTCCAGTACGACGTGCTGGGCCGCAAGACGGCGGAAACGCTCCCCGATCCCGACGGCGGCGGGCCCCTCGAAGAGTCTACCACGACGTACCACTACGACGTGTTCGGAAATCTCCGGTACGTCGTCGACCCGCTCGGAACGGGCATCTCCGACACCGATCACGTGACTGAGTATCAGTACGACGCGTTGAATCGCCGAACGCGGGAGATCCTGCCGGATCCCGACGGAGCCGCCGGCCCGTTGGCCCGGCCCGTCACCTATTTCGGCTACGATGAGGAGGGAAACCTCATCTACGTGACGGACGCCCGCGGAACGGCCGCCGAAGACGCGCCTCACACGACCTACTACGAATACGACGAAGCCAACCGCTTGATCCGCGAAATCCTGCCCGACCCGGACGGCGCCGGCCCCTTGGGCCAGGCCGTCACCCGCAGATTTTACGACGACAACGGCAACCTTCGATACGTCGTCGGCCCGCAGGGAAGCGACGCCAAGGAACCCGAATACACCACCGAGTACCAATACGACGCCCTCAATCGCATGGTGCTCGAGATTCTCCCCGATCCCGACGACGACGGCATCGGGGCGGCCAGGCCGGAGATCGAGTATGAGTACGACCTGTACGGCAACCTGGCAAGCGTCACCGACGCTCGCGACCAGGCCACTACCTATCACTACAATCTGCTCGGACTCCAGACCGGCGTGACCGACGCACTCGCCGGCACGAGCACGACCATCTACGACGCCGCGGGCAACCCGATCCTCGTCACCGACGCGACGGGCGCCGATACGCGTTTCGAATACGACGCGATGAATCGTCTCGTCCGCATGGTCGCGCCGGCCCCCGAGGGAAACCGTGCCGACAGCTCTCTGGAGTCGCCCGTTACTACCTACCAGTACGACAGCAACGGCAACCTGACCGCCGTCACCGATCCCCGCGGCTTCACGACCTGGTATGTTTACGACGGCTGGGATCGCCAAGTGGCCGCCACGGACGCACTGGGGAGCGAAGCCCGCGATCCGTCGCACACGATCACCACGCGTTACGACCAGTTGGGCAACGTCGTGGAAGTCGTCGACCAGTTGGGCCGAACGACGAACTACGTCTACGACAATCTGGGCCGGCTGGTGGAAGAGCAGTTGCCGGACTTCGAACGCTACGACAGCCAGCTCGTTCGACCGACGACCTACTACGGGTACGATCCCGCCGGCAACCTGAAATTCGTCACCGGGCCGCGGGGCAGTTCCCGGCTTGATACGGATCATACCACCTGGTACTTCTACGACACGCTCGGCCGCGAGACCTGCGCGATCGATCCGCGCGGCCAGGACTTCGCCGAGAACGCGATTCCCGACGTCGCGCCCGCCGATCCCGACTACAGCGTCGTTCGCAGCTTCGATGGGGCCGGCAATCTGGCGTCGATGAAGTCGAACCTCACCGACGCGACCGACCAGGTGGTCGTCTATTCGTACGACAACCTGGGACGCGTGATCCTGGAATCGCGGGATAGCGTCAACGGCCCCAGCACCGCGTTCTCCTACGACGCCGCCGGTAACCTGGTCTCCATGACCGAGGGGCTTATGGGCTCGCCGAGCCTGCTCGCCCTGACGACCTCGTACGTCTACGACGAATTGGATCGCCAGATCCGCTCCGTCGACGCCCTGGGGACCGGGCCGAACGACCTGGACCATGCCACCGTCACCACCTACGACGCGGCCGGACGCGTTCTGACCGTGACCGATCCGGAAGGTAACGCGACCGGGTACCGCTACGACCGCCTCGGCCGGCTCGTTGAAGAAACCGATCCCATCGCCAACAGCGCATTCTACGAATACGACGCCTCGGGCAACCTGGTCAGGAAGACCGACCGCAACGGCCGAGTTACCGAGTACGACTACAACGCGCTCAACCAGCGAACCGAAGAAGTCTGGCTGGACGCCGCTTCTCAACCGATCCACACGATCACCTGGTACTACGACGCCGCCGGGCAACTGGGCGCCGTCGAGGACGACACGATCTCGTACGACTATCAATACGACACGCTGGGCAACCTCACCGAGGCCCATGTCGGAACCGGGCCGCTCAGCGTGCCCGCGGGTGGCGGGCTGCCCTACGTGGCCAGCCCGTTGGTCGAGTTCGAGTATGCCTACGACGAGGCCGGCAATCTCAAGGAGGCAATCGAAAGTTCGACCATCGTCACGGGGCTCGGCGCGACCACCAGTTACGATTACGACTCGCTGGGCCGCCTCACGAGAATTACCCAAACGGGCAGCGGTGCGACCGACAAACGGGTCGACTTCGCCTATCGCGACGATTCCTCCTACGACACCGTTACCCGGTATGCCGATCTGGCCGGCACCCAGGAAGTCGCCACCTCCGACTACCACACCTACGACGTCTACGGCCGGCTCACGGGCCTGACCCACCGGCACGGGCTGACGGACCTGGCGGCCTATACCTGGCAGTGCGACGCGGCCGACCGCATCACCCAGATGACAAGCCCCGACGGAACGAGCGACCTTGGCTACGACGACACGAGCCAGCTCACCTCGGCCGATCACAGCTACCAGACCGACGAAGCGTATGTGTACGACGCCAACGGCAATCGCGTGACGGCCTCGGGTTCAACCTACGCCACGGGCACCGGCAACCGGCTGGCCGACGACGGCACGTTCCACTACCTCTACGACCAGGAAGGCAACCGCACCGCCCGATTCGTGGACGTGAACGCCAACGGGCTCCTCGATGCGGGCGACACCGACGTCACCGAGTACCAGTGGGACTACCGGAATCGGTTGGTCAAGGTGACCGACCGGGCGAGCTACGGGGCCGCGGCCGACCAGATCGTCGAGTACACCTACGACTATCTCAACCGGCGGTTCGAAAAAACTATCGACACCGACGGCGACGGAACGCCGGAAGAATACTTCTACAACATCCACCGGGGCGACGAACTGGCCCTGGAACTGACCGACGCCGACGGGCTGGAGGGTAGCGGTTACTCGCCGGAACTGTCGCAGCGGTATCTCTACGGCAGCGCGGTCGACGAGATCCTGGCCGTGGAAGATGCCGCGGGCGATGTGCTGTGGGGCTTGGGTGATCATGAGCGGACGATCCACGACCTGGTCGACTCGACGGGCACGGTCCAGGAGCATCGGCAGTACGACACGTTCGGCCAGATCGTCTCCCCGGCCAACCCCACGGCCGACTTCCCCCAGGCCTTCACCGGCCGGCCGTTCGATACGGACACAAGCCTCTACAACTACCGAGCCCGCTGGTACGATCCGGCGGTGGGGCGCTTCGTGAGCGAAGATCCGTCCGGCTTCGTAGGCGGGGACGCCAACCTCTACCGCTATGCAGGGAATTCGCCGCTGGTGAATGTGGATCCGAGCGGGTTGTGCTTCACGGGGATTGTCGACAGTGCCAGGGACGCCGTTAAGGGCTTGCTCGAGAACGACCTTCTCATGGCGGCCATTGAGGTCGGCGCTTCTTTCCTTCCAGGTGTCGGTGAAGCAATGGACCTGGCCGTTGCCTTCGCGCCGGATTCCACTCCGCTTGAAAGTCGAATCGCTCTGGTCAGCTTCGGGCTAGGCGTCCTCACGCTCGGCATGTCCCCCAATGTTGCACCCTTCTTGCGAGCCACCAAAGGTCTTGGCAAAATGCTCAATAGAGCCGATGATGTGGTCGACGTTGCGAGGGGCCTGGCAAGGACCGCTGGCCGGGGAGCGGATGACGTTGCCAGGGGTGTGACGAGAGCGACCGATAGCCTTGGCCTGCTGCGTACGCGAACGCCCAGAACGCCAGCGAAGTCCTTCCACAGCATTGATAATTTCACGTCGTCGCGCTCGCATCAGCGCGGAACCAATTTCCTTAAGACACGTCGAATTCGTTCGGAGATGAGCCAGTCTGACATTGGACGGAGAATCCTGGATTCTGTAGATAGCGGACGTATTCATTTGGAGTTCAGGACGGATACTGTTCGCCCCACACTGCTCGGAGAGAGCGTAGGGAATGTCGGCATGATCTATGTTCGGAATACTCAAAGCTACGGACGCACTGTGGCAACCGCGATTCATGAAGGGATTCACGCGATTGGGGTGAGAGGTTCAAGGCGAGCGGAAGCATTGGCCAGGCTTGCTGAACGCGTACATCAAGGGCAGGCCGTCAACCGCGACACAATTCGATTGGTTCTCAAAGAACTACGAAACGCCGATAGCCCAGGATATCGTCACCTCCCCTGGACAATCGGACGGACTTCGACGTTCTTCCCAGGCATCCGTTTCTAGAATTCAATGTTGATCACTTGAGGAAATCTGCTCCGAGGAAGCGAGGATACTGCCATGGCGAAGTGGATTCAATTGATGGATGAAGGCAATTACGTCCTGGACTTCGTGCAGGAATCGGACGGCTCGCGGGTGCTGCTTCTGCGCGAGTCAGGACAGCCTGCTCACCCGAACGCCGTATTCGAATCCGCTGTGTACCTTGGGGCAGATTTACGCTGTTGGGCAGATTCCGGTAGCTTGACAGATCATGTTTGCCTGCGTGACGGCAGTGGTTTCGTCGAGGAGGCACACGGCGGTTGGATGACGAAAGCCGAATTTGATTTCTGGCGCCTCCCGCCGGAAGCGAGGAATGCTATTCCGCCGGAAGACGTGCCTTGGGTGAATGGTATTCCACCGGCAACACCTCCCAAGTGATCATGTCCACAACAAGGCTTTGACGAGATCAGCGAGGCGCCCGAGGCGCACAACGGCAGACAAGGTACGGCGATTCCTGGCGGACGAGTCAGGTAGTGTGCCCATTCCAGGTGGACAAGCCCCAACAAGAGTTGACCTATTGTCTCCAAAGGCGAAGAAGCACATTCTCCAAGGTGACGGGCCGGGGAGTGGTGGTCACTTATGGCCAGGGCAGGCTGGCAAAGCTCCATTCCCCCAAAGCTGGGATTCCGACAAGATTGTGCATGAGGTTTCGGACATCATCACCGACCCAAAAGCGAAGTGGTACGTCCAAACGGGGAGTGGTGGTCCATTGACAAAGTCAGGGAAGCCTGCTCGATGGGTTTCTTGGGAAGTGAGAGATGGTGTTAGAATCCGTACTGTGTATGAACCTGCAACTGGCGAGGTGATTACAGCCTTTCCTGATCCCACCACCCCAATCAAAGGCATTCCAATTCCCTGAGGTTTGACCATGCAACTCGCAGATAGAATCAAGCACATTGGCCATCGATTTGTTGACCGGATCGACCCACAGGTTATCTCGGATGCGGTTGAGTACGCTGACTTCTCCGAATGCAGGCTGGCTATTGAGATGCTGTGTGATCAACTGTTTGAATACGATGTGCCGATTACTTCGGAGGAGTTTCAGCAACTTCAACAGCTTGCGACGGAAACAGGATCCGATGCCGAGCGAATTGAGGCACTCCGCCCGCTCGTTCGGACCAGCGCGTCTTGAAGGGCTACAAGCGGTAGGGGAAATTGGGGGTAAACGGGGTTGACTCTTGATCCTTGACACATAGCCCGCCACTCGCCGCGGGGCGTTCTCGGGGCCTTGCCGATCACGAAGGAACCATCCGCGACATCGTCGATTCGACAGGCACGGTCCAGGAGCATCGGCAGTACGACACCTTCGGACAGATCGTTTCACCGGCCAACCCCACGGCCGACTTCCCCCAGGCCTTCACCGGGTGGCCGTTCGACGCGGACACGGGCCTCTACAACTACCGGGCCCGGTGGTACGACCCGGCCGTTGGGCGGTTTGTGAGTGAAGATCCGTCGGGATTTGACGGCGGGGACGCGAACCTCTATCGCTATGCAGGCAACTCGCCGGTGATCTATGTCGATCCGTCTGGGTTGTGCTACGAGGGGCTCTTCGGTGATGGTGGTATTTCCGCGTCAGACCTCGCCTGGGGAGCTTTCGCGGTCGGGGCGGTCGGAGTGGGAGTGCTAGGGGGAGGCATTGTGCTTGGAGGAACAGCGGCTGCTTTCGGAGTCGCGGGCATGGGTGCGGCCTTCGGCGGACTGGCCGCCGGCATGCAAGTCTACGCGAACAGTCAGGTGTCAGGCGAAGCGGCGGGATTCAGCGACTACGCACTCGGTATCGGGTTGGGAGGCGGTTTTGGGGGCGCCATGCCAATTGGAGGGGCGCTCGATCTCCTCGGAACGGTGCTCGGTGGGGGGTACGAACGCCTGTGCTTTGGCGGCGACTTCTTCGGGGAGGGTATGCTATGGGGCGGGTTGGCTGGTAGTATAGCGGGTGCAGGCTTAGACGGTGGGATGGCCTTCAAACTGACGGCCGGCGGGGCCGGCCTCGGCGCCCTCATCGGCTGGACCGGCCCCGGTACGAGCCAAGCAGCCCTGCACGGAGCCATTCTTGGCGCCGCGGGCGGCGGCATGACGGCCGGCATTGCCCAGGGCTTCGGCCGCCTCGCGAAATCGTTGAACGCGGCCGACGACTTTGCCGAGGCTGCCGCCAGGTCGGCAAGAACCCCAAGGGGCACAACGGCAGGCGGGTTGCACGGATTCCTGGCGGACCAGTCAGGTGAGTTGCGCATTCCAGGTGGGCAAGCTTCAAAGGGAAGCCCCGCACCGCCTGCAAAACCGCTCACGGGCAGGCCGCACGGTGGACCAGCCCACGACGCCGCCATTGATAGCCGAATTGGCCAAGTCCAACAGGACTTGCCAGGAGTTCCGATCAGAAAGCACCAAGCACAGATCGATGCAAAGGGTCAAAAGATAAGCGATTTTAGGCCTGATGCGCAGTGGACTGATCCGAGGACTGGAAGGCGACACTATTACGAGGCGTCCTCAAAGACCTCCAAGGCGGACCCAAAGCGCCTCAGGCAACACGATTTCGACGCTGTTATTGAAGTTCACAATCTCGACACAGGTGAGACGTCCATCTATCAACCCGGAGATCCGATTCCGTGAATGCCTACAATAGTTTCTCTGAGTTATTGTTTACATGTGTGAATGGCCCGAAGAAAGAGATTGTCAATCTAATGCTGACCGCTTTCAATAAGCCGACCCCAAGCGACGTAGAGCAGGCATTGTTGGCGGGTGCGAAAGAAGTTCAGGTGATTGAGAACGGTGCTCCAAAGGTCTACCGGTGTGGAGACGCTTTGCCTCCGAGGAATTCATCGATCCAGTACTTCGCTAAGGAGGTACCGCTTGATTTCTCGCTGGGTTACGTCGATTACGCGGAACGAGATACTACGAAGGAGCAACGGATGGTCTTCTGGGAGCCGCGTCTTCACCCAGCAACGACTGCCTTCATGGGGTGTTTTAGCGATGGCATAGAATGCTCGCGTTTCAGCTTGGACAGCCCATTTACTTGGGTCAGCGTCCGAATCTACAACGATCCTGACTACCCTGGTTGCTTTTTCGACTACTACGCCGACCATAGGAAGGTACTCCGGAGGCTCATGGCGTGTAAGGACGAGGAGGGGTGGGACTTCGCTCAGGAAGGGTCAGTTCAGCCCTTCGAGAACCCGGACTACTATGGCAAGCGGTTGAAGAAAGACAGGCTGAACCGAGAAATCATCACTGAGTACATGGAGAGGCTGGGTTACATGATTGCTCAGGATGGCTTTTGGGAAACGGACAAGCCAGCATATTTCCTTTGGCAAGAGAGGCCAAAGGTGCAGAATGAAGGCTGATGCCGAGCCCGGGGGCGGGGTCAACGCTCGAACACGGGGTCGACTGGTCGACTCTTTACAATTGACAGGCGTTTTAGCACCCACACCTGGAAGAATACCTTTACGATATCCACAGCCACGACGAACTGGCCTTGGAACTGACCGACGCCGACGGGCTGGAGGGTAGCGGTTACTCGCCGGAACTGTCGCAGCGGTATCTCTACGGCAGCGCGGTCGACGAGATCCTGGCTGTGGAGGACGCGGCGGGCGACGTGCTGTGGGGGCTGGCGGATCACGAGGGCACGATCCGCGACATCGTCGATTCAACCGGCACGGTCCAGGAGCACCGGCAGTACGACACGTTCGGCCAGATCGTCTCGCCGGCCAATCCCACGGCCGATTTCCCCCAGGCCTTCACCGGCCGGCCGTTCGACGCGGACACGCGGCTCTACAACTACCGGGCCCGGTGGTACGACCCGGCGGTCGGGCGGTTTGTGAGTGAAGATCCATCCGGCTTCGCGGGCGGGGACGCGAACCTCTATCGCTATGCAGGCAACTCGCCGCTGGTGAATGTGGACCCGAGCGGGTTGTGTTTCACGGGGATTGTCGACAGTGCCAGGGACACGGTCAAGGGGTTGCTCGAGAACGACCTTCTCATGGCGGCCATTGAGGTCGGCGCCTCTTTCCTTCCAGGTGTCGGTGAAGCAATGGATCTGGCCGTTGCCTTCGCGCCGGATTCCACTCCGCTCGAATGCGCTATCGCCGGCATCAGTTTCGGGATCGGCGTGGCCACGCTCGGGATGTCGCCCAATGTTGCACCCTTCTTGCGAGCCACCAAAGGTCTTGGCAAAATGCTCAATAGAGCCGATGATGTGGTCGACGTCGCGAGGGGCCTGGCAAGGACCGGAACACACGTTGACGATGTCCTCGATGCCGGAAGAGGTCTGGCCAGGACCGCGACACGAGCCGACGACGTCGGCAGGGGCGTGGCGCGAGCCGCGAGACGTGGAGCGGATGACGTTGCCACGGGCATGGCGAGAACGCCGCGACGCACAGCGACAGACAGGGTTCGGACGTTCCTGGCGGACGAGTCAGGGACTCTGCGCATTCCAAGTGGAAAAACGCCGAGCAAGAGCGTTGGCCAGATGGGCGACGATCTCGCTACTCGTATCAATAAGAACAGGGTTTCGGCACGAACTGCCGGAGGGAAACAAGTTGATATTGATTTGCGCGGAAAGTCGCATTTTGACAAGGCGACCGGACAGAAGGTTGGCACCCCACATGTGCACGAAGGCCAGATTTCGCGTGGCCCGAACGGGCTTGAGAGCATCGACAAGAAAACGAAGACCACGCGTCCGGCGACAGCGCAGGATGTCAGAACTGCTCGCGAACTGCTAAAACGCCGAGGTGTTTTATGACTATGACACCATTCTCACAGGTGTGTTGCTGGTACGCGTCACAGTGCAACGGTCAGTGGGAGCACGAATATGGGATCAAGATCGAGACTCTCGATAATCCTGGCTGGAGTGTAGAAATCGATTTGGCACACACGGATCTTGAGCGGGCCGTGCTTGAAAAACAACTAGTGGAAGTCCCTGGTCGGTGCTGGCATTTCGCTGAAATCAGAGACAAAAAGTTCCACGGAGCTTGCGATCCGGATAGTCTCGAAATCGTTCTCGACATATTTCTTCGTTTAATGGACGAGCGGGATTTGGGACCGTCTCTCGATTCTTGACAGCGAAAGTGTGGACATTGCGTCGCTGACAGTTGCTGTGTGTCACGGCCGAACGACGAACCACGTCTACGTCAATCTGGGCCGATTGGTGAAAGAGCAGGTGCCCGAATTCGAACGCTACCACAGCCAGCTTGTTCGCCCGACGACCTACTTCGGCTACGATGCCGTCGGCAACCTGAAGTTCGTCACCAGGGCGCACGCCAGCGGGCGCTCGATGTGATCAAACGTATTGAAGACTTCACATGAGGAGCAGGGCTGTGAACCGGCAGTTGACGTTTCGGACCATAGAGAAGCAACTTGGAATAGCGCAGATGGATCACTGTCCAACGGAATCGCTGGAGATTTGGTACGAGTCCGTGCGAGACAAGCCGATTTCGGATTTCGACATCGAGGACGTATGCCGAGCGTGTCGACAGGGAATCTACCCGGAGCATGTGGTGCCGGTTGCATTAGAGAGACTTCAAGAAAACCCGCTCGCGGGCGAGAAATACGACGGGGAGTTGCTCGTTGCCTTGAATAGTATCCGCCGTGAATTCTGGGCCGCTCATCTGGATCTGGCACGAAGTGCTGCCAGCCTACTCAGCACAGTGAATACGGACGCCCATTCTGACTTGGGCGAGGACGTTCAGCAACTGTTGGAGCGTTTGCCTCCGCCGGCCAGTTGAAGGGCTTCTGTTCCGCGATTTCGACGTGGTGCGAGTGAATTTGGGCACGACTCTTGACAATTGACGGATGCGTTCGGATTCAAGCCCCGACGACTGGTTCTACAACATCCACCGGGGCGACGAACTGGCCCTGGAACTGACCGACGCCGACGGACTGGACGGTGCAGGTTACTCGCCCGAATTGTCGCAGCGCTATCTCTACGGCAGCGCTGTCGACGAGATCCTGGCGGTGGAAGATGCCGTGGACGACGTGCTTTGGGGGCTGGCGGATCACGAGGGCACGATCCGCGACATCGTCGATTCGACGGGTACCGTCCAGGAGCATCGCCAATACGACACCTTTGGCCAGATTGTCTCCCCGGCCAACCCCACGGCCGACTTCCCCCAGGCCTTCACCGGGCGGCCGCTCGATACGGACACAGGTCTCTACGACTACCGGGCCCGGTGGTACGACCCGGCGGTTGGGCGGTTTGTGAGTGAAGATCCGTCCGGCTTCGCGGGTGGGGACGCCAACCTCTATCGCTATGCGGGTAACTCGCCGCTGGTGAATGTGGATCCGAGCGGGTTGTGTTTCACGGGGATTGTCGACAGTGCCAGGGACACCGTTAAGGGGTTGCTTGAGAACGACCTTCTCATGGCGGCCATTGAGGTCGGCGCTTCTTTCCTTCCAGGTGTCGGCGAAGCGATGGATCTGGCCATGGCCTTCGCGCCGGATTCCACTCCGCTCGAACGCGCTATCGCCGGCATCAGTTTCGGGATCGGCGTGGCCACGCTCGGGATGTCGCCCAATGTCGCACCCTTCTTGCGAGCCACCAAAGGTCTTGGCAAAATGCTCAATAGAGCCGATGATGTGGTCGACGTCGGAACAGCCCTGGCAAGAGGCGCAGGCCGGGGAGCCGACGACGTTGCCACCGGTGTGGCAAGAGTTGCGAGACGTGGAGCGGATGACGTCGCCACGGGTTTGGCGAGATCGACGAGGACCCCGAGGGGCACAACGGCAGACAAGGTACGGCGTTTCCTGGCGGACGAGTCGGGTACTGCGCGCATTCCGGGTGGACATGCCCCAAAGGGAATAACGCAGGCCGCCCAAGCCAAGGGCGACAAATTCTTGAAGGGGTTCAAGACTGGCCTAAACCAGCAAACGACGCAGATTGGCAAGTTTACTGAATTTGCTACTGATGTGCCAGGCCAAGTTCCGGGAAGTTTCACCCGTTGGGTCAAAGTAGTCGACGATAATGGCCGTACGATTCGACTATATCACGACACGTTCGATAAGACGGGCAAGTTCATTCATCGAGGCATCAAAGTGCCCGGCCCGGAAAGGCACGTGCGATGATGTTGTTAACAAAAGAAATGCTTCGTTCTGAAATGAAGAGCTACCTAGATGGACACTCGCCGTTTTCGGCGGTAAGGCGTTTCGTATTTCAGTACTTCGAGGCGGAGGAAGGTTTTGAAGTAACCGAAGAACTGGACGATGTCTTCGAGGTCTTCTTGCCGTACCTTCAACACGAAGAATCCGTCGGTGATCCTGACCGTGAACTACGACTACGACGACTGCACGAGTTACTTGGGGATACGCCGACATTTCTAAAAGAACGGGCGGTATTCGCGATCGAATTTGACAAACTTCGTGACTTAGCCAAGAAAGCAAGTGACGGGACCATTTCAAATTCCATTTATCTGGATCAGGTATCGAAATTGTCGCCATGCAAATTCGACTACGAAGCGGTCGCGTCATGGGCAAATAGCCACATCGACGACCAGAAACCTGTGTTGGCCAAGATTGGTGATGGATTCAATGCCTAAAAGAGTTTTTTCCATTGTCCTTGTTGGCCGTTCCGGGGACGCCATACATAACTTATGGTGAGCGCGGTGACAATTGCGTATAGCGTCCCCGGAACTCTCCCGGAACTCTCTGGCAAGGGCCGCAGGCCGGGGAGCCGATGACGTTGCCAGAGGTGTAACGAGAGCTGCGAGACGCGGAGCGGATGACGTCGGCACCGGCTTGGCGAGATCGACGAGGGCCCCGAGGGGGGGAATTCCGGGGACACAATACCTAACTATTGACAGATCGAAGGCGAACTGGTAACTTTCGGGCATGGCAAGATTGGCGAGGCTGGTTGTTCCTGGGATGCCGCATCACATCACACAGCGCGGTAACCGCCGACAGCCGACGTTCTTTTGCGACGACGACTATGTGGCCTACCTGGATCTGATGGCCGAGTGGTGCGGTGAGCAGGGGGTGGAAATCTGGGGCAGGTGGCCCTGATCGGTCGCGTGAAAAGCAAAAGGTGTGCCACTCTACGCCGTTAACCGAAATTCATGACGTTGGCTCTTAAGTTTTGTAGCCGTCGCGATTTGTTGTTTGGTTGCATTGGTGATTTGTGGGGCCCCGATGTGTTCGCG
>JAAYAY010000354.1 GCA_012719125.1 Planctomycetaceae bacterium | reverse complement strand
TCACTGGCGGTGAACTCCTGTTTTCCATTGTTCCCATTGGGGACACTTTTTCTTACACTGGAAAGCATCGAGTTTCACCGCCTTTTGTCAAGATCACATCAATGGATTTGTGCAACTGACGGGTTAAGGCTGATCTGCATGGCTTACTCCTCAGTCAAATTGTATTCTCGAAGCCGTCAGGTTACGTTCCATCCGCTCCCCCAGAACAAACCGGTGATTGCGAGGGAACCGGCTCGTGTGGTTGCACGACCAGAGGATCAGGTCGTAGGTCTTCGTGATGATGGTCAATTCTTCATCCCTTGGCATCCGAGCCCTCGACTGCGAACGATACGTATCTTTCCACACCTGCCAGAATGGCAGTCCAGGGTTTATAAGAATCGACCCGCCTTCGGCGGGTAAGAGGTAAAGGGGTTAAGGTGAGAAGTTGTAAGTCCTCGCCGCACGAAAACCGTCGTAGCTGCCACGGCCGTCCGGATAGCTGTTGTCGCGGTCGGCCGAACGCAGGCTCTGCGCGTAGCTGTTGAACGACCCGCCGCGCAACACGCGGCTGGAACCTTGCGCTGGACCAATCGGATCCCGCACGGCTTTTTCACTACTATAAAGTCCATACCAGTCGTAGCACCATTCAAAGATGTTGCCATGGCAGTCGAATAACCCCCAGCTACTGGGAAACCGGCTGCCGCAGATCTCAGTTTGCGAGACCGAATAAACGGCGTACTTCTTGAGGAGCGATTCGTCATCCCCCACGGCATACGCAGTTAAGGTACCGGCGCGGCAGGCATACTCCCATTCCGCTTCGGTTGGCAATCGGTAGCCGGGTTTGGTGGGGTCGAAGTCCCACGCTTCGTGTTCGCGGTTGCTGATCTTTTCTTTCTCGCCACTGGGAGTATAACAGACTTCCAACCCCTCCTTGCGGCTGAGCCAGTTGCAAAATAACACGGCATCGTACCAGCTTACTTGCTGCACGGGATGATCATCGGTCGGACTATAACTGTTGAGTGCACCTTTCCAATCTTTCGGTTTCTCTGCGTCAGGATCATCTATGAACATCTGGAATTGGGCTCGTGAGACTTCGCGATCGCCAAGCAGGAACGACCGGGTCAGTGTTACCGTCTGTTCAATTGCATCTTTCGCCCTTTCCTCCGTCCGAACAAAGCTCCCGTCAGGAATCTTCAACATCGTCATGCCGATGCTGTTGACGTGCCATTCCATTCCCTCGGCAGGTTGCGGCGATTCTGCAATCTTTGGCAACTGCAGTTTCCATTGTCGCATCATCCATCCGGACGCACTGTGAGTACCTTTCTCAGACTTCTTCTCGTACCAGTCTGAAACGATCATCTGCCAGGATTCTTTCGCCTCAACCGTCACCTGTTCCAGCGGAACACTGCCGACGGCGAGGCACATGCCAGAACGAAACGCAGCATCGTCGATCTCCTCGGCCAGCGCCGGCAGTCGCGTTGGAGCGTGCCAATTCGGAAACTCGTCGATGAAGATGGTCCGACGAATCGGATCCGGTCGGAGCCGGCACATATCTTGTGCCAAAGACGGATCTCCGAGGTGGAGAGCCGTAATAGCCAGTCGGGCCTTTTCTCGCCAGGCTTCCTCTTTCTCGGCGGCCCCAGCGGCTTCTCGCAGCTTCTCAAGGGCATCTTCCCTTGAGTATCCGAGTGCTGTGGTAAGGTTTTCGGCTTCACGCGGCGCGACAGTCGCAATCTGCTCGATCAGAAACTTAACATCCACGTCGCCGAAATGAGCCAGCCCGTACCCCAGGGAGAGTTTCTGATCTTCATCCCCCTCGGCAAATTGGGTATGCAGTTCGTCCAGCACCATCTTCGGCGGGAATTCCTGCAAATCCTCAATGGCGCGAGGTACAAGGATTTCTCGACTGTTGCTCAATGCCGCTACAGCGGTCTGGATTCGTTCGACCAGATTGCGATGTCGCGTAGACGATACAATCTGCTGGACGATGATGCCGATTACGAGAAAGACCGTTATGGCGGTGCCCCAGCGAAGGGCATGCACTCGCCCCGCCCTGGCCATCATTTGGCCTTGCTGCGCCGTCCATTTCTTCCTCTCGGTGAGCACGCCAATGGTGAGCCATTCCCACAGCGAAGGCAGATGTCGATTCTCCGATTTCGAGTTCCAAAGCTCCGAGCGTTCTGCCAACCGCAATTCAGCCCGGCCTCGGCGCGTCTCTCTCTGCTTACGGGTCAGCCAATCTCGCAAAGAGGGCACCAGGTAATCATGCGTGAGCTGGTAATACTGCCCTTCCCGCGAAATCTCAGCCGAGTCGTCCGGCTCGGTGGGCGTGATCAGCCGTAACTCACCGTCGAGGATTCGTGTGAGAGAATCGAAGTCCGGCCGGCGATCCGCGTAGCCCGAGGCTTCCAGCAGGCTGCCGAAGGACTGCATGCGTCCCTTGATCTCCGTTCCCTGTTCCGGCAGTAACGCCTTCAATACTGCGTGGACGGCCTTCTGGTGAACACGGTGCGCGGGAGGTGCCGTGCGCGCTGAAAAAGTCTCCTCCAGAAACACTGCACCGACCCCCTCCGTGCCACCAACCTCCCGAAGGCTTTCGGGTGTCCAAGGCCTGCCCTTCATCATTTCTGCAAAGACCGCCAGTCGTACACATACCACTCGACCCTCTTCAGCGAGGCCGCTGACGGCATGGTCGAGAAAACTCGACTGATCGTCCGTCAGCTCGTCGTCTAGCTTTTCAAATGCCCGGCCAAACGCCGCGAGGACTTTGCGAGCATGGTCGCAGTCGAACAGGTCGACAGGTGCAGAATTGATCCCCTCGAGGAGTGGAATTTCCAGCGATTGCATGAATCGCGTAATCGACATCCAAAAATCGTCGCGAATCATCAGCAGGCACTGCAGGTGCTTGCCATCGCACTGTCTTAAGGCGCGGACAAGCTGGCTATCGCTCGCGGCCTCGTTGGCATGCAGCCACTGCTCGAACTGATCGAGCACGACCACGACCTTGCGTCCGGTAGCTCCACCGGTTGCTCGTAGACGCGAAAACACGTCCGGCAGAGAAAGATCGTCTGACAAGTCCGGGCAGTGCTTTCTGAGTCCCTTCAGGATCCGCACTTCCGTATCGCCCGCCGTTGCTTCAACATACACAGGCAGAATGCCTGCATTCAGCCGAGGTAAGAGCCCGGCCTTGACGAGAGATGACTTGCCGCAGCCGGACGGACCGTACATCAGGCCCACTTGGAAAGTCTCGTCGGGATCCGTCTCTTCGATGCGTTGTTTCCAGAAGCGGATGCTCTTGGGCAGGCCCTCACGATCGAACGGGCCGGGCAGGAGCTGCAGGAAGAACTCCCTGTCGCCAGCGTCGAAGCTTCGCAGCCCCTTGGGGACGATCTTCGGTGATGAATCTCTGGGCGGCTCCTCAATATCTTCTTTCACCGTACTGATCGGCACCTGTTGACTCAAAGGCTCGCCTTCGAGCCAATGCCGCAGGTCCTGGATCAGATCGGCCGCTCCCACGTAGCGATTGCTGGCCCGCTTGCTCAAACAAGTCATGCAGATTCTCGAGAGTTCTGCAGGCGTTTGCGACCTGACCTGTCGCGGCGGCGGGGGATCGCGATTCTCGATCTCGTCGAAAACCTGGGACACGGTCTCACCGTGGAACGGGCGGTCCCCGGCGAGCAGTTCGTAAAGAATCACGCCCAGGCTCCAGATATCGCTCCGCCCGTCGAGCCGGTGGGCCTCTCCACGAACCTGCTCCGGCGACATGTAGGCGTAGGTGCCTGCCCGCTCGCCTCGGTGTCTGTGCTGCATGCTGGCATGAATGGCCAGGCCGAAATCGGCCACGTGGGGTTTGCCGCTCGTATCAACCAGGATGTTCCCCGGCTTGAGGTCGCGGTGATAGTACTTCTTCTCGTGGGGATGGCTGATTGCTTCGGCAATCCCGATCATCAGCTCGGCAATCTGTTCCCACGACAACTGCGACGTTCTCGAATATCTTGCCAGGTCCGTTCCTTCGATGTACTGCTCGACGATGTAGACCAGATCGGCATCCTGCTGGACATCGTAAACCCGCACGATCCCGGGATGGTCGAGTTGGGCGGCGTTGCGAGCCTCCTGGACAAACAGTGCCAGATGCTCGTCGCTCTTGAAGCGGTTCTTCCGGGGCACCTTCAGGGCAACGTGCCGATCGAGCTGCGTGTCGCGGGCGAGGTAGACAACCGCAAAGCCGCCGCGGCCCAATTCCCGTTCAATGCTGTAACGCCCAATCGCCTCGGGCATTTGCTCAAGTTCTTCCGCTTCTTCAGGACGCCCCCAGCGATCCGTCTCCTGCAGCGAAACTTCGCCCGTTGACGACGGTGGGACGTCAGCTCGCCGCTGCTCCACCAGGGCGATGGCGGCATCAACGATGCTCTCCTGATCCGAGAATCGCTGCCTGTATTCCTCCGGGTTCACCTCGTGACCCGCCTCCAGACGAAGTTCCAACTCAACGGCCACAAGTTCCCGCAGCAGATCGTCACGATCGCCTTCTTCCGCTCGATCCAGGAAGGCCTCGATCTTTGGATTCTGCCCGGCTTTCCATTGCTGTTCGAACTGGTCGCAGAGCCGGTCCAATCGCTCCTCTTGGGAAAGGGATCGCGTATCACCCGGTTTCGATTCGCCCTGATTCATGACTGACTTTCTGCGTCCCATTTGCGACGAATGATGCTCAGTTTGCGTTCCACCGCCCGCAGGCTGATCCCCAACCTGTCAGCTAGCTCTTTGTTGGTGTAGCCCGCCAGCTTCCCGATGGCCACTTCCCTTTGCACGTCGTCTCCCAGACTGTCGAGGGCGCGGCGCATCTCTTCGGTCATCTGAACGGCGAAGGCAGGCGTCGGTTCACGGTCAGCCCACTGGGCCAGGCCCGGCTGCTGGGAGTTGTCGGCCTCGGCCGCTGCGAAGACCGATTCGCCACGGACCTGCCCACCACCGCGTTTTTGCGCCCGCTCATGACGTTGTTGGCCCATGGCCTTGCGCTCGGTAATCACCACCAGAATCTGCCAAAGATCGTCGCGGTCATCCAGCCGGGCAAATCGATTCTGCTGGACGCCCTGAAGAAAGTCGTTGAAAGCCGAAAGGGCGACGTCTTCTTCGTCAGAAACCCGCCTGGGGCTGCTGCCCAGCTTGGCACGAGCCAGGCGTACCAGCCGGTCGATGTACCGTTGCCAGATCTCGCCCGCGGCGGCCGAATCGCCCGATTTGAGCCCGTCGATCCACGCGGTGACGCTTCGGTCCTGAGACATCTACTGCCCCCCAGGATAATGGTGGTTGTTCGGATTCTACCAGCGCCGCCGCGGAGCCGGAAGGATCGCCCGGTGGCCTCAGAAGGTCCGAACGCAGCCTCGGCCGCGAGTGTCGAAGTCCCTTCGTTTCAACTTGTTGCTGCCGAATGGATTGCGACGAACCAATTCACGACCGTCAGCTCACGGAAAAATCCTGGCGGGCCCAGTCAGCCGTTTGCTAGTGAAGAGAACAGGGCCGCATCCAAACCGCGCGAGTGCGGCGAGGAGGCGGCCTGGGCGCCACGTGACGATTTCCTTTCCCTCTGGCAGACAGGAGCTGAACCATGGCCAAGTCCAATCACAAGAATTCCACCACTCGCGGAAGCCGCAGGCAGCATCGAAAGCCCCGCGTGCTCCGCTTCCAGTCCCTCGAGAACCGCCAAATGCTGGATGCGAGCACCGGCCTGTCCGATCTCGGCGTCCTCACCATCGACGCCGGTTCCGAGGCTGCTGACGTCGGCGTGTTTGAGGTGTGGGGCCGTGTGGTTGTCACGTCTCGGGATGTGTCTGGCACTTCCCACTACCATTCCTTCAACAGGAATCAGGTCAAGCAAATCGTCTTTAACGGCAGCTCTCTCGCTGACAAGTTTTCCAACAACACGGGCATCGCCGATTCGATCTACGGTGGCGGCGGGAACGACTTTCTATCCGGCGGACGCGCCAAGAGTTACGTCCGAGGTGGCGCCGGAAACGACACCATTCATGGGGGCGCCGGAAACGACCAGATCTACGGCGACGATGGGAACGACAAGATCAACGGCGACGACGACAACGACGAGATTCACGGCGGCGCCGGGAACGACACGATCAATGGCGGCGCCGGAAACGACCGTGTCTATGGCGACCGAGGAAAAGACACCCTCAATGGCGGCGACGGAGCCGACCGGATTTACGGCGGGGACGGAGACGACACGATCTTTGGGGGCGGGGGCAACGACACCCTGTATGGCAACGCCGGAAGCGATCACGTTTACGGCGACAGCTTCATGTGCTCCCAGGGCGCTGACCATCTGCTGGGCGGCGACGGGGAAGACTGGCTCTACGGTGGCGGCGGCAACGACATCATCGAGGGCCAGGGCTGGAACGACCACCTCTATGGCGGCGGCGGCAACGACAGGTTGCTCGGTGGGTATGGCCACGACGAACTCTTCGGGAATGGAGGCGTCGACGAACTCATCGGCGGACCGGGGGCCGACTACTTCGACGGCGGCGCCATGCGTGACACGCTTGTTGACGTGTCGAGCAACGATACGGTCGAAAAGACTCTCCATGCGCAACTGACCATCGACAGCCTCTACGCCATCGAGGCCAGCGATGGGCAGCCGTGGGGTTCGACCAATGAGGTCTACTTCATGGTCTCCGGAGTCGAAGGTGGTGTGCCCTTCGGTCCGGTTCGCTGCGATCCCGCAGGGGGTGACCATTGGAGCCTGGACACTGGCGACCGTGTGGAGAACATCTGCCTCTGGCACGGGGATCTGAAGCCCGGGGAGAGCGTTGATTTCATCGTGACGATGTTCGACCACGACGACGCAAGCTGGGACGCGCTGCGTGCTTTCGGAGAAGGACTTCTGACGGCCCTTCCGGCCATTCCGAGCATGCTTACCGGCAGCTTCCTGCCCGCCATGGGAATCGCCGTGAACAGCGTTACCGGCGCGGTGAACGACGCGATCAAGGCGGGGGCCACTGGCGGCGATGATCTTCTCGGGGTGTTCGTCGTCCACGTCGAAAACATCGACGGCAGAATCGCCACGACCTGGAGAGCAGCCAGTCAAACCATCAAGTACGAGGTCGCGGAGACCTCCGCAGGTGATACGGCGAACTTCCGTACCTGGTGTTCCGACGGCGAGTTCTCCGTGCGAGCGAGCGTCTTGGAGGCGTAAGCCCTCGAATGGTACACGTTTGATAGGACGTGATCGACGGGGGGGGCCAAGTTGAGGCCCGTGCGGCCAGTAGTGCACCAGTCAAAGTGGATGGCCCGGCGGGGCCTTCGAGCCTCACGGCCTACCAGACCCGCCGGGCCGATTCTTCGTTCGGCTGGATTGGCCGGAGCCAACCCAACGCGGGACGACGGCCTGGACTTCACACTCGGCACGCTCCCCAGGGCAGCCCCAAAGGAGCCTGACCTGCGAATTCTGGCATGACAGACGCAAGGTCGTCTGCCGCAAAGTGCTCGCCGCACGAAAACCGTTGTTGTTGTTACGGTTGTCCGGATTGTTGTTGTTGCGGTTGGCCGAACGCAGGTTCTGCGCGTTGTTGTTGAACGACCCGCCGCGCAACACGCGGCTTCTCGGCCGTCGCCCTCCGGAACGTGATTGTAGCAAAAAGCCGCTCCCGCAACAGGAACGTGTCCGCCTGCCGAGCGTGCCCCGCCCAGCTCATCAGGCGTTGGCGGACCGCCGCAAGCTCCACTTCGCGGTCGGCATACTGTCGCTGCATCCGCCTCGCCCTGCGGCGGAAACGACGCACGTTGTCCTTGACCAGCAGGCGGTGCGTAGGAAACACGCGGTAGCCGAGAAAGCGAATGCCTTCGGTCACGGGAAAAACCACTGTCTTGTCGGGGTGAAGCCGCAGACGGAGCTTGACGAGAAACTCGGCGACCGCCTCCCGTACCTCGTTCAATTCGCCTTTGTCGTTGGAGAACACGAGGAAATCGTCGACATAGCGCACATATCCGCCGACCCGAAGGTGGTCCTTGAGGAAGTGGTCGAGCGGATCGAGGTAGACGTTGGCGAAGAACTGGCTGGACTGATTGCCGATCGGTATGCCGCGACGGCGCTGGCCCGGCGTGAAGAGGTCGTCGCCCGGATACCAGTCCAATACGGGCTCCTGGGGATTGCTGTGGTCAATGATCAAGCCTGTCAGCCAGAGCACATCCGGATCCTTGATCTTCCGCCGGACCAGGGCCTTCAGGATCTCATGGTCCAGCGACGGAAAGAACTTGCGAATGTCTGCCTTGAGAACATATCGGAAGCGCCGCGCAAGTTGCTGGGCTTGACGGACGGCGGCATGTGTTCCCTTCCCTTCTCGACACGCAAAGGAATTACAGATGAAGCTGCGCTCGAAGATCGGGTCCAATACCCCAGTCATCGCGTGATGGACAACGCGATCACGATAGGGCGCAGCGCTGATCAATCGTTTCTTCGGCTCGTAAACATAAAACGTCCGGTAGGGGCCGGGTTCATAGGTCTTGGTTGCCAGTTCATCATGCAGTTGCCATAGGTTTCGCTCCAACTGGAAGTGAAAAGCCGCCACCGAACTGCGAAAACGCTTTCCCCGCTCTGCCTTCTGGGCCGCACACAGAAGGCTTGGGAAGGAGATCAAGCCTCGCCAGAGGTTTCCGTAACGTTTCATCGGTGATCATCTGCTGCGGCGCATCCAGCCGCCGACCAATCGCCCAATCTCGTCGATCGCCTTGGTGGCGTGCTCATAGCTTTTCATTTTCAGGCACTGCAGATCCTTGGCCAGACGGATCTGGAAGCGCAGGATTTCGAGCTTCAAATTGGCGGCCTCCAAGAGTTCTGAGCGGTCGCGTCGATACTTGGCGGCAATCAGGGTCTCTAGCAGCTCATACAGGTTGCGTTCCATCCGGTCCCCCAGAACAAAGCGGTGATTGCGGGGGAAGCGGCTCGTGTGGTTGCACGACCAGACGATCAAATCATAGGTCTTCGTGATGACGATCAGTTCGTCGTCTTTTCCCATCCGAGTCCTCGCCTGATACCAGGACCTACACCGCCGAATGCCCGAGTGGAACCTGCCAAAATGGCAGTCGTGGTTTGCACAAGTCGACCCGCCTTCGGCGGGATAGTGGTAAAGAGGTTAAGGCGCTAAGGGGTAAGTCCTCGCCGCACGAAAACCGACGTTGCCGCTACGGTCGTCCGGAAAGTCGCTGTCGCGGTTGGCCGAACGCAGGCCCCGCGCGTTGCTGTCGAACGACCCGCCGCGCAACACGCGGCTTGTCCGGTCGGTGACAGCATCCCTCTCAACAATCTCTTCGCTCAAGGTACTCTTGCTTCCAACAGGATAACCACGGTAACTGTCCTGGCACCATTCCAGAGCATTGCCGTACATGTCAAAGAGTCCGAAATCGTTCGGTTTCAGAGTGCCCACCGGCCATGTGCGATCATTGGATATGTCGAGATACCAGCCGTATCTTCCCAGCAGTTCGTCACTCTGTCCATAGCAGCGACTCGTCGACGCGCCCGCGCGACAGGCATACTCCCACTCCGCCTCGGTGGGCAAGCGATAACCGGTGCGCTCCAGGCAATCCTCGGGCAATCGCATCCCATCCTTGATCTCGGGTACGGGCGGATAGCACATCTGCTCTTGTGCGATCCCTTCCTCTTCGCTGAGCCAGCGGCAATACGCTGCTGCCTCGTACCAAGTCACGGAAATCTGCGGACAATTCGGCGCCGGCGCAAACCTCTCCGTGTAATTGTGACGGATGCCGGGGTTCGCACGCAGGAACTTCTGAAACTGCTCTACCGTAACTTCCTTCGTGGCGATGGCGAAGCTGCGACCGATCTTCCTGCGATGGGGCGTTTCCCAAGAGTATCTGTCAGGCTCGGTGGCTGGAGCGCCCATAAGAAACTCAGCGGGACCGGGTATCACGATCATGGTTTGCCCCTGAGTGTTGACATACCATTGACGCGCATCCATGAGTTCTCCTGTTGCCAAGGGCTTGTCGATTTCACGGAGCGTCTCCTCTTGGTTCCATTTCCGCAGAAGCCATTCGGCCGCTCCGTGAATACCCGGATCGGGGTTGTCTCGATACATGTCGAGAAGTGTTCCGACCAGTGGTTCGCGGTCAGCAGGAGCCAGGTCCTCATACTCACCCAGGGTCAAGATCAACGCTCGGCGGATCGATACGTCGTCGCGATCCTCACGAAGTCTGGCGATAATTGCGTTGACGCCGGCCCCCATGGGACAGAGCCGATGAATGATCCAGCTCCGAACTCGCGGATCGTGAGGATAGTCGTCGTGCTTCAACAGCGGCCAGACCTCTTCCTCTTCTCCCATCCGCAGCAGTGCTACCGCAGCATTGGCCTGACGCTGGGCCACTTCTTCCTTTTCTTCTTCGGAAACCAGCGGGCGATGCCAAACCGAGGCAGATACGAGACTTCGACCTTCACCAATAGCGGCGACAGAAATTCCGAATGGCCGGTACCCTTGAGAAACAAGCTCTTTGCACAGAGCGAAATGATCTTGAGGCAAGAGACCATGCGATTCCACCGACTCGTATTCGGTGCCCCCGTTCCAGACCGCCGCGTAGCGACGGTCCACCTGAGCCTTGCGCAATAAGTCCTGGTAACCCGAATGGTCGTGGATCGAATCAAGATCCGGGTCCGTCTGCATCAGCGAATAGTTGTCGTAACCATGGGCAACGGTTTCCTCCAACAGGGCCACAGCCCTTTCGCCATATTCCTTCGATTTGGGCGGCTTGTCTTCTGAAAGTGCTCGGGATGCGATTGCGTAAGCACAAGCGGCATCGTACAAGAAGCCGTTATCGTTCGAACGTTCTTGAATGTGCAATTCCAATTGCTTCATGCCCTCTTCATCTTGGCCAAGGTAGGCGCTGACTATAGCTTCCACATAGGCTTGATTAACTCTGGACTTCCCTAACTCGATGAACTTCGCCAGGTCTTTGTTGGCTTCCTCTTCCTTGCCCATGCGTGCGTGGACCATCGCCCGATACTGATAGACTTTCGCACCCGTCGGATCCTTCTCGATCAGTGAAGTGAAGTCGTCGAGTGCTCGCTCGTCGTTGCCGAGATAAAGATTGGCAACGGCCCGCGCATAGCGGGCGCCTGAATCATCTGGTTTTGCTTTCAACTTCTCTTCCGCCTCGGCAAGGGCTATCGTGTATGTTTCTTCAGTAGTCCTCGTCTGTGGGGCGTTGCTCACCGCAATGTCCCAATGAGTTCGGTCGAGGTACTCCTTACCTTCATACACGCTGGCAAAGTTGTTCCAGGTAAAGGTTGACTTCTCATCGGACTTGAACTTGACCCCACAATACTTCTGCTGTCCGTCCGATCCGCGAAACTCCTGCAACGAATGGTGGAATAAAAAACCTGCCTTTTCGAGCTCAGCATAAATCGCCTTGTGCTCTTCATAGGGGGCGGCAACGTACAGCCGCGCATCCTCGTGGTCGTCTGCCCGCTTGACCCAGACAGCAACGTAGTTCTCAACGAGCTTTCCGGCTTCAGTGGTGACGTATCCGGCCGCATCGACGGGCATAAAGCCTTCGGCGCGCAGTTCCTCATCAACTTTCCGAATTTCGTCTGCTGGCAAGCCAGGAGCCAAGTGCCACTGCCGCCCATCCCTCGTCCAAACAGCGGCAACCTGCACCGAGTCACCGGAAGCATAGGGACGGAATCGGCTGGGACGGTAGCCGGCGGCTCGGAGTTTCTCGGCAACCTGAACGAACTCGTCGAGCGACATAGTCTGGCAGAATGCAAAGCGTTCCTCAATGAGGCCATGGGCCGATTGAATCTGTCGCACTGACGAGGCATCGGGAGAAGTCCACGAGGGATCGAGAGCAGCGTCGCCCCACTTCGGTTTGAGTTCCCTGGCAATTTCAGCTCGCATCAACCCGGCAACCTCTTCACCGTGTTCGGCAAATGGCGGATAGATCACGGTAAACTGCCGCTCATCGGCATCCATCAACAGTTCCGCGAGCACCTTGGGCTGATCGGCAGCGTAGTCAGCGAGAATGTCGGTTGCCAGGGACCGTTCTGCTTCGCGCCGACTGGCGTCCCGATACACGGCCGACAATCCCGGCACGAGTTCCGTCCGAATGGGCCGGAACAACTCCATCCAAGTTTCTGCGTACACGGCAGATACGCCCACCAGGTCGTTGGCGATCGTCTGCTCGACGGTTGCCCATTTCTCGCTCTTCTCATCGTACTTAGCCAAAGCGGCTGCGGCCCGAAGCCGTTGCGACTCCTTCCCTGTGGCAGGCGACTCGACTACTGGCCAGAGCCTGCTCAGCAGTTGATCCTGGTCCGCCAGCGCGTCGCGGATCACCTTCACTTCAGTCGCTTGCTTTTCCTCGGCGTTCAGCAGCCGACCGTAAAGGTAATCAACCTGGCCGGGGTCCACGGATAGCAGAGCCAGGCTGACAGCAAGTTGCTTGCCGGGATCTCTGTCGGCCACCGCTTTATAAGCGGCTTCGAGCCGCTGATCGAGCCAGCGGCGGTAAGGCGCCATTTCGCTGACGACATCCAGGACTTCCTCCGTCTTTGCACCCAGCAGCCGATCCACCAAGTAGCTGGCCTGGAGCCTGCCGTAGGCTTCATAACTGCCCCAGGCAAGCAGGATGAATGCAACGGCCGTCAGCAGTGTTCGCAGGGCATGGACCTTCGCCGCCCTGGCCATTAATTTCTGCTCACGCGGCTTCCATGTCTGCCTGCGTGTGAGCGTCTTGATCTGAAGCCATTGCCACAGCGACGGCAATTGCCGATTCTCCTGCCGGGCGGTCCACACCGCCGCCCGATCGGCCAGCAGCAGCTCCGCCCGGCCTCGTCGCGTCTCCTTCTGCCGGCGGGTCAGCCACTCTCGCAGCGACGGCACCAGGTAGTCGTGCGTGAGCTGGTAGTATCGCTGTTTCGGCTCGGAAGCCGGAGGCCGTTCCTCATCGGCATCAGAACCCTCGGGATCCGTGGGCGTGATCAACCGCAGCTCCGTGTCGAGGATCTGCAGCACGTCGTCGAATTCCTTCTCCCGCCCGATGTACTCTTCGGTGGCCTTCAACAGCGTTTCACGTGATTGCCGGCTTCCCTTGATTTCGTCGGTATCGGACTCGGGGAGAAGGGCCCTGAGAGCCGCCTCGGCGGCCTTCTGGTGGAAACGGTGTTTGGGCACCGCGGTTTCCGATTCGAAAGTCTCCTCAAGGAACTTTCTGCCGATCCCCTTGAAGCCGCCCAGGTCGCGAATCGTGCCGGGCGTCCACGGTTTGCCCTTGACCAGCTCGGCAAGCAAGGCCAACTTTACGCAGATGATTCGCTCGTCCTCGGCCAGCTCGGCCACGGCCTCGTCCAGAAACTGCGACTGGGCCTCGGTCATCTCTCCAGGATTCTCGGGCAGCGTGCCGTAGGCGCGACCGAACTCCGCCAGGACATGGCGGGCATGCCGGGGATCGAACAGGTCGACCGCGGCCGCGTTGCCCCCCTTCACCAGGCCCGCTTCCAGAGAGTCGAGGAAACGGGTGATTGCCATCATGAAGTCGGCCCGCACGAGCACGACGCACTGAATCCGTCCCGCCTCGCACTGCCGCAGCGCCTCGACGAGCTGGCTTGGCTGCTCGCTGCCGCGGACGTGCAGCCACTGCTCGAACTGGTCGAGCACGATCAGCAGCTTTCGGCGGCTCGCCGTGCGCAGATGCCAGAACAGCTCCGGCAGCTCGAGGTCTTCCGGTAGGTCCGGAAACCGTTTTCTTAAGCCCTTGGCCAGGCGGACCTCGGTGTCGTATGGAGTCGCCTCCACGTAGACGGTGGTCACCCGGTCGTCGAGCCGTGGCAGCAGGCCGGCCTTGACCAGCGACGACTTGCCGCAGCCCGAGGGGCCGTAGATCAACCCGATGGCGAAGCTCTTGTCGGGATCCGTCTCCTCGATCTGGATTTTCCAGAATCGGAGGCTCTCGGGCAGGCCGTTGCGGTCCCGCGGGCCCGGCAGCAGATCGAGGAAGAAATCGGCGTCGTGCGCGTCGAACGACCGCAGCCCCTTGGGAATAATCCGCGGCTTGACTTCTTCGGTGGATGATGGCTGGGCCTTTTCGCTGATTTCTCCATCACCTTCCAGCCAGTGCCTCAGGTCGTCGAGCAAGTCGGCAACCGACAGGTAGCGGTCGCTCCGACGCCGCTGGAGACATTTCAGGCAGATCCGCTCCAGCTCGCGAGGGACGGAAGGGGCGATCTGCCGCGGCGGCAGCGGGTCGATGGTGACGATCTTCTTAAGGATCTCCTGTTCGTCGGCACCCTGGAATGGCCGCTCGCGCACGAGCAGTTCGTAGAGGATCACTCCCAGTGCCCAGATATCCGTACAGCCGTCGATCCGGTGGCTTTCACCATGCACCTGTTCGGGCGCCATGTAAGGCGGCGACCCGGATCTCTCACCGCGCCGCAGCAATCGGCTCCGTTCGTGAAGGGCCAGGCCGAAGTCGGCCACGTGGGGACGCCCCTCGGCATCGAGCAGGATATTGGCCGGCTTGAGGTCGCGGTGCCAGATCTTCTTCTGATGCACGTAGGCGATGGCCTCGCTCACTTCGATCAGAAGCCGCACGATCTGCTCGTGGCTGAGGGAGCTGGACCGCGCCCACTGGCGCAGGTTGGGGCCGTTGATGAACTCCTGGACGATGAACACAGCCCCGCCCGGCAGCCGCCCGCAGGTGAACACGGTGACCAGGGAGGGGTGGTTCAGGCTGGCCAGGGTCTGTGCCTCCTGGAGGAACAGCCTCACCGCCGCTTCATCCTTGAAGTACTTCTTTAGAGGGATTTTGAGGGCGACGGGCCGGTTCAGTTCCGTGTCGTGGGCCAGAAAGACTTTCGCGAATCCGCCCGAGCCGAGCTCCTTATCGACCGCGTAGCGGTCGATCATGTCGGGGACCGACTCGTCTTGCTCCTCGTCGTCGCGCAATCCTTCCCCCCTGCGAGCCTCGACGAACGCCACCGCTTCCCGGACTATGCTTTCGTCGTCGGGAAACTGTTCGAGATAGTCGCTCAGCTTCGGCTGCTGGCCCGCCTCGAGCCAGAGATCCCACTCGAGGACGATCAGCTCTCGCAGCAGGGCCGAATGATCCAGATCACCCGCCCGGTTCAGGTAGTCGTCGATCCGCGGCCGCCCACCGGCCTTCCAATCCTTTTCAAATTGATCAGCAAGCTTATCAATACGTTCGTCGGGAAAGTGCGGTTCCGTGGCGTCCGAGTTGGGCTGATTCATCACGCAGCTCCCGTGAATCGCTTGCAGGTTGCGGTGACTTGTCGGCTCCGACGTGGTACAGCCGACGACCGAGCTTGCAAAGACGCCTGCCACCTGAAAGGGGGCGATTTTGACGCCATCTTACCCGGAAGGTTCAGACCCATCAATCAGCGGTTGTCGGGTGTACTTTGAACGGTCACCAGTCGCTCGATTCCCGGTTCGACGTCGATCAGTCGTTCGTAGGTGTCGCAGACCGCTGTGGTGGGGGAGTGCGCAAACACCCCCCATCCTCGGCCCAACGACGGTCCAGCTTAACCGCGGCAGGTCACATAGACCTGGTACACGAAGAGCATGGTGGCGAATGTCGCTACGGACGTCAGATTGATGGCGCTGCATGACCGTTCGGGGGCTGCAGGTCCAGACAATTCTGCTTCGGCGCAACTGCACCAGGTGACGCAGACCTCTGAAGTTCCGGACCTTGCGCAACTCGCTTGGGTGAAGCACACCCGAGCAGCTAAGGCTCTGGCAGCACGGGACACTCAGACGAGGGGGTGCCTGTCATCATTATGACCGCAGTGCCGGTGACGGACGCTCGGGCTGGGGAGTAAGGCCGGCGTAACCATGACTAGTTTCCCCAGGGGGGAGAGCTGGCACAAGCTACCAACAACAGGTTGCGATTGGATTGCGGGTGTCCGTTCCTCTGCCGCGGGCGGAGGAATTCGCCAAGTTGGTTGACACCTGTCGTCGCTTCACTGCTCGGCAACTCGTCTTCGCTTCTCATACAATTCTCACTTCCTGCCAGATGGTGCCTGGTTCTGGTTAATCGGTAGACGGTTTCAGCAGAACGGTGTTTAAGCACTCCGCCCATGCTAATCTGGTCCATTGCAGAACAGTGTTCTGCGGTCGTCAGTGACGCAAACGTAACGCGGCGACCTTCCGATCGGGCAGCACGCCTGGTAAGCCCGGCCACCAACCGGGATAAGGGGACAGAGTTAACCGCCTGTCGTGTGCTGTGCCGGTAGAGCGTGGTGCTCAGAGATGGGCTCGCCACGTTCGACGGAGGCTCGTGGAAGTAATCCGGACGGTGTCATGCCGCACGAGTAATCTCCACGTTCTATCCGATGGAATACCACAACTGGATAACAGGCTTCAAGGGACGCCGATTGCTTCATGCCGGAGCGGTCGTATTTCTCGCTCCAGTTGTGGTTCTTGCCCTGGAATAGGGGCGATGCAGACAGACTTTGCCTGGCGGCCCAGTAGGGCCGTTGGTCGAAGCCGTCATGCTCAAAGCAGGTGAGCGGCATTATGCCGCAAATCCTCCCACGGGGTTCGGAGTCCATGACTTCGTTCAACGTGTGCCGCTGTGGGGAGCCCCTGGCTGGTGACAGTCAGGGCCGGGCCGATGACCAGGTTCGGATACTCCGGAGAAACACCGGGGATGTGAATAGCTCAACCATGAAATGCCCGCGAGGGCTTAGCGGTTAGTTGCTCGGGAGACGACGCCGAGGTGTGCGTCACGACGCCATATTCGTCCGTGACGCCGATGAAAAGTGCTGACCGTCACGGATTTTGGGGAGGGTAAGTGCTCGTGACATAGTTTACGAAAAAGGCCATGATCCACCAAAGGCATTTTGTTCACAAGGAGGTGGATCATGGCCGAAGGATCGGCTTCTGGATT
>JAAYAY010000353.1 GCA_012719125.1 Planctomycetaceae bacterium | reverse complement strand
CAAAGCCCGGCCGAACGCCTCAACCAACACCGTTACCATGAAAACTGGCTCCAAAACCTCCTGGTCTCCGCTTCTCTCGGTGGATACCAACATCACCCTCCCCAAAATCCGTGACGGTCAGGCATTTTCGGCGAGACTCTTTGTCGTCTTGTTCGACAAGGAGGTTGCCATGAACAAGAAGTATATCGTGGAGTTGACTGCTGAGGAACGCTCAGCGTTGGAGCAAGTCGTCCGCAGGCTCAAGGGCTCGAGCCAGAAGGTGAAGCGAGCCAACATTCTGCTGAAGGCGGATGCCGGCGGTCCGGGGTGGACCGACGCCAAAATTGCCGAGGCGTTTGACTGCCGGACGAAAACCGTGGAGAACGTACGTCAACGATTTGTGGAGCACGGGTTTGAGATTGCGCTAAACGGCCAGAAGCGGGAGAAGCCACCCACAGAGAAACTGCTCGATGGTGAGCAGGAGGCCAAGATTATTGCTATGCGTCTGGGCCAACCTCCCGCGGGCTACGGCAAGTGGACCCTGCGTTTACTGGCCCGCAAGGTGGTGGAGCTGGAGATTGTGGAGGCGGTGAGTTATCAAACCGTCCGCCGAACGTTAAAAAAAACGGGATGAGCACCAAGCGAGCCATCCAGTACTGGGTCATCCCCCCGGAAGCCGACGCCGAGTTTGTAGCGCACATGGAAGACGTTTTGGACGTCTATTCCCGGCCCTACGACGCCAACATTCCGGTGGTGTGCATGGACGAGCAGCCGGTGCAGTTAGTCGAAGAGGTGAAAACGCCCATCGAGGCCACCAAGGAGCACTCCCGGCGAGTCGACTACGAGTACAAACGGGCGGGCGTGGCGAACATTTTCATGTTTGCCGAACCGCTGGCCGGCTGGCGACACGTCGCGGTGCGCGACAGGAAAACCAAGATGGATTGGGCGATCGAAATGGCGAATCTGCTGGAAGGTCGCTACGCAGATTGCGAGAAGGTGCTGGTGGTTTGTGACAATCTCAACACGCATACTCTGGGAGCATTCTACGAAGTCTTTGAACCAGCACGTGCCCGCTCCTTGGTCCGCCGCATCGAGTTCCACTACACGCCCAAGCATGGAAGCTGGCTGAATATCGCCGAAAACGAACTAAGCAGCATGACCCGCCAATGCGTCGCGGGGCGACGCATTGGCAACGCCGAGCAACTTCGCCAGGAAACCACTGCCTGGCACGAGGATGTCAACCAAACCCAACGCGGCGTCGATTGGCAAATGAAAATCGATGACGCCCGCAAGAAATTGAAGTCTGTCTACCCGAAAATCAAGAAGTAACAGAGCACTAGCTCATAGCTCACTGCTCAAAGCTCCCCATGCCAACCGTTCCACCCCTGATCTCCGGCGGCGTGATGTTGACGTATCGCTGCACGAACGCGTGCAAGCACTGCGCCTATCGCTGCTCGCCCACCCGGCCCGACTATTTCATGCCGGAGGAGATGATCGATCGGACGTTCGCCGCGTTGGCCGGGGAGGGGGCGCTGCACGGAGTCCACCTGGCCGGCGGCGAGGCGACGCTCCACTGGGACCGGCTCGAATACGCCGTCCGATCGGCCGGCCGGCACGGGGTCGACGTCGACTATCTGGAAACCAACGTCGGCTGGTGCGACGACTTCGACACCGCCTGCCAGGGATTCGAGCGTCTGCGCCAGGCCGGGCTGACCGCCGTGCTCATTAGTGCGTCGCTGTTCCACAACGAATTCACCCCGCTGGAGAGAACCAAAGCGGGGATCCTGGCAGCCCAGGAAGTTTTTGGCCCCTATGGCGTGATCGTCTGGACCCCCGTGGTTCTGCGGATGATGGAAGACCTGGATGCAAGCAAGACCCATCCTCTCCACCGATCCTGCGAGCTTCTCGGTCTCGATCCGAAACGAGGAGACGTCTGGCGAATCCACGACTACCTGACTCCCGGCGGGCGAACCACCGAGAAACTGACCGAGGGCGTGGCTCGGCGTCCGGCCGGAGAATTTGCGGGCCAGCCGTGTCGCTCGACTTTGGAGAGCACCACCCACTTCCACATCGATTCCTACGGCAACCTGTTCACGGGCCACTGCCCGGGCATCGCGGCAGCCACCATCGAAAACCTTCACCCGGAGATCACCGAACAGTCAGCTCCGGTCTACTTCAGTCTCTGGAAGGGCGGTCCCCATGCCCTCTGGAAGACGCTGGCCCCCGACTTCGATCCCGATCCAGCGGGCTACATCAGCCGTTGCCACCTGTGCCTGGATCTACGGCAGCATCTGCGTCGCGCCGGCGTCTACCAGGAACTTCGCCCGAACGACTACTATGATTGACAAGTCACCTTGGTACAGAAATGCCGCCGAGGCGAAGAACGAAAGAGCAAACCATGATCCGAGAAGAAGCCTTGGAACACCTGAGATCGCTGGGAGCCAAGCCGGGAGAAACGGCCCATTTCAGTTGGTTCATGTTCCGCCTGACCGAAACCGACGGCCAACTCGATCTCGAGACCCTCGATTTCGAGGACTTCGCGTCCTACACCAAGGATTTCGAGATGGTGGAACAGATCCACGCGGCCCAGATCGCGGTGCTCCGCCAGGAACAGGCCGAACCGGAGTTCTGCAACCTTCGCCAGTGCGCGATCTGCTCCAAGTCTTACGCCGCCGGTTCCCCCAAGGCGTTCATGATCCGCATCGGCCCGGCTGACGAGGCTGAGGCCGGTTGGTACGTCGGCGTCGCCGACGACCCCCTGGACGTCGACGACCGCCAGAACCTCAGCATCAAGAGCCTCTACGAGATCAGCATCCGCGACCGCCGCTTCCTCCCCTACTGGCTCCTGCCCACCGGATACCGCGTCGCCTTCGGAGGAAAGGAGCCCGAGATCGTCCGCGAGTTGTAGCCCGTATCCTTCATGGGTGGCACGCTCAGAGCGCAGCGATGGGCGTGGTGACCTGACCATCCACGCCCATCGCTACGCTCTGAGCGTGCCACCCAATACATAGTGTCTCTGGCAGGTCAGTCCCCTCCAAGACTGACACTGCGACTTGGGACCAGGCAGGTAATGGGTATCGCGCATAGTCGCTTTTCGCTCTGCGAAAAGACGCTTGTTCGCGGAGCGAACAACGACGCTTGTTGATTCGTCGTCCCTTAGCCGCGTTCTTCCGAGGCTCACCGAACAAGCCGCAGAGACGACGGGGCCATCTGCAGGTTGTGGACCCGACCTTGCCATTGGAGTTGAACCTCCTGCGGCTCGGCGGTTGCGTTGGCCACGACGGCGGCCTCGGAACCGTCGGGTGCACGGAAGGCGCCGGTCATGACGGGGTCCATCGGCGGGCGTTCGCCGGCGGGTGGAAGCGGGGCGAGCAGTCTCGGCGGATGAATCATGGTGCCGAGCAGCAGGTAGGGCCGGCCCTCGCCGTGGAACAGACGCACCCATTGCTCGACGAATTCGTGCTCGGGCGGCGAGCCGGGCTGAATGAGCGGCTCCCAGCGGTCGTCGACACGTTCCTCCAGGACAACGTCGTCGATCCAGAGCCGGCAGGTGCCGCTCACGTGAATCATGATCCGCAGGAAGGTGGCCTCGTCCGGCATGGTGAACTCGACGCTCCCCTCGCTCCAGTCGCCGGGACCGGGCAGCGGAATTCGCCACGAACCCTTGGAACCGAGTTTCGACGTCAGGGCGGCCAGGTTGACGGCGTTCGGCTTGGCAAGACTTTCGACCTTCATGCGGGCGCGGAGCCGGTAGGTATGGCCGGGCTCCAGATGACCGGGACCGACGGAGACGTTCTGCGAAACCTGAACGATGTCCGATTCGAGGCGATTCTCCAGACGCATGCTCGCCGTGCCGTGCGACTTGACGGAATCGTCGCGATAGGGCAGGCCGACGTAATTGGTTCCCTGCCATCCGCTCACCCGTTGCCAACCGGCGGGCTCCTCCTCGCTCCACTCCTCGAAATCGCCGCCAACCAGGGCCGGCGACGGACTGACCGGCCAATGAGGGACCCAGTGGGGAATCTGGCCGGTGACGGCACAATAGGCCAGCATCTTCAGATCGCCAGAGACCGGATTGCTCTGAAAGACGGGCAGATACTCGTGATACAGGTACCCGAAAACCGAGGCGTGTGTTGTCTCGGGCAATGACGGCCAGCGTTGCGATTGCCCGTCGCGATAGTCCTGAACGCCGATCAGGTGGTTGAACAGTTCCTGCGGTTCCTCGATGGACAGGACTGCGTCGGGCTGTACGCCGCGGCACTCGGCGGCCAGGGAACGCAACTGGTCGGCAAAGGCTTCGGCGTCCCAGACACCGAGCCCCGGCGGATGGCAGTGCTGCGTGCTGTAACACTCGCCGCCCCCCGGAGCGAGCCCGCCGACGACCTGATCGACCTGGACCATGTCGCACCCCAGTTGCATGAGGGTGACGGCGTTGCGGTTGAACCATTGGCGGGTCCAGGCGTCGCCGCGGCAGAGCACGGCATTGCGACCGCCCTCGAGCCAGGGCAGCTTTCGCACCAGCGGCGTTCCGTCGCGCTCGATCAGGGCGTGCGGCAAGCCGGTGGCGTTGAAGTCGTCCCAGTCGTTCCACTGGAAGGTGCCGTCGGGGTTCTGTTGATACTCGACGTTCCAGTAGTAGCCCGAGGGCCAGGGGAAGGCGTGGCCGTCGGCCTTGCGTGCCGCCGCCACAACGCGTTTGAAGCCCTCTTCGGACGGATAGGGCGGGAAGTACTTGGGCGAGACCCAACTGCCGACCCGCTCCCAACCCCAGAGGGCGACAATGAGGGGAGTCTTCGGGAAGTGTTTCTTCCAGTAGTCGTCCAGCCAGCCCTCCACACGCTCGGGACGGCCCAGCCAGTCGCGGCTGAAACGAATCATGGCGGGGCCCGATTTCATCCAGTCGGGCACGTCGGTGCGTTGGGCGAAGGGCACGGCACACCACGGCTGCTGGAGAGCCCACTGTTTGTAGAGATCCGCCCCGTCGCGCCAGTCGGCCGGCTCACCGGGAGTCTGGGAGGTGAAAGTGGCGGTGCTGATTTCGTAGCCGAGTTCGAAGGGCTGCTTCATCGGATGGTAGCAACGTCGCTGCCACATCCAACGGAGTCCGTCGGCCGTGCGGTGGAGGTCGAGCGTCTTGGGGAAGCCGCGCGAGTCGCAGGTGTGCGACACCAGCCCCGCCCGGGCGGAATAGTAGCAGCCGAACTGGGCGGCCAGCGATCCCGGCTGGGGAAACGACAGGCCTTGGCCAGTCTTCCATTTCGCCGGTTGGTGGAATACTCCTCCCTTGGTCAGCCCGGTGACAACTGTATCGCTTGCGCCGTCGGCTTCGAGCGGCGCCCGCAGATCGAGAATGGGAAAGTCGATCCTTTCCAGAACCAGGGGAGCTTCACCGCTCGCGTGAAGCTGCCAGCGGACGTCGTCCCGTGCAGGATCGGCCGACACCAGACAGGTTACGGTCAGATCGTGGCCGCCAAGCCGTTCGAAAACGGCCGTTACGCTGCGTTCGGTGACCTCCCAGTGGACATTTTTGGCATCATGGCCGGTCAGGCGTTCCTGCTTGCCGGAAGTGTCCCCCGGGCGGGTCCAGGCGATGGCAAAAAGGTCCTGGGCTGCGTCCTTGTTAATGAATTCGGTGTGGGTGCTGTTGTCGGTCAGAGAGACAACGGCTCCGGCTCGGGCGCGATCGAACTCGATCGTCGTGCGGGAGGACTTGAGAGAAACAGGACCGGGCTCAGCCGCGAGGGCCGCGACTGCGTGAAGGCAAAGGCACAGGGCCGTCAGGGTTTTCGACATGGGTTGGGGCTCCCTGGTAGATGGTTTTGAGGAAGCGGGTTCATCCGCTCGAATCGTATGGTGAAGGGGAGAGCCAACTCTCTTGCGCGGTCGATGCGAAGGAAGCGGAGGCGCGCGTCTTTCAGGGCAACATAGGCTTCGCCCGGATGAACCAAAAAACGGTTGTCACTCATCTTTCATCTCGCGGGTCGTACCAACGCACAGCTCGCTGGGCTCCCCCTTATGCCCGTCGCGATCGATGGCCCGGACCCGGTAGTAGTACGTCGCATGGGGCTTGAGACCCTTGTCTTCGTAGGGAACGACCACGTAGGGCCCGGGCTCCACTCTGGCCAGAAAGCCAGCGTCGTTCAATGGAAAATCGGGCCGGTCGCCCCGATAGAGTTCGTAGTGGGACAGGTCGGGTTCCTGGTTCTGGCCCCATTGCAGATAGAGCGTATCCGGTTCGTCGCCCCGCCACGCCCGGGGGTCGGAAATCAGGCCCGTATAGACCGATCCGACCTTGGCCGGCGGCGAGTCACCTTGGGCTGACGTTGTGGCTGTCACGGGATTCGACAGCGGGCCCTGGCAGGTGTTCGCGCTGGCGGCGGCCACGCGGTAATCGTAGGCCGTACCGCACTTGAGCCAGTCGTCAGTGAACTGCGGCTCGCGCGTTGTGGCGATCAGATGGAATTCATCGGGCCGGAAGTCGGGGTTCTCACCGCGATACACATAGTACTGGCACGCACCGGCAGCCGACGTCCACTGCAACGTCACGCTCTTGTCGGAACACTTGCCCACCGAAAGCTCCGGGGCGGGCGGCGTGTCACTCGGCTCCTCAATCCGGAGTGTGGCGAAGCCGAAGGGGGCGAGTTCCAACGCGGACCGGTCAACAGTGCGGCGGTCCTGCTCCGTGACCGAGCAACTCGTCAACCGGGTTTTCTCTCCCCAGCCAATCCGGACATTGACGGCCTTCGTCGCCAGGCCGTCCGTTTCATGCAACCGGGCGATGACACCACGACCGGGTGCTTCGCTCAGTTTCAGGGCCAACAGGCTCACGTCTGGAGCGTCGACCGACAGGAAACTGTGCGATGCCGGAGGCAGGTCTGCTTTTCGGGGTTCGGGAATCACGGTTGCCAGAACCGGGGTTACGGCGCGCTCGGCGAACCGCGCTGCGTGAGCCGCCTGAAATGGACCCTGGTGCGTGGTGATCGCATAGCGATCCCGCAGATTGATGTGGGACGGGCCGGTCACATAGGCGTGGGCGTAGAGCCAGTCGTTGAAGATGTAGCTGTAGAGGTGCGACGAGTTCGGCTGATCGCCGAAGGTGTTCTTCTTCGGGTGAATCCAGCCGCACTCGACCAATTGGCTGTCGACTTGGACCAGCGTGATTCCGAACTGCTCATTTCCCACGTGTGACCAGTCTCTTGCCGCATGATAGGCGTCTGTGCCGTGCCCGGTCTGATCCTTGTACGGATCGGCCGAGCAGCCGTTCAGACCCACACGAAATCTGGCATTCGGCACGTCGAAGGGGAACGCGTAGTACCCGAACCGGTGCCACCGATCCTTGCCGGCTAGATCGCGCACGTGATCGAGCCGATTATCGATGTCAATTCGTTTCTCGTGGGCGGGCAGGGTCACACGCTGCTGGATTGCGGCGCCGCTGACTGGATCGTCCAGGCGGGCGATCACCGACTGTGCCAACGGCGAGGTCTCGATCTCAAATTGTGCCCCGGAAGGCGAAGAGAAGTTCTTGTGGCCGTCGCGGGTGTACGCGAACTGGTTGCATCCGTAAGAGGCCGAGGAGTCGACCAGTTCCCGCCCGAGGGTCTTGTCGAAGATCGCGCCGATGGAGCCGTCCGGCTTGAACGTCACGCGGTAGAATGTGTTCTCGATTGAGGGCGGCTCATGGCACGAACGTTTCGTGCCTGCTTTGGCGTCACCTTTGAGCAGCGGAAACACAACGTACCCCATAGGCGGGATCTTCGACGTCAGGAAACGCAGCTTGCCTTCCGACGCCGTCGCCGGGACAGGCGTTCCGTCAGGACACCGGACCGCGAGCCGACCGGCACACGACTGCGGCAGTTCGACCTCGACCACCTCGGACCGGGGCTGGAGCGTCGGGTTGAAGACGAACACCGACGGTGAGTCGGCGGGCGTGGAAGCAGCAAGCGCCTTCAGGGCCCTGGTGCTTTCATCCTGGCCCACGGCCAGGGCCCGCTCGATCCAATCGCGTTTCTGCATCCAGGTGTCGTAGACCGGGCGCCCTCTGTAATAGCTGGTGCCGTAGCCATGCTCGTCGTTGCACACCAACGCATCCCAGGCCCGGCGGAAGGGGGTCGACGGGTAGATGTAACCGGGATCGACCAGACGAGCCAGGGTGGCCAGTTTTTCGGCGACCGGCAACAACCGATCGGCAGCGAGTTTTCTGGCCAGGAGCGTGGGGGTCGACGCAGGATGTTGTGCCCAGCCGCCGGTCACCATCCCGCTAAGCGTCGGGATGCGGTCGGCGAAGCGTTTCTCGATCTCCCGAAACGGTTCGGAGAGGTCGCCGAGCGTCCTGAGTTCAGGCCATCGCCACCGTGTGTTCCACTCCTTCGTGAACGAAGGAATTCCGAGACTCGGCTTCTCGTTGTCGGAATAGAACGAAACGAGCCAGAGGTCGTAGGGATAGCGGGCTTCGAGCTTGGCCAGTTGCCGGGCCATCTTCGATTCGGCAACCTCATCGGGTTCCGCCTGGAGACCGAAGTCGTGCCCCGCACTGGTGTAGGTGGGATTGGTCCACACCAGGATCTTGCTCGCCTTGTCCGGACCGCGCCAATAGAAGACGTGCGGCAAGGGCGAAAGCCACCCTACGTCAATGCGACTTCCTCCGGCTTCTTCGATTGCCCCCATGTGGTCGCGTGAGCCGTCGCGGCCCCAGCCCACGTATTTGCTCTGCACGCCCGGATTCCAGGCATTGGGCAGAAAGACCAGGTTCTTGATCCCCGCGTCGGCAAAGACCGTGACCAGCGGCCAACTAATGCCGTTGTTGTCGACCATGAGCATGGTTTCGGCGGGAACGTTCCAGCGGTTGCGCAGGCTGCGGGCGTAGTAGGTGCTGCGGCACAGTTCCTCGACGCTGAAGACCTGGGTGTGGTTTCCCGAATGGGAGGCGCCGATGCCGAAGAGGCCCGGCTTGACGTACCGGCTTACCAGTTCGTCGGCAAGCCGTTCCGAGCGGTCCTGGGGATAGTTGAACCACCACCAGAGGCCTTCCACGACGTAGCGGAAACGGGAAGCGTCCGGCCAGTCGGCCGTCTGCTCCGCCAGGTTTCGGGCTTCGTCGAGGCACGCGTCTGTCAAGAACCGCTGTTTGTACTGCGAATCGTGGAGTCCGATATCGACGTGGGACGACTTGAGCACGTAGAGCGTCCAGTGGCGGGGCGGCGTCCAGGTGAGGGTCGTTTCGGCCAGCGTCGTGACGCCGTTCGCCAATTCCCAACGAGTCTCGACCAGTTCCTTCGGCTCATCGAGTAGGACCGAAATGTCGTTGGCGCCTTGGGCGAGCGGGCCGAGCGGCTTCTCGGCCAGTGGGCGCTCGCCCGACCAGATGCGGAGCGTGCAGGCCTCGATCGGCTTTGCACATTCCATGGACAGGTCGATCCGCTGCTGCTGATCGCGGGAAACGAGCGAGGTCGGCGCGATCTTGAAGGCCGTGACGGGGGACGTAGGAGTCACGTCCGCGGCCAAGGCTGGACTTGCTACCATGAGGCAGGCGGATGCGAGACAAATCGGCCAGTATCGTAGCATCACGAATTCCCTTGAATGTCCTTTGAAGGATCGAACACCAAACAGCCTTGCATGGATTCAGCAATTCACTTCCGTAAACTCGGCCGTCATTCCCGCCCTCCCAACGGTCATTCCCGCGAAGGCGGGAATCCAGACCGTTTGCCGAGTGCCTGGATTCCCGCCTTCGCGGGAATGACGTTGTCGACGAGCGTCGGGGCGTCCGCCACAGCCCTGGATTCCCGCCTTCGCGGGAATGACGCACGGCGCGGCTATCTCCACCGGAACCACATTTCCACGAGTCATGCAAGGCTACTCCGGTGCAGGTCGTATAAGCAGCTGCTACTCGATATCGAGTTCGTACCAGACGGTTTTGCAGTCGGGCTTGATCACAATCGTTGACCCGCCGGTGCCGTTCTTTTCGACGGGGAGTTGACTCTTGCGGTTGCCGCCGGGGTCGAGGGCGAAGCAGCGGAGCCGGTCGGGGGCGACCGGCAGGGTGATCGTGGCCGGTATGCCTTCGGCGCTGACCGGCCCGTCGCCCCAGTCGTCTTCGAGGGTGATCGTTGTCGCCGTGACTTGGTCGATCTTCATTCCCTGGTTTTCCGAAAGACCGGTGGCGGCCAGGAGGATGTTGGCGGGCCGGTTCGACTCGCCGAACCCGGTGGCATGGCGCGAAACGAGCGAAACGGTGGCCCAATCGAGCCGCGTCCTGCCGATCGCGAGCGTGACGTCGCCCAGTTCGATGGTCCGCCCTTGCGGAAACCCGGTGAACAGCTTCGTATTGGCGGTGTTGACGGTGAAATAGCCGGCGCCGGGTTGCTCCACGTTCCACGTCAGTTCGCCCGTGTCGCTGACGAAGACCTTCTGGTCGGCGGAGATGCCGTCGACGGTCGCCGGATCGGTGCCGTGCTTTCCGGTGAGATCAACAGCCGCCTTGTGAATCAGGGTAAGACGCGAATCGAAGCCGGCCGAGTCGATGCTCGCACCGACCGCTCTGGAGGCGGTCAGCCGATCGAAGTAGGCCGGGTAGTCGACGGCCGCGACGACGGAGCGTTTCGCCTCCTGAACGTCGCCGCGCAGGAAGACGGCCGCACAGGCCGGGAAATGGGCCAACACGTCCGTCCGGTTGATCATGCTGAAGAAGTAGGTGTGCCGCTGGGGCTGGAAGTTGGGCCGGTGATTGTAGGTATACTCGAACACGCCGTCCCAGCCTTGCAGCCGCCCGTAGGCGCGGAGCATCGGTTGGCCTTCGGCCCCGTACTGGTTCGGGAAGGGGTGGTTGTATTCGCTGACGGTGTAGGGCTTGCCGTCGACCCGCTGGGCGGCCAGGCCGCGGATGCAGGCCATCGAATTGACCATCGATTCGTTGCGAATCCGCCAGTCGGGATTCACCGGGCTCGGATGGCACCAGTAGGAGTGACTGTCAACGTAGTCGAGTTCCGCCTGAACGAAGGGGGGGCTGTATCCCAGTTGCGTGCCCGAGATGACCGACTTGACTTTCAGGTTGTTCTTGAGGTAGTCCGACATACCGACCCAATAGTTGCGTTCCGTATCGACGAGGAATTGGTAGAAATCACGTACCGCCTCGCGGGGTGCGTAGCCGGCGGTCCTCACGACGGGGACGGAGCAGGCTTCGAGGCTCGCTTCCGCGTTGAATTCACTCTCGGCACCGCTTTGGAAAGAGAGATCGTCAAGCTCGTAGCTGCCGACCTTGAAGCGGGTTAATTGGAACTGTGCCGAGTCCGAATCGTCCGCGGCTGTGAAGGAATAGGAGAACTTCTTCCACTGGCTGCCCACAGTCAACATCTGATGGACGCCCAGAGAACGCCAGCCCTTCACTGCGTCGGCCACGGCCATTCCGAGCGTGGCGCTGCCGCTCCCCTTCACCTGGCGGACGCGGAACGAGAGCGTGTAAGGTCGGTCCTTCTTCACGGACAACGCACGGAACAGTTTGGGGAAGTACTCGTGTCCTTCGCGGGTCACGTCGATCTTGAAGACGCCCCCGTCGGTCCCGCATGTGGCCTCTGCCGAACCGAGCGAGAGAATCCACTTCCGGCCGTCGGCAGAAACGGGCGAATCGAACTTCCCTTCAGGAATCTGTTCGTCCGAAAGCGGCGTGGCGACCCAATTCCAGGCTGCTTGCAGGGCCTTCGTCGAGTCGTATTTGCCCGCAAGCCACGCGTTCCACTGCCGGCGGAACTCACCCGCGTAAGGTTCCGGGAGCCGGTCGATCGCTCCGGAGAAGTAGTTGCGGATCAGCGCGTTCTCGTTGTTCAGTTCCACCATGGCCACGCACGGGTCGGAGGTGTAGGCCAGGCCCGTGTGCGGATTGACGTGCGTCAACAGCTTCCGTGCATACTCCTTCTGGAGTTCGATCATCCGCGGTTCGAAGTTGTCGAGCCCCTTGTCGGCCCAGGGGCGCTGGTCGGTGCCGGTGAATCCGTCCCGTTCGTCCCACATGCGAGCCACGTGCAGGTTGATGTTGACGTAGATGCCCCGTTTCTTGAAGGCGGCGATCATGTAGTCGAGCCGATCCAACTGGCCGGGCTCGAGATTTCGCTGGGTTGCTGGGGCGTCGGCGACAATGCCCACCAACTTCTCTTCGCGGAAGTTTCCGTAGGGGGCGTCCATGTAGTGGAGGCGGACGCAGTTGATACCGAAGCGGGCCAGCCGGGCGGCAAGTTGGTCGGCGTCTTCGTGCGAGGGGCAGTTGGCCGGTCCCGTCAGGTTGGTCGCGTGCAGTCGCACCGGACCGGCGTCGTCGACGAACCGGCCGTTCTCCGCTCGAATGAACCCATGTTTTCCAGCCGGAGCATCGAGCAGGTGGGCCATGCTCGTGGCGTTGTCGGGCCCGTCGTAGGAGATCACGAAGGGAAACAGCGGCGCCGGCTCCTCGGCTGATGAGAAACCGGGAAGGAAACAGCACACCGCAGACAGTGCCGGAATGATGAGCCGAGGTCCCATAGGAGTTCTCCTTTGTCTGAAATGGTAACGCAGGCGGACGGGGCCTGTCAAAACACCGACGTGTCCGCGGTGCCAGCCTATAGGAGCCGCTGCCCGGTCTGAACCGTGTTGTCGCGCCGGTTGGCACTCTTTGCGAAAAACTTCAGAATCTATGCGAAATTCTTCACATCTGAGGCAGCGTATAGCCGGAACTTGAGCATTCGACGCCGAAAGCACAGACATGCCGTTCCCATTTGCTTGACATGGCCGGTGCGGTGCCTACATTGGCGGGTGCAACGTGTGTCGTCTGCGTTTGCCCAGATGGCTGAGAATCAGAATTGAATTGGGTGTCCCCATGAAAAGTCTCCGTGCTCTCACCATACCTTGCATCCTGATGCTCGTGCCCTTCGTGAGTGGCATCGCTGGCACGCCGTCGGAAGAAGAGAGGATCACCGCGAGCCCCGCGACCGAGAAGCACGGGGTTGAGAAGCAGATTTCGACGATCTACCTCTTTGTTCATCCCATGCCACGGCGTGCGTCCATCCGCGAAGAGTACATGGCCAAATGGCAGAAGTTCCTTGCAGCCGAGGGCCCCAAGGAAGAAAACGTGATCTGCGTGCTCTCCAATTCACCGGAGGAGATGGAGCTTCTCCGGGCTATGGCCCGGAAGTACTTCGGCCAGCGATGCTTCATTGACCCTTCCGACAACAGCGTGGATACGCAAATGCGCATCGTCAACGACCTGGAAAGGACCCTGTCGACACGCGGCAACTACAGCCAGTGGGTGCCCTATGAAATCTGGACCTCCAACAACGCGCGCCGATGGACCGAGGGATTCAAGAAGGAGATGCGCGATCGAGGGTTCAGCTACGATCCGGCCAGCGTTCACGTGATCGCCTGCGGTCAGCAGTGGACGGGATGCCTGACGAAGTACGCCAACTTCTTCACCAAGTACCTGGGCGCGGCAAAGCCTGTGGACGTGCGCCCCGAACTGTCGCCGGAGGCCGGCTTCCCGTTCGAAGCGACCTTTCGCGAATGCATTCCCATGGATCGAAACGTTGCCCTGTACCTGTTTGAAACGGCCGACGGACGCCCCATGGCCCAATTCCTCGACTGCCTGCGGGGTGTCTGGGAGGCGCCGCACGCCGCGATCGTTTCCATCGATCCGGCGAAAGTCGAGATCACCATTACCACGCCCAACCGATATCAGGAGGCGTGTCACTCACACGAAGCCAGCAAGCTCTTCCCGAAAGGCATCGTCGTTGACGTGGGCGACGGCTGCCGGCCCGTGATTGCCACAGTCGTCGGCGTGGATATTGCCTATGATGAGTTCAGAGAATCGTTTGCCAGAGCCGACATCGTACCCCTACTGAAGAAAGGCTCGGTTCTCATCAACAACTTGCCCTTGGGTTGCACGGATACGCTTCGTCCTGAAACGGTTGAATGAGATCGGGTCATTTGCACGGAGAGAGATTGCCATGAGACTTCTTGTGTGGTTTGCATTGGTCGTTGCAGCGGTAACCTCCCTGCCGGCCGCCGAGCCGGCTGTTCCGGCGAAGATCGATTTCGATCGCCTCGATTGCCGCTGGACCTTCGGCAATCACGAGCCGATCTCCATGTATCGCCGCATCGGCCGCCAGAGCACGGGCGGTATCGAAGGGGGCGCCCTCTGGCTGGAAGACTGGCATCACTGGTTCGACAGCGAAGATTGCCCCCGGCTCATGGAGGACCTCGGGCTGAACATGCTCCACTGCCGGTTCTACAAGGGGATGGGCTGGAAGTACGAATCGCAGGATTTTCCCAACGTGAAGCGGTTTGTGGAAAACTGCCACAAGCACAACGTCCGTGCCCTGGCCTACGTCCAGTTTTGCACGCTGTACTACGAGATCATGTCGGACGAAATCCCCGACCTGGCCGACTGGGCGGGCGTCGACCGATACGGCCACAAGCTCACTTGGGGCAGCGCCTACTATCGTTGGAGTCCGTGTATCAACGCCCCTGGTTTCGAACCCTATTTGAAGAAAGTCATCAAGATCGCCCTGGAAGAAGGCGGATTCGACGGCATCATGTTTGACAACTGCGGCGTGTCGCCCTGCTATTGCGACCGCTGCACCGCCCTGTTCCGCGAGCACCTGGCCAAGGTGCCGGATTCGGAGACACGGTTCGGTATTCCCACCGTCGCCCATGTGCTGCCGCCGGTCCACAGCGGATACGGCGAGATCCAGGATCCCGTCTGCCAGGAGTGGATCCGCTTTCGCACGGAGCGAATGACGGCCCTGTACCGCCGGCTCTACCTGCACGCCAAGGCCTGCAAGCCGGCGGCCATCGTCAGCGGAAACGTCGCCAACATCCGCCGTGCCAATATGGCCGACTCCACCGGCCTGATTCCCACCGACCTGGCCGACTACTTCGACATCTTCGTGTCGCAGTCGGGCAACGCCCCGGGCGTGGTCGACGGCTGCGTGGTCAACCGAGTTCGGGAGATAAAGCTCGCCGGCGCCGTCGGGACGCCGATCCTGGCCCTGTGCGACAGCGACGCCGGCGGCGCTCCCGAAGATCAGACCAAGGGAGAGGCCCTCGCATTGGTTGAAGACGCCGTATTCGGCGGCATTCCCACCGACCGTACGGTCCTCAAGGCCGATCGCGAGATGGTCTCACCTCGACGCCTGGCCGTCCACCGGGCGATGCTCAAGCAGTTCAACAAAACCGTGGACGCCGGCCGCGAGGGGCTGGCTGCGCCGAGCTATGAACCGGTACGGCTTCTCTACTCGCGAGAGTCGATCATGTTCTCCGAGCAATCTCACCGCGCCGTGCTCAGCGCCGAGGAAATCCTGCTGCAGAATCACGTGCCTTGCGGCCTTCTTCCCTGTTCGGCAGATATCTCCTTGGTGATCCCCGACGGCATCGAGGTTCTTCTGGTTTGCGACCAACGCTGCCTTTCTGATTCGCAATTGGACGCCCTTGCGGAGTTCGCAAAAAAAGGCGGACGTCTAATCGTTACCGGCCAGTCGGGCCAGTACGACGAACTCTACCGCCAGCGGCGAGAGAATCCGCTTGTCAAGGCGTTGAAAGGCTGCGAGAACACGATTCGGCGAGACCAGGCCGACAAGGCGACCATCCGCGGGAGCGGGTGGACGATCAAGGTGGCTGCCACGAAGGAGAGCGGTCGGCGCTTGATGGCGGATCTTGACGCCGTCTGGTCACCGCGCGTCCGGATTCAGGCACCGCCCTCGGTTCTCGCCGAGGTCAGGCAAGACGGCACAGCGGTGTATGTTCATCTGGTGAACTACGCTCGGGACCCGGTGGGGCCGGGAACCCGGATCGAGCTTGCCAAGAGAGAATTCCAGTCGGCCGACTGCACGTTTGCCGCTCCCATGGAGGGACGTGCCCCTGCTCCGATCGCGGCCAAGGAGGCAGAGAAGGTGTACGTATTGGATCTTCCAGGATTTGCCGACTATGCCGTAGTGAGGATTCCGAACTGAAGCGGAGAAACCGAGAAGCACTCGATCACCGCGAAAGAACCCTAGCCCTCCATTCAGGAGTTCGACCCATGAAACCGCAACTGACTCGACGCAGATTCATCCACACGGCCGCAGCGGGCTCCGTCGCGATTGCTGCCATCGGCACCGTGCAGAAGCCGCCCCTCTTGGCGGACGGTACCGCAGCGCAAGAAGGCGCCTTCACGTTGGCAACGATGCCCCGTATCGACGTTCACACGCACATCGGCAACACGTGGACTGTCTTGGACGAAGTGATGGAATTGCGTACCGCACTCCGTCAGAAACTCGATCTGGATCTGGCGATGTGGGTGGGGCTGGGGCGTGCCGAGCCGCCCGATATTTCTGAGATGCACCGGCGCTATGAGGGACGCATTCAATTCTGCATCAGCGACTTCGAGATCCAGCACGGACGTCCCTTCCGTTTCTCGCCGGAAGATCTCGCCGGGTGGCATCAACGAGGCGTGGTCGGATTCAAGCTCTACCCGGGCTGGCAGCCCGGCATTCAGATTGATCGGGCCGAAAACGATCCGGTTTTCAGCAAGATGGAGGAGATCGGCATGGTGGCAGCTTCGCCGCACGTGAGCAATCCCTGTGGCACCTTCGGCCGGCGGACGGAATGGTTCTCCGAACCGGTGGAGTTCTGGCGCCAGCAGCGCGCGTGGGAGAATGTGCTGAAGAAGCATCCGAAACTGACGGTTGTCAATGCCCACATGCTGTGGTTGTGCTACTCCGACGAACAGTTGGACTGCCTTCGCTACATGCTGGAAACGTACCCGAACTTGAACATCGACCTGGCCACCACGCCCGTGTTTCTCCATGCGGTGGGACGCGACAACCTCCGCGATTTCATGGTCCAGTACGCCGATCGGATTCTGTTCGGAACCGACATGGCCAGCAAGTGGTTTTCGCCGGTTCTCGACAAGCAGTTTCCGAGCATTCGCGACAAGGTTCCGCAGTATCAGCGGTATTTCACGTTTCTGGAAACCGACAAAGAAGTGCCGAGCGGCATCGAGGACGAACGCAAAATGCAGGGGTTGGCGCTGCCGCTGGAAGTGCTCGAGAAGATCTACTTCCGCAATGCGATGCGGATCTACCCGCACATTGGCGCGGCTCTGACGCAGTTGGGCTATTTCGGCGAAGCCGGCCGCAAACAAGCGGCGCGCGCCGGAACTGACTTCGTTCGGACGTGAGGGGCTGCACGCGATTGTCTTGTTGTTGAAACGCCGACCGCCGCGGCGGTCAATCAAACCGGGAGAAATCAATGAACAGGGTCGTTACGTTACTGGGCTTCCTTGGATTGCTCGCAGTCGCCTTCTGTGCGGAGGCTGCCGATCCGCCACGTTGGCTGGGCTTCAACACCTACACGCCGAATGCCGAGACGCTGCGGCGGTTCACCGAGGCCGGCGTCAACGTCGTGGTCTGCTTTCCGTCGAACGTGTTGAGTTCGGTGGGGGCGCCGTACAACAGCGCCTATCCGCCCATCTGGAACGGACTGGGGGAATACGATTTCGACTGCCTCGACCGGCAGGTAGCCGACAAGCTGGCCGTGAATCCCAAGGCGAAGTTCATCTTTTTCCTGGACTTGAATACGCCCACCTGGTGGTGCCGTCTGCGGGGCGCCGCCAACCCCGACAGCTTCGACCAGTTGGGGCGAGTGGCGGCCAGCGAGGTCTGGCGCCGCGACACCCGGGAGTATCTGCAAGCCGTGCTGAAGCATCTTGAATCGAAACACCGCGACGTCATCATCGCCTATTTCCTCGCCGGCGGCTCTACGATCGAATGGCAGGACCGTTCGTTGGGCGAGGAAAGCTCGACCCGCTGCAAAGCGTGGCGACGCTGGATGACCGATCGCGGGCACTCCGATCCCGTGGATATCCCGCCGGCCTCGGTCCGCGACCACGTTTCGCACGGCCCGTTCCGCGATCCGGTCGACGACGCCCTGGCCGTCAACTACTGGCGATTCTCCAATGAACTGATCGCCGACACGATCTTGTACTATGCGGCCGCCACGCAGGAGGTCGTCGAGCATCGCGTGCCACTCGGCCTTTGCTACGGCTACGTCATGGAGCACGGCCGCGGTCGGCTGCTCTACGAAGGCCACCTCGACTTCGACCGGGTCTTCGCCTCGAAGGACCTGGATTGGTTCATCTCGCCCGGTTCCTACCACGATCGGCAGATCGGCGGGGCCAGCGGTTTCATGGTTCCACTGGCCTCGATTCAGCACCACGGCAAAGGATTCCTGATGAGCATGGACCATCGAACGCCCACCGCCCGCAGCGTGATTCTGGGCAAACAGATCCCCGGCCATGTAGGCGGCTTCACCGACGAAGCGGCCTGTATCGCCGGGCTCCGCCGCGAGTTCTCGCTCCGCCTCATCAGCGGGATATCGACTTATTGGTTCGATCTGTTCGGCCACTGGTTCGACAGCGACGCCACCCTCGCCTCCATCACCCAGATGCGCGAGATCTGGGACCGCCTGGCCCGGCCGCGTGAACCGTCGGTGGCTCAGGTGGCCGTATTTGTCGACGCCGAGAGCATGTACTATCTCGACGGCCGGGCCGAATTCTACAACGATCTGCTCTACAAGCAGCGTTACGGGCTTTTCCGCATGGGCACGCCTTACGACGTTTACTCCTTCGCCGACCTGCCCACCCAGGACCTGTCGCGCTACAAGCTGATCTTCTTCCCCAACCTGTTCGTGGTCGACGCGAAGCGGCGCGAGCTGTTGCGCGAGAAGGTCTGCACCGGCGGCAAGACCGTGCTCTGGGGATACTCGCCGGGGATCATTGCCGACGGCAAGTACGATCCTGGCCAGGTGGAAGCACTGACCGGTATTCCTTGGAAGGCCGCGGAACTCACCTCTCGGGAGATGGACGGTTGGCGATCGGTCTATTCCTCCCAGTCCAACGTCCCTGCCGACGTGTTGCGGAAACTGGCTCGCGAGGCGGGCGCCCACATTTACTGGGAAGCAGAAGAGCCGTTGTATGCGAACGACCGGCTGATCGCCCTGCATACCATTGAGGGGGGCCCTCGCACGGTCGTGCTGCCCAGGAAATATCGTCGGGTCACCGAGGTCTTCAGCGGCCGCGTTGTGGCTGAGAACGCCGACCGTTTCGAGGACACGCTTTCGGGACCCTGCACGGTTCTCTACCAACTGGAAGACTGAACGACCTGCAGCGACGACTCAAGGCCTTTGGAGCGTATCTCACCAACACTTGACCGCAACACTCTGTCCGACACAAATGAGAAAAGGATATTGACCGTGAAATGTGCAACGATGTGGCTGTGCGGCCTGTGCTGGGTGCTCGGAGCGAGTGCTCTTCCGGCCGACGATCCGCAGGCCCCGCCTTTGGAGAAGCCGGGATGGAAGCTCACCTTTCATGACGAGTTCGACCGGCCCCAACTGAACGACATGTACTGGTTCCGGGGGTATCGATCCGGGCGGAAGGAGTACTTCAAGCGGATCGGTCACCCGAGCCGCTGGGTCGATCACAACGCGCACGTCGTCATCGAGGACGGCATCCTGAAACTGCGGATCGACGAGAAGCTGCCGTTCCGGCCCGACAAGAGCACGCCCTGCGTGAGTTGCATTCAGACCTCAGACCATCGTTTCGGAGCGACGACGGCCGAGTACCAGATTCTGGACAAGTTCGCCCAGAAATACGGCTGGTTTGAGATCCGCGCCAAATGCCCGCGGGGCGAAGGAATTATGAGTGCCTTCTGGCTGCACCAGCACGACCCCACCAAGCAGGAATACACGCCGGAAGGACAGAGAAAGGGGCTATCCGATGGTGTGGTCGAGATCGATATCATCGAGCTGCAGGGGCGTCTTATCAGCGACGAGGCGAGCAGCGTGGACCTTAACGTTCACTTCACCAAAGAGGGGCACGCACGCCCCAAGCTTCCCATCGATGCCTCCAAGGACTTCCACGTCTGGGCGATGGAGTGGCAGGAGGGACAGATCGACTGGTATTTGGACGGCGAGGTGATCAATACCTACAAGGGCCCCACGCCGCAGGAGAAGATGTTCGTCCTCATGGCTCTCTTCCAATACTCCGGCTGGATCGGCCAGATCGATCCCAACATGGTCTACCCCAAGGATTTCGAGATCGACTACCTGCGGGTGTATGGAAGGGATGCGAAGTAGCCGCCCGATCTTGAAAGGCAAGTCGAGCGGCTACCGAGACCACCAGTTCACTCGCTGGTCAGCGTGAAGTTGACGTCCTTGGCCCCGCCGGCGGGAACCTCTGCCGTCAGTTCCGTCTTGGAGTTGTAGCGTTCCGGGATGTACATCTCGCCCATCGGCACCTTTTCGTCGGGGTTGGATTCGTCGAACTTCCCCGGAATGATCCGCGACGCGGTGATCTCAACGGTCATCTTGCCAGGAAGTGACTCCAACTCGTACCGACCGTTTTGGATCGCGCCGCTGAACGCCCGCTGATCTCCCTCGACCGCGCGAAACAGAATTCGTCCTTCTTCGACGGGCTGGCCGTCGAACGTAATGTTCCCGCTAACTTTGTCCAGGGTCATCCCCGGAGGGCTACAGCCGGTCAGAGAGAGAGACGTGATGCCAGCAAGCAGTGCAACCAGAAGAGTCGTGGCGAAGGTGCGCATGTCAGTTTGCCTCAAGGTCAGTATTGGTTAACGGCAAGACCACGGCGGCGATCCATCTCGTCCGCCGTGATCCTGCGGCCTATTTCAAGGAAAGTCGCGATATAGAGCAGAAGTCCTGCTCCGGTTCTACCATTCACCCAGCGTCTTACCGTCCTGGCGTCGACCGGCGTTCTGCCAGGTGATCCGGTCGACGGTATCGCTCACGAACCGGATCGAGCCGTCCACCAAGCCTGCATTGACGCCGCCCGGGTGGTAGCTGCGGGCGAAGTTCCAACGGCCGGCAAGCCCGCCTGCATTGCCGTTCTCGCAGGGGGCCTTGAGCCAGGTCGTGGTCTTGCACGAATAGACCCGGTCGGGGACGGTGGTATTCGGCGGCTCGGCTGAAGTGAAGGCATAGCTGCCGTGTGGGGCGCCGCCCCAATAGCCGCCAAGCCCACCCCACGAGCCGCCTCGGCTGCCACGGATAATACCTTCGCTGGCCAGCAGCGTATTCGACGTTCCGTCAAGGCAACTGGCGAAAGTGATTTCCTTGTTTCGGCCGAACATGCCACCCGGATCCTCCATGATCATGTTCATGTCATTGACCTGCGTCGTTACATTCAGAGTTCCACCGCCTGCGCACACCGCGTAGTTGCCTTGAAAACCATTATCTGAGCCTCCGCCCCCGCGGGCCGGACTGGACGGATCCGAAGGACACGACATGCCGGGCACTTCAATGCCGGCAACAGACTCCCGAATGCGGTGGATATACTCGGCCTCGTAGGCGTCTACGGTGTGGTGGTTCTCGTAAAGCTCCTGATAGGCCTCTTGTTCGATGAACGGCAGGATGCGATGGTACCAGCAATCGCGCCGATAGTACTGGCCGGTCGCTTCAAGCTTATGCCCGTACGGGAAGCACTTGTGCACATCGTGGTAATTGTGCATGGCCAGGCCCAACTGCTTGAGATTGTTGGTGCACTGGGATCGCCGCGCTGCCTCGCGGGCAGCCTGAACGGCAGGAAGCAACAAGGCAATCAGAATTCCAATGATGGCGATCACCACCAGAAGTTCGACGAGCGTGAATGCCCGCCCATGACATGGTCGTTTCATAGTCAACCTCCAGGAGGAAGAGAAAAAAAGGAGAACACAACAGGCCCCTTGAGACCGCTCAAAAGGGCAACGGGTCGCTTGTTTGTCTTATTTTTCTAACAGAGATGATAATAAATCACGTTTTAGTTTATATTGCGAGAAGACGATTGTCAACACTGGCGAACCAGGTACCCGGCCCGGCCTCGCTTCTGAACACTGCCTTTCTTCCAGAGAACATGTGTGATGAGGCCGGAAGCACCTCTGCCACACGAGCTTCCTCACTCCTCCCCCGCCGCCGATCTCGCTTGTGTCTGATTACGAAACTGGCGGGGCGTGAGGTTGAATTCCGCCTTGAACGCGGCGGCGAGGTATTCTCGCGATCCGAAGCCGGCCAGACGAGCAACCTGGGGGATTGGCATTTCCGTTTCTGCCAGGAGGCGCTTCACCCGAGCCAGGCGTACGCGGCGGATTTCGGCGGCCGGGCCTCGCCCCAGCACCTCCCGAAAACGGCGTTCCAACCATCGGCGAGAAACGGGGACTTCGCGGAGCACATCTTGAACCTGAATCGGCTCCGTGGCATGGCTGCGAATGAAGGCTATGGCCCGGGCCAGGTCCGGATCCTCGACGGCCAGCGTATCGGTCGACTGGCGTGCAACCACACCGGTGGGCTCCAGCAGCAGCGGCCGCTTGGGAACGCGCCCGCCGCGCATCAGCCGATCGAGCAGTCGCGCTGCCTCCAGGCCGATCCGCTCCGACGTCAACTCGATACCCGAGAGCGACGGAGTGCAGGCCTCGCAGAGCAATTCGTCGTTGTCGGCGGCGAGCACGGCAACCTGTTCCGGCACGAGCAGACCTTCCCGCCGGCAGGCATGGATCAGTTCGCGGCCCAGTTCGGTGGTCCAAGCAACGACAGCGACTGGCTTGTCGAGCGTCTTGAGCCAGCGAGAGAGGCCCCGTTGACGGATGTTCCAGGCCGTCCGGGCCCCGGCGCCCGAATCGAAGGTGGTGCCGTAGAAGGGGCAGTCGCAGCAGACGGGAGAGACCGTTTCGGCAAAACCTTCGTAGTGGTGGTCGACGTAAGGTCGATGGGCCAGTCCGTAATAGGCAAACTGAACGAAGCCGCGGTCGAGAAGGTGTTCGGCGGCTAAGCGACCGGCCGCTCGCAGATCGGTGGCCACGCGAGGAAAATCGACGTCCGGCAACTCGATCGCCGAGATGTTGACCGCCGGGACGCCGGCCGCACGGATGCGGCGTGCGGCGGCAGGCGTGCCGATCCGCGCGATGATCCCGTCGCCTTGCCAGCCGGGCGGCAACCACAAAGGTGTCTCCTGTCCGCCCGACTTGATCCACAAGGACCAGTTGGCGTGCTGGCTGTAGTTGACGACTCCGCGAACCAGCCGGCGTCCCCAACCTGTGGCTGTATCAACCAGCACCGCCACGTGCGGGGTAGACCGTTCGGACGAACGGCGACGACGGGATCGGTTACGACGGTTGGGTTCCACCATGCGAAGGTCTTCCGGCAATTGTGAGTTCTGGGGCAAACACCGCGTGTGCCTTCTGAAAGGCCTTACGTGATCCCCGGAAACATGGTTCCGAAGATAGTCGTCCCCCGTCATTCCCGCGCAGGCGGGAATCCAGTGGCGTTTGCCGAGTGCCTGGATTCCCGCCTGCGCGGGAATGACGGCCAAAGGCCCCCGGGGATTCCTCCGGGAATCACGCACAACCATTTAGCCTCGGCCTAACGTGTCCACCCGCCGAGATTCCCCTTCACCACCATTTGGCAACGGTTACCGACGCGGTTTCATTCGTCTATAGTAATATCCGCACGACGCTGTCGCAAATCCTTACATGTTTTGCGCATTTGCTCATTGACCCACGCCGGTTGCCGATGCGAAAATCGGCCTGCATCGATGGGCGAGTGTCTGGACACGCCGAAACCTGGGAGAACACTATGAGCATCTCACGTCGTCATTTTCTGCGCACCGCGGCTGCTGCGAGCGGCACCGTGCTGGCTCTGCAACGAAGCGCCCACGCCTCCGGGAGCGATATCCTCAAGGTCGGACTGATCGGCTGCGGCGGCCGGGGCACCGGGGCCGCCGCCAATGCCCTCAATGCCGATCCCGGCGTGCGGATCGTGGCGCTAGCCGACGCCTTCGACGATCGCATCCAGGGCGCCTTGAAGCAGCTCAAGCAATTGCAGCCGGACCGGGTCGACGTCGAGCCGAGCCGATGCTATGTCGGGTTTGACTGCTACAAACAGTTGATCGCCGGCGACGTGGACGTGGTCTTGCTGGCCGCGCCCCCCCATTTCCGGGCCCTCCACCTGGCCGCGGCCATTGAGGCAGGCAAGCACGTGTTTGCCGAAAAACCCGTGGGCGTCGACGCTACCGGCGTGCGGAGCGTTTTGGCCACCTGCGAGCTGGCGAAGAAGAAGAACCTGTGCGTTGTGTCGGGACTCTGCTGGCGCTACGACACCGTGATCCGCGAAACGATCAAGCGGATCCACGACGGGGCGATCGGCGACATCATGGCGGTGCAAACGAGCCGCAACCTGGGCAGTCTCTGGCACCGCCCGCGGCAGCCGGAGTGGACGGAGATGGAGTTCCAGATGCGCAACTGGTACTACTTCACCTGGCTCGGCGGCGATCACAACGTGGAACAGCAGATCCACGGGATCGACAAGTGCACATGGGCATTGAAAGACAAGGCCCCGGCAACGGCCTGGGCCGTCAGCGGCCGCCAGGTCCGCGTCGACTCCAAGTACGGGAACATCTACGACCATCACGCCGTGGTCTACGAGTACGACGACGGCTCGCGAATGTACGCCCTGGCCCGGCAGCAACCCAACTGCTACAACGACTACTCCGAGGTCCTGTTCGGAACCAAGGGGCGATGCGACCTGCAGAAAGGCCAAATCACGGGCGAAACCAATTGGTCCCACGGCCAGCAAGCCGGCGATCTCTCGGGTTACTCCGGCAAGCGAACAAGCAACAACGGCCTGCGCCCCATGCACCAGGTCGAACAAGACGAGATGTTCGCCGCGATTCGTGCCGGCAAGTGCATTAACAACGGCGACTACATGTGCCAGAGCACCCTGATCGCCATCATGGGACGCACGGCCGGCTACACCGGGCAGAAGCTCACCTGGCAGCAGATGACGGAGTCGAAGCTGGACCTCTCGCCGGAGAAATACACCTTTGACGCGACGCCGCCGATTCTCCCCGGCCCCGACGGCAGCTACCCCATCGCCACGCCCGGCGTGACTGAATTCGTTTGAAGAAAGCGAAACGAATGATCCAAATCGGCATTGTGGGCTGTGGGCGAATCATGGCGGCCCATCTGCGCGGCTATCGGTTGCTGCGCGAGGCGGGCGTCGACGATTTTCGCATCACGGCCCTCTGCTCCCTGTCTGAAGACGAAGCCCGCATGTACGTGCGGCGCGGCGAAGGTCCCCCGCAGCGTGCGGCCGTCAGCCAGTTCGCCGGCGACCCCTTGGCGGTGGCCGACGAGTACGTTTCCGACTTCCAGGACGACGTCGAGGTCCGGGTCTACAGCGATTTCCGCCGCATGATCGCCGAGGCGCCGATCACGGCAGTCAACGATTTCACCAGCCACGTCCTGCACCACCAGGTGGCCGATGCGGCCCTGGCAGCCGATAAGGATCTGCTGACCGAAAAGCCGATGGCCGTTTCCGTCCGGGCCGCCCGAAGAATGTGCGAACTGGCCGACGCTCACCAGCGAGTTCTGGGAGTCTTCCAGAGCGGGCGCTACATGACCCGCACGCGGCATCTCAAGTGGCTGTTCGACTCGGGCCGCATCGGAGAGTTGCAGATCATGCTGCTGGGGAGCGTCGGGGCGCGCTGGGCCCCGAACAGCGTGGTGGCCGATACGCCCTGGCGGCACCGCCGCGTCGAAGGCGGGGGAATCTCCCTCGACGTGGGCGTCCACCGCTTCGATCTGATCCGCGCCCTGGGCGGCGAGATTCGAGATATCCAGGCCCGAACCGCCGTCGTCGAACCCGTGCGTTGGGGCCACGACGACCAGGGCCTGACCCAGCGAGTCGAGTGCGACGCGGAAGATACGGTCTACGCGTCCTTCGCGGCCGCCAGCGGGATGACCGGCGAACTGACGGCCAGTTGGGCCGGACGCGGCGGCGGCACCATGCCCGGTACCGGCGACGTCTACTATACTTCGGCCGGACGCGTCTCCGGCGACGAGGTCACGTTCGAAGACGGCTCGACGGCCAACCTGGCCGACCTCTACGAGCGAGAGTGCCCGGCCGAGCGAAAGGCCCGCGATTTCCCCTTGGGGCTGACCGACACCTTCGCCCTGGCTCAGCACGAGTGGCTCCAAGCGATACGCGAGCGCCGGCCGCCCGAGACGAGCGGGCGCGACGCTCTCTCCAGCCTGGCCTGTGCCTTTGCCTCGCTCGAAGCAGATCTGGCCGGGCGCCGCGTCGAGGTGCAGGAAGTGGTGGACGGCTCGTTGGAAGACTACCAGCGGGCGATCAACGAACACTACGGGATCTCATAACTCGTGACCGCCGACGCCCCCACAACCCATCAACGGCAGCGTGTAGATCCGCGATTCTACGTGATGATGTTCCTGCAGTACGCCGTCTACGGCCTGTGGTTGCCGATTGCGGCGAGGTTCCTGTCGGCCGATCCGGCCGCCGGCGGGCTGGGATTCAGCGACTTCCAGATCGGCATGATTATCGCCGTGGCCGGCGCCGTCGGTGCGATGACCGCGCCGTTCATTGCCGGCCAGATTGCCGACCGCTACGCGGCCCCCTCACGCTGCCTGGCCGTGCTCCTGGCAGTGGGCGGCACGATCAAATTCATCACGGCCTGGCAGACGAGCTACGCCGCCTGGCTGTGGCTGTCGATCGCTTATGCCGTTCTGTTCATGCCCACCCTTTCGCTGACCAATTCGCTGGCCCTGGCCCATTTGCCCGACCCCAAGCGGCAGTTCCCTCGCGTCCGTGCCGTGGGCACGTTTGCCTGGATTGCCGTGGCATGGGCCTTTCCCATGATCTGGCTCCAGTCCGGGCTGGAATTCCGCTGGCTGCCGCCGTTCTTCACCGGCCAGGAGTTGCCCAACGCCCCGGCCAGGATGATTGACTCAGTACGCGTTGCCGGCGTCGTGTCGGTCGGCTACGCCGTATTCTGCTGGTTCTGCCTGCCGCGAACGCGGCCGAAGAAAGAGGCCGGCCGGACGTTCGCCTTTGCCAAGGCGTTTGCCCTGGTGCGGCACCGCTCGTTTGCCGTCCTCGTCGGTGCAACCCTGCTGCTCAGCATCATCCACTGCTTCTACTTCGTACAGATGAGCAAGTTTCTGGCGGCGATCGGCCTGGCCGACGCCTATATCATGCCGGCCATGTCGCTTGGCCAGTTTGCTGAGATCCTGGCCCTGGCCGTGCTGGGTCCGAGCCTTTCTCGACTGGGCTTTCGCACGGTGATCACGCTTGGCGCCTTCTGCTACTTTCTCAAGTACGCCTTCTTCGGCACGACCTTGTTGCCGCTGCCGGTGATCGTGGCCGCCCAGTTGATCCACGGCTTCTCCTTTGCCTTCTTCTTCGCGGCCAGTTTCATCTATGTCGACCGGATCGCTCCGCCGGACACCCGCTACTCGGCGCAAACCGTCTTCATGCTGGTCATCCTGGGCGTCGGTCCCCTGGTGGCCGGACCGCTCAACGGCTGGTTGTCTGCCGCGTGCACGCCCGCCGGCGGAACGCTCAACTACTCTATCTTCTGGTACACGGCCGCTGCCGCCGGCATGCTGGCCACGCTGCTCGTGGCGGTCCTGTTCCGCGACGAAACCCGCAGTGAGACCGCTGCATAGACCTATCGTGTGAGGAAATCATGACCAAAACCTATCGAATCGGCGTGGCCGGACTGACCCACGATCACGTCTGGGGCAATCTCGAGCACCTGGCCGCCTCGCCAAATGCAGAACTCGCGGCGGTTGCCGATCCGAACGAGCCTCTGATCGATCGCGTCACCCAACAACACAGGTGCGCGGTCTATGCGGACCATCGGGAAATGATCGACCGCGAGTCGCTCGATGCCGTCTACGTGTTCTGCGACAATGCCGCGGGTCCCGACGTCGCCGTTCAGGCCGCCGAACGCGGATTCCACGTGATGGTCGAGAAGCCGATGGCCGCAACCCTCGAAGGCGCCGAGCGAATGATCGCCGCTGTCGAAGCGGCCGGCGTGAGACTGATGATCAACTGGCCCGTCGTCTGGCGACCCCAGGTCCAGGCGGCCCTCGATCTGGCCACGCGTCCCGAATTCGGCTCCATCTGGCAACTCACCCACCGGGCCGGACACGGCGGACCGGAGGCCGAGTGCTCCCCCTATTTTGCCGAGTGGATCATGGACCCCAAGCGCAACGGCGCCGGAGCGATCGTCGACCTGTGCTGCTACGGAATCAACATGGCCCGGGCCCTGATGGGGCGTCCCGAACAAGTGACGGCCGTGGCCGGCCGACGCTACGATCCGCCGCTTCCCGTCGAAGACAATGCCGTCGTCGTCATGAAGTACCCGCAGGCGATGGCGACGGCCGAGGGCGTTTGGGGACAGGTTGGCCAGCCTCTGACCGGATACCTGGCCACCATCTGGGGAACCCACGGCTGCGTGACGCTCGGCCCCGGTCGCGGCGGCCGGCTCTGGCACACGACGGCCGAACAGCCGGCGGGCGTAGAAATCACCCCGCCCGAGCCGCTGCCGCACATGGCCAGCGGAACCGCCCATTTCGTCTGGGCCCTCGAAACGGGCAACGAGTTCCACCCCTTGTGCCGCCCTGCCGTATGCCGCGATACGCAGGAGGTCCTCGACGCCGCCATCCGATCGGCCGCCGAAGGTGTGAGCATAACGCTGCCGGCAAGAGCGGCCGAATCAGCGTGTGCGTTCGAGTGTTTTCGCAGGTAGTGCGTGTTGGAGCAGTGATCCAGTGTCGACCGGAGTGATTACCCACATCCAACGCTTTTCAGTTCATGACGGGCCGGGGATCCGCACCACCGTGTTCCTGAAGGGCTGCCAGATGCACTGCCCTTGGTGCCATAACCCCGAAACCTACCGCCGCGATCCCGAGATCCAGGTCTTTCCCCAACGTTGCATCGGCTGCCGCGCTTGCGCGGCCGCCTGCGCCCAGGGGGCTCACGAGTTCACTGCCGCCGGGCACGCCTATCACCGAAATCGGTGCGTCGTATGCGGCCAGTGTGTCGACCAGTGCTATGCCCAGGCCCTGGTCCGGGTCGGCGAAACCCGCTCTGCCGAATCGGTGGTGGCCGAGGTCCTCGCTGATCGCCCCTTCTACCAGCCGGAGGGGGGCGTGACGATCTCCGGTGGTGAGCCGCTCCTGCAGGCCGAGTTCACTCGCGACATCCTGGAGCAGTGCCGGCAGGAAGAGATCCACACAGCAATCGAAACCAACCTCGCCTGGCCCTGGCCAGTCGTCGAACCGCTCGTCCCGCTGGTCGATCTGTTCCTGGTCGACGTCAAGATCATGGACGACGCAGCGCACCGAGCCTGGACCGGCCTGTCGAATCGGCAAACGCTCGAAAACCTCCGGCGGCTTGACGCCCTGGATAAGATGTTGGTGATCCGCACCCCGGTGGTCGTGGGCGTGAATGCTCGGCCCGAGGAAATTGACGCCATTGCCGACTTCCTGGCCACCTTGGACAACGTGGCGCAGTATGAACTCCTGCCCTATCATCCCCTCGGCACCGGCAAGTACGACGCTCTGGGCCTGGACGGCCCCCGGCCCGAATTCCGCACCCCCACGGCCGCGGAACTGGACGCTCTGGCCGAACAGGCCAAACGCCCGAACTTCGTCGTGAAGGTAGCCGGAATGGTGTCGACTTCAACCTAATCAACACATAGCTTTGCCTACTCCCGGGGCTTTCTCCTATGCCACCGTCCGTACAGAACCGAACCGACTACGCCTCTCGGCTGGAGCATCTGCGCCGGCGGAAGGAAGCTCAGACGCAGGAGAAACTCCGGCGCCAGGGCTACATGAACGAGGACGACTACGGCATGGTGCTGCCGCCCGAGGATTTCACCTGGCAGCCGAAGCCCAATCATCCCAATGGCTCCTTCTACGGCCTGCAGGGCTGGGCCGACAACTTCTGCAACCTGACGGAGTGCCATCCCGTCTACGTCGACCCCATGGACGCCCTGGCCGGCCGTTACATGGTGCTGCTGAACCGCATGCGGAAGTGCAATTGGCCCCCCGAGTTCGATTACCCGGAACTGAAGTCCGATCAGGATCGTTACGGGATCATCTCGGGCATCGGCAACGACGCCCACTTCGCTCCCGACTACGAGATCGGTCTCGAACTGGGTTGGGGCGGCCTGCTGGCCAAGGTCCGCCAGTATCGTGCCCAGCACGGCCCCGACAAGGCCGAGTTCTACGACGCCGAAGAGCGGGTGATTCTTGCCGTCCAGGGTTGGATTCGCCGTACGGTCGAGGCCGTAGAAGCCGAGGCTGCTTGCCAGGCCGATCCCGTTCTGGAGGCCAATCTCCGCGAAATGGCCGAGGTCAATCGCTGGTTGATCGAGGGCCCTCCCCGCACGCTCCGCGAGGCCTGTCAATGGATCGCCTGGTTCAACATGGCCTCGCGAACCTACAACCGCGACGGCGCCGGCGGGCAGCTCGACGAGTTGCTCCGCCCCTACTACCAGCGCGATCGCAGCGAAGGCCGCATCGACGATGAAGACGCGATCTTCCTGCTCGCCTGCCTGCTGCTCAACGATCCCCACTACTATCAACTGGGAGGGCCGGCTGCCGACGGGCACGATCAGACGAGTCACCTGTCTTTCCTGATCCTCGAAGCGGCCCATCGCCTCAAATCGACCTGCAACCTGACCATCCGGGTCCACGACGGGCTCGACCCGCGACTGTTGCGCAAGGGTGTCGAGTACCTGCTCGAAGATCGCAAGGCCTGGCCTCGTTTCTCCGGCGACAAGGCCCTGGTCGAAGGCTTCATGCGCAACGGCTACTCGGCCGAGCTGGCTCGGCGGCGAATCGCCGTCGGCTGCAATTGGATGGCCCTCCCCGGCCTGGAATACACCATGAACGACACGGTCAAGATCAACGTGGCCAAGGTCCTCATGGCGGCTTTCGATGAGATGATGCACGACGACAACGACAATCCCTCGCTCGACTCGCTCTGGCAGCGGTTCGAGAAGCACCTGCGGCAGGCCGTCCTCTGCACCGCCCGGGGAATCGACGTGCAACTCGACCACCAGCACTTGAACGAGCCGGAACTGGTGTTGAACCTGCTCACCCACGGTCCGATCGAACGGGGGCTGAACGTCACCAACGGCGGCGTCGATCTTTATAACATGTGCGTCGACGGCGCCGCTCTGGCCAATGTGGCCGACTCGCTGGCGGCCATCCAAAGCCGCATCGAAGAGCAGAAACGGATTACCTGGCAGGAACTGGCCGAATGTCTGCAGGCCGACTATCCCGGCGTTGAGGGCGAACGGGTCCGCCTGATGATGCGCACCGCCCCGCACTACGGCGAGGGCGATTCGCTCGGCGATCGCTGGGCCCTGAGGGTTTCGGAGCTGTTCACGTGGCTGGTTACGGAGAAACCGACGCCGGGCGGGCGGCGAATGATCCCCGGCTGGTTCTCCTGGGCCGACACCCTGCGGCTCGGCAAGCAACTCGGGGCCACGCCCGACGGCCGCCGGGCCGGCCAGCCGATCGCCCACGGCGCCAATCCCCGCCCGGGCTTCCGTGCCGACAGCGCCGCCACCGCCATGGTCAAGGCCATCGCCGCCATCCAGCCGGGCTACGGAAACACGGCCCCCGTCCAACTGGAACTCGACCCCTGCATCGCCCAGTGCGACGAGGCGGTCGGCATCGTAAGCCGGCTCATCACCACCCATTTCGAGCTGGGCGGGACCCTGTTCAATATCAACATCGTCGACGCCCAACAGGTCCTCGCCGCTCACAAGGACCCTTCCCAGTATCCCGACCTGGTCGTGCGAGTGACCGGGTTCACCGCCTATTTTGCCAACCTCTCTCCCGATTTCCGCCAGTTGGTCGTCGATCGGCTCGTCCGCGGTTGCTGAAGAAAAGGGCTAGCCCCCCACCACCGCCTTCAGGTTCGCCAGGGGCGTCGTGAGCGGGATGGCGCATTCGGGACCGATGATGTCGATCCGGGCCGCGTGGGCGGCTTGGGCGTCCGCTCGGATCTCTTCAGGCGTTGCTTGCAGCAGTTTCAGGTTGCTGATGCCGCCCATCAGTGAAAGCCGGTCGCCGGCCAGGCCGCGGACGTATTCGGGCCGGCCCGTCTTGGTGTCCCAGTGGAAGCAGTCGAGGCCCGTTTCAGCGATCATGCCGATGCGATCGCTGGTGTTGCCGCAGATGTGCAGGATGAGCGGGCAAGGGATCGCTTCGGCCAGTCGGGCGTGCACCTCCTGGAGGAATCCGGCGTAGGCCTTGGGGCTGCAGAGGTCGCGGGTGGCATGGTCGGCCAGGAGCAGGCAGTCGGCGCCGGCTTCGATCTGGGCGTTGGCGAAGCCGATCGTCACCGGCATGAGCCGCTCCAGGATCCGCCGGGTGTCGTCGGGATCGTCGAGGGTGCCGATGAGGAAGTTCTCGACGCCGAACAGATGGTAGGCCTGCGTCCAGGGGCCGAAGACCTTGCCGCAGACGGCCGCGTCGTCGCCGAGCCGTTTCTTGAGCAGGCGAATGGCCTCCAGCGGGACGGTGCAGCCCGGCCGCGTGAGCAGATCGTCGGGAATGCGGATCTCGGTCGAGTGTTTGAACAGCGGCGGCCCGCTCTCGGGCATGCGGTCGGGCGCTCCCCAATCGACGCGGCAGCCCATGGCGGCCGCCTCGTGGCAGACGGAGAACAGCGGCATGACCACGTCGAAACCCAGCTCGCTGTGTCCGGCCGTCGCCAGAGCGGCCATTTTCTCGGCATCGGTATGCGATTCCGGAAACCATGCTCCCACCCGGTGCATCAGCTCCTGGCAGACGATCGAGGTGCCCGTTCCAAAGACCGGCCGATCCGAGGGTTGGTTTCGCGAGAGAGCGGCGAGGAAGCGTTGGCGATTGGTCATGGTCGGTTGTCGGGGGCCGGGGTTATGACATCCGTATGCGAAAGTGTATCAAGCAACGGTTCCAGTGTCACGCCTGATTCGGGCTCGCCAATGACATGACCAACGACGTTCTGCACCGGCGTTTTCGCCGTCTCGCGAGCCTCCCGCCGCGTTGTCGTACTCCTACAGGCTGCAATCGCGTGCTTTTCATGCGGCCATGTGCTACGATCTGTGGCAGCGATTCGCAGTCGCCGACGCTGCTCGTGCGGCAATCAGTAATGCCCCCTTCTGGGAGGAATACCATGAACCGAGTCCTTGCTCTCCACAGTGAAATGTCACGTGCGATCTTCTTCTCTCGACGCCAATTGACCGCGTCGTCTCTCGCTGCGGTCCTCTTCCTGCTGCCTACGTCCCTCCTCTCCGCTGAGACCGAACCCGAAATCATCGGACGCGTCGTCGCCGTTGAAGGCGTCTGTGCCTGGCCCAACCTGACGTTGATGCCCGACGGCAGCGTGATCGCTGTCTTCCACAACCAGCCGAGCCACGGCCAGCAGGAAGGCGACGTCGACTGCTGGGCAAGCCGCGACGGGCTGACCTGGGAGAAACGGAGTACCGTCACCCGGCACGAACCGGACACCGTGCGCATGAACCATGCCGCCGGCTTGGCCAACAACGGCGATCTTGTCGTGCTCTGTTCCGGGTGGACGAATGTGAAGCAGCCCGAGCGACCGAAGCAGGCGGCCTTTCGCGATGATATCCTCCGGTCGTGGGTGCTGCGTTCGTCAGACGGCGGCCGCACCTGGGAGAAACGCGACGCCTTTCCCGCCCCCGAGGCCGGCTGGACGGAATACGTCCCCTTCGGCGATATCTGGGTCGGCGACGACGGCCGGCTCCACACCTCCTGCTATCAGGGGCAGTACAAGGACCCGTCGCAGTCCACCGGCACCCAAGGTTGGCGATCGTGGCATTTCTGCAGCGACGACGACGGCTGGACCTGGAAAACGGTTTCGATCATCGGACCACGCCACAACGAAACCGACATCCTCCCTCTCGGCGGCAAGAGCTGGTTGGCGGCCGCCCGTATCGACCGGATGGAGCTGATCCGCTCCGACGACGACGGCCAGACCTGGCAGGAACCGTACCCGGTCACCGACAAGAACGAGATCAACGGGCACCTGACTCGCCTCGACGACGGCCGGCTGCTGCTGAGCTACGGCGTGCGCGTCGACGGGCGGCGCGGCGTGTGCGCCAAGCTGAGCAGCGACGACGGCCGCACCTGGGGGCATCCCCTTCGACTGGCCCATACCGTCGATGGCGGCGACTGCGGCTATCCGTCCAGCGTGCAACTCCCCGGTGGAGCCATCGTGACGGCCTGGTATTCGAAGGAAACGCCCGACCATGCTGGCTACCACATGGGGGTGACCGTCTGGAAAGAGGACAAGAAGTGACGAGGAAGGCACAACAATGTCCTATCTTCCGTCGCTGTTTGCCGACCCAAAACGCTTGTGCAATAGGGCCCGTCTGGTCTACAATCATCCCCGTGGTCAGAGCGTTTCCTGATGCGAGTGTCGAAATGGTAGCCTCCTGCAAGTGAGGGAACCATGGGGCGAACGGTGGTATTCATCGAGGAGCGTGTGCCGAAATGCAGCGGTTCTGTCTCCGCCTGCGGACTGCCGCCAGTCGACACCCGAGATTTGTTTGGGTGACGATGCTTTTCGGGGGCTCGTGTCGAGTCCCACAGGGTTGGCTGCGGCATTCCTGATCGGCTGTGCGGCTCGGTCGATTTCTTGTCTCTCGTCCCTTTCCTTCGTACGTCTGGTCACGCGCTGACCTTCTCTGTCGTCGATTGCCCGGGCAATGATTGCCGCCCGGCCTTCTTGCGTCTTCCGGGAGTCCCCATGACGTTTCACCCGCGGGTGCAACGCCAGTCGAAAGGAGATCAATACTATGTGGAGAACCCTCTGGATGATCGGCGGCGCGCTGGGCGCCGTCCTGCTCCTGGTTGGAATACCCGCCGCCGCAGAACCGGAGGCACGGGTGTTCCAAATGGAGAAGATCTCACTCTTGGGCGGTGAACCGGGCTCAGCGACGGTCTCGCCCGGTGGACGCTACCTGCCCCTGGGATACACGCCTTTCAACGAGGTCAAGAAGTATCCGGAGTTGAAGTCCGATCGCCCCCTGTACGGAAGCGTCTCGTTCGGCCAGATTCCCACCGACGCCAACTCGGGAATCCGCTTCTACTTCGTGATCGACGCCTCTGAATCGACCGACAACGAGAAGGCCGAGGAGCCGGGCGCGATCGTTGAGATCGGAAGCCGCCAGTCTCCTGGCACACGGAACTACGACCGACTCTACTTCGACGCCAACAGGGATCTCGACCTGACAAACGACCCGGTGACCAAGCCGATGGCGGATCCGTCGAATCTCGGTTCGTCATCTTCGGGAGTCGTGTTTGACATTCTGAGCGTTCCCGTCAAGGAGGCCGACGGGCTGGGTGCCAGCCCGCTCGAGGTCCTGCCGCGGCTGCGCTTGCAGGGGTCGGCTCGGGCTTATGTGTCTTTCGCGACTGCAACGGCGCGCAAAGGGACGATCGAACTGGGAGGTCAGAAGTACACGGCGATGTTGACGCAACCCGCCGTGATCACGGGACGTTATGACACCCCTTACACCTCGTTGATCCTGGTTCCTCAGAACAACTCGCCGTCTGTTTTCCGCGGGTTGATGAGCCAGCAGTACCTCTCCACCATGTTTTGGGACGCGGGAAATTTCTTCAAGATCTCGGCGTCGCCCGACGGCGATCGGCTGACGATCAGCCCTTACGGTGGAGATACGGGCGTCTTGAAGGTTGATGCCGGCGACCGGAAGGATGCGGAGAGGCTCGGCGTCAGCGGTATCTTGCGCAGCGGGGAGACAACATTGCGGTTCGGCGAGATGTCCTACTTGTCGACCGCCGAGAAGTTGCCGAAACACAACATCCCCGTGGGTGACTATCTCCCCTTGTCGCTCTCGGTGGATGTGGGCACACTCACGGTAGGTCTCTCCCAGAACTACTACTCCACGGAGGCGCCCTACGCTCGGGTGGCCGAACCGGCCGCCGGCGTGACCATTCAGAAGGACAAGCCGTTCGTCCTGGGCTTCGGCGGCAAGCCGGTTGTGATATTCACCGCTCCCACTCAAGGTCAGGTGTTCAAGCCGGGCGACACGGTCAAGCTCAGGGCGATGATGATCGATCCCAAGCTGAACCTGCTCATCCGCGGGCTCAGCGACACCACGCAGAAGCTCTCGGAGCGAACCTACAGGATCTCAGGGCAGACCGTGACCGTTCCCATGTACGCTCCCCTCGCCCCAACCGTGACCGTCACGAATTCGTTGGGAGAGCAAGTGGCCGAAGGCACCATGCCCTTTGGATGAGGCGGCCTTTGCGGGTACTCGTGGCGAGTGCCAACCGACCTGGAACCGAGCGACGAAGAGCAAATCTTCACCGTGACGTTCACGTGGGATTCCAAAGGCCTGTACGACGACGTCAAGGCCGAACAGAAGATCGCAGTGAGAGTTCCGCCCAAAGCCCCGCCCCAATGACGAGGTTTTAGAGTCTTCGTGCTGAACTTGTGCGCATGGTGCGTGCATGTTCCTGTGAAGGGCGGGTTGCGGGCTTGCCCCGCTCTGGTGTCTTCAAACATCCGGGACCGGAAGCCTCGATATTCCGGTCCCGGATCTCAGCGTGCCGGCCAGAGCAACTCCGTCCGTTCCGCCGCCGGATCGAAATGCGGAATCTCCCCAATCCGCTTTTCGTAGCCCGGCTCGCCGTATTCAAGGGCGGCCCGGCGCAGCAGCGGATAGAGCAACTTGGGCTCCACCCCGCCAATTTGTTCGTTCTTCCATTCGGCGGTGCCATCCGCGTAGGTCGCCAGCCAGTCGACGGCCCTGCAAATCGACCGGCCGTCGGTGGTTTTGAAGTTCCACAGATCGACGCCTGCCCGCTCGCCCAACGCCGCCAGCGTGAACATCCCTTGCAGATTCATCACGCTGTAGCTGAACGACTTTGTCCGAGCCAACTCATGCGGTTGCCGGCCGTCCGGCTCGATCTGCGGGGCAATCCGCTTCTCGGCCGCCTCGCGGAGAATCCGCCGGGCGACGTCGTCCCGCCCGACGAACAAGGCATAGCTGGCGACTTGCGCGTCGTACCAGGTGCCGTGATTGTTCTTGGCCGCCGCCTCATCCCGCCCGTAGCGGCTTTCCAGCATCCAGTCGAGGAACTTGCCGAACCAGTCCTCGAGGGCCTTCTGGTCTTTGTCGGTCCAACTCTCTGAACCGGCCAACATGCCGGCGGCATCGCCTACCTTGATGAATCCACAGGTGTCGATCAGCCCGATCCCCCGGCCCGTACACCGGCCCGGGATCGCCTGCCCGAACTCGAGATGAGGATTCATCCGCGTTTCGGCATCCCAAAACCAGACTTGCAGCAGATCGGCCGCACGGGCGGCGTACGGTTCGTGGCCGGTCAGGTAATAGGCCAGAGCGAGCGTCTCCACGACGTCGCACATCTGCCGGCAGGGCTTCGTGTCGTGCTCGTGATACTGCGGGTTCACCTGCCCGTCGCGGCGGATGTAGGGCAACCCGTCCTCTTTCGCCGGGTCCGGCCACCAATAGGGCCCCACGCTCATATAATCGTGCCGGTCGCCGCTCGGGGGAACCGGTCCTGTCAACGTGACGGAGAACGGCCCTTCCCGAAGGGCGGCGTCCGCCTCGTCACGAAGACGCTCCACTGCCGGGGTTAGCCGCACGTCCCCGGCGGCAACCCGTCCCTTCACGGCAGCCAATAACGCCGGGTCCAGCGCGAACACCCGCGGAGGTTCGCCGGCACTGGCCGTCGAGCATGAAAGGGTGAAGACGAAGAGGGCGAGAAACAGAATCGAGCGATTGAGTCGCATGAGGTCATCCTTCGTAAGGTGTTGCGTACAACGCCATTGTAGCTTCCGACCCCCCGGCGAGCGACATCTGCCGAGTGTCAGCTTCGCCCGATCAATGACGTGGCCAGGTGGGAAGTCGGCAGAATGCCGGGAATGTCGTCCAGACGGGGGCCGGAACTAGTCGCACTCGGCAAGAGCGACCCACGGTGAAATCGAGACCGTATTACCGCTGGAGCCGTGCGCGCGTCGATGGTATAATACAGGGCTCGCCGGTCCCGGGACCGGGTAAACAGGGCAACTCCCATTGACCAACGAGCAGACCGATCGCGCCGCCGATCCTCGCCGACCACACAACACGACCATGTCAAATCCCTTAGCAAACCTCCGCAATATCGGCATCTCGGCTCACATCGACTCGGGCAAGACGACTCTGAGTGAACGGATCCTCTTCTACGCCGGACGTATCCATCGCGTCCAGGAGGTCCGCGGCGAAGGCGCCACCATGGACCACATGGAGTTGGAAAAGGAGCGCGGCATCACCATCACCAGCGCCGCCACGTCGGTCGAGTGGGGAGACGCCCGCATCAACCTCATCGACACTCCGGGACACGTCGATTTCACCGTCGAAGTCGAGCGCAGCCTGCGAGTGCTCGACGGAGCGGTGCTCGTACTCTGCGCCGTGGGCGGAGTCCAGGCCCAGTCGATCACCATCGATCGGCAGATGCAGCGTTATCACGTCCCGCGCGTGGCCTTCATCAACAAGATGGATCGTACCGGCGCCAACCCGGATGCCGTGGTCAGACAACTTCGGGAAAAACTCGGTTGCGACGCCCTGCTGATGCAACGTCCGATCGGTTCGGAAGCCGATTTTCAGGGCGTCGTCGACTTGGTGACCCGGCAAGCGATCTACTTCGACGGCGAGTACGGAGAGGACGTACGCTATGACGTCGTTCCCCAAGCCATGCAGGACGAGATCGACCACGCCCGCCAGGAATTGCTCGAAGCGCTGGCCATGTTCAGCGACGAACTCATGGAACTGCTCTTGGCGGAAGAAGAGGTGCCCGAGAAGTTGATCCACGACGTCGTCCGCGAGGCCGTTCACGAGGAACAGCTCACGCCCGTCTTTCTCGGAACGGCCTACCGCAACAAGGGCGTCCAGCCGCTGCTGGACGCCGTCGTGCGTTACCTCCCCTCGCCCCTGGAGCGAGAGTATCACGCATTCGCTCACGGCGATGCGGAAACCAAGATCGACCTGGTTGCCTCGGCAGACAAACCGACCGTGGCCATGGCGTTCAAGATCGTCGAAGACCCTTACGGAGCCCTGACCTTCATGCGGGTCTATCAGGGCAAGTTCGTCAAAGGCGAGACCTACTACAACCAGCGTAGCGGACGCAAGGAGCGATTCAGCCGCATCGTCCGCATGCACGCCGATCAGCGCGAGGACGTCGACCAGGCCGCCGCCGGCGACATTGTGGCCATCCTGGGAGTCGACTGCGCCAGCGGCGACACCTACGCCTCGCAATATCCGTACTGCACGCTCCAGAGTATGTTCGTCCCCGAACCGGTCATCCAAATGGCCATTGCGCCGGCCGAGCGCGACGGTGCCGACCGGTTGTCCAAAGCCTTGCACCGCTTCCGCCGCGAGGACCCGACTCTCCGCGTGTCGACCGACGAAGAAACGGGCGAAACGCTGATTGCCGGCATGGGCGAACTGCATCTCGAAGTCTACGTGGAACGCATCCTCCGGGAGCACAAAGTGCGGGTGGAAGTGGGGCAGCCTAAGGTCAACTACCGTGAAGCTCCCACTCGCGAAGCGGAGTTCGACGTTCGGCACAAGAAGCAGACCGGCGGTTCGGGGCAGTTCGCCCACATCAAGGGCCGGATGATGCCCCTGGACGAGTCGCACGAGGAGACCTTTTTGTTCGAAGACACCGTCACCGGCGGACGGATTCCGAAACAGTACATCCCGGCGGTCGAAAAGGGTTTTCGCGGCGGGATCGTCAAGGGGCCCGTGGCGGGCTACCCCGTCGTCGGTCTCCATGTGGTGCTCGAAGACGGCTCCTACCACGAGGTTGACAGTTCCGATTTGGCCTTCCAGACCTGCGCCGCAACGACCATGCGGGAGACGTTCCCAAGAACAAAGCCCGTTCTGCTCGAACCCGTTATGAACATCGAAATCGAGTGCCCCAGCAACTTTCAGGGCGCGGTGGTGGGCGACCTTACCGCCCGGCGCGGAATGGTCACGGCCACCGAAGTCACCGGTTTCAGCGCCCGGATCGAAGGCGAAGTGCCGCTGGCCGAAACCTTCGGCTATTCGACCGACCTGCGCAGCATGACCCAGGGCCAAGGCACGTTCACCCTCGAGTTCGCCCGCTACCGCCGCCTGCCCCCCAGCATCGAGAGGGAGATTATCGCCGCCCGGAAGAAGACTCCCGTTGCCGGGGGCGTCTGATCCGACCGATTAAGGGCCCGACAATCGGCTCTGCTTGATCGCGCTGCCCCGAACCCACTCCCTTGTCTCCGCGTCTTCCTTGACGAATACTGGACGACAGTTTCTCTTGCGAATGAATTGACCCGGTTATTGTTGGCGGCACGCTCAGAGCGCAGCAATGGGTGTGGACGGCCAGATCGCCACGCCCATCGCTGCACTCTGAGCGTGCCACCCACTCCACGTGCTTCTGAGGGGCCTGCCATTGATCGCGATTATCGACTACGGAATGGGCAACCTTCGCAGTGTTCAGAAGGGTTTCGAGAAGGTCGGGCACAACGCCGTCGTCACCCGCGATCCTGCCGAGGTCAAGCGTGCCGAGAAGATCGTACTCCCCGGCGTCGGCGCTTTTGAGGATGCCATTGCCGAATTGAACCGGCTCGGCCTGACGAACTCGATCCTCCGGGCGATCGATTCCGGCAAACCGTTCCTGGGCATCTGCCTGGGGCTCCAACTGCTGTTTGAGCGAAGCTACGAGAACGGCGAGCATGCGGGCTTGGGCGTACTCAAGGGCGAAGTCGTCCGTTTCGATCTCCCGCCCGAGTACAGCGTACCCCACATGGGTTGGAACCAAGCAATCATCCGCCGCCGCCCGCCCATCTTCGGCGGTATCGACGAGGGTGCCTACTTCTACTTTGTCCACAGCTATTATGTGGTGCCCGAGGACGACGAGGTCATCGCCGTGGAGGCCGACTACCACAAGCCTTTCTGCGCGATGGTCTGGCGCGACAACCTTTTCGCCACCCAGTTCCACCCTGAGAAGAGCCAGGCGGACGGGCTGAGAATCCTCAAGAACTTCGCGGAACTGTGAAAGCGGTGCCGGCGGTGTCCTGCCGCCGAGGTCTTTCTCCCAACATGCCACCCCAAGACCCACCGCCCGGTGTGTCCGAAGCTATTCTACTCAGATCCCAAGCCTGGTCTCTTCCTCTTCCCGATCGGGTACATCCGCCGCCCCAATCACTCGGCATTTCGGTAACGCCCGCCGCAACTCGGCAACCCCGGCCTCACTGATCGATGTGCCGCTCACGCATAGGTCCTCCAAGTTCCTAAGCTTGAGGACGTGGGAAATGCCCTCGTCTGTGATGTTCGAGCTGGAGATCTTCAGGTGTTTCAGCCGTTGAAGACGAGTTAGATGCTGCAGGCCGTCATCCGTTACGTTGGTGCCGACCAGTACCAACGTCTCGAGGCAAGTCAAGCGTCGCAGATGGGCGAGGCCTGTGTCAGTAATTCCCCCGTCGAACACGCAGTTCTCAGGAGTCGGCCAAGGGGCAGTGGCTTCGACAACACTCACCATCATCACATTGTTACGGAGCATTCGAAGCTGCCGGAACTGCGCCACCTGGGCCAGGGCGTCGTCGTCCAGGACAGAGCTGAAGGTCGATAGCCTCACGACGCGTGTGAAGCAGTGCTCACCGATCCAATCGCGGGCCCATTGCGGTCCACGAGGGCCGGCGGTTTTCACTCCCTTACGGTCGACGCCGACCTTATACCAATTACCGTCGCCACCCAGTTCATGGTCGTAGTGGATCCCCGCGTACTCCTTCCGTTCCAGAGCCGCCACGGCCGCCTCTTCTCGCCGCCCCCGATCCAGCCACGTTCCCAGCCAGACGGCGAGAACGGTCATGCCCACAAGCAACGTCCGCAGACTGAACTGAAGGAAGCGATGGCGAGATCCTCTCTTTCCGGTCATGTTGGCAACTCGTCTCGCGCAACCCCTTGCCGAGTGAGACGATCGGTGGGTCACATCTTGGCAACCGCGATCGTGGGAGATCCTAACCAATTTCGCCAGTGGACGGAAGCTGCATCAGCGCGGCTGCTTGTGGTATGTCTTGGTGTGCGGGCAGATCTGCCGGCTGAATTCAATGGCCGGGCTGGTCTGTGACGCAGGGGGCTGACCGACCTCGCCACCTTGCAAATCGCCCCTACGTGTGTCATATTACGCGTTTCGTCTGCCGTCGTTCGTACGCGTCTGAGAGGCTTGGGAGTGGAAATCTGGCCGGCAATCGACCTCCGTGGTGGTAAGTGTGTACGCCTCCGCCAGGGGGACTATGGACAGGAAACCGTCTTTGGTGACGATCCGGCCGCCATGGCCCGCCGATGGGCCGACCAGGGCGGCCGGCACCTCCATCTGGTTGACCTGGACGCGGCAAGAGATGGAAGCTCGGCAAACTTGGCGAGCGTGCGTGCCATCATCGAAGCGATCGATATCCCCTGCGAGTTGGGGGGAGGTGTCCGCAGCGAGCAGAGGATTGTGGAGCTCCTGGAGATAGGACTGGCGAGACTGGTTGTCGGGACCCGAGCCTTGAAAGAACCCGAGTGGTTCCGCCAGGTCTGCCGGCAGTTCCCCGGACGGCTCGTTCTCGGAATCGACGCACGTAGCGGCATGGTGGCGACCGACGGCTGGCTCGAGACCAGCCAGACGTCGGCCGTCGAGTTGGCCCGGCAGTTCGAAAGCGAACCGATCGCGGCGATCGTTTACACGGATATCGCCACGGACGGAATGATGGCCGGCCCGAATGTCGAGGCCATGGCCGAGATGCAGCGTTCCGTCGACGTGCCCGTCGTCGCGTCCGGCGGAGTGACGACCGTCGACGACGTACGCCGCTTGGCGGAAGCCGGAATGGCGGGCTGCATCATTGGCCGGGCCCTGTATGAAGGAACAATCGATCTGAAGGAAGCGTTGCAGGTAGCTGGATCGTAGTCGTCGCGTTCCGCCGTGACGAAACCCCAATACAACATCGTAGTCGTCCCGTGCGCTGATTACCGCACCGCCTGGCGGCCACTTTGAAACACGGACTTTCACGCTGAATTACGAGGAAAACAGTCGATGGCGAAGTACAAAGTCGAGGATTTCCGCAATATCGCGCTCTGTGGTCACGGGTCGGCTGGAAAAACATCGCTCGTCGATACCCTCCTTCATACGACCGGCACCCTCAACCGGCAGGGAAGCGTTGACGAGGGCACGAGCGTCTGTGATTTCGACGAGGAAGAGAAACACCACAAGTACACGATCGAAGCAGCGGTCACGCACTTCGAATATGGCGGCAAGCGTTTCAATATGATCGACACGCCCGGCTACCCCGACTTCATCGGACAGACGATCAGTGCGCTTCGGGGGGTCGACACGGCGGCCATCGTGATCAACGCCGGGGCGGGAATCGAGGTCAACACGCGCCGCGTGTTCGCCGAGGCCAAGAACGCCCGCCTGGGTCGGATGATCGTCATCAACAAGCTCGACTCGGAGAATGTCGATTTCCCGGCCCTGGTGGAATCGATCCAGGAAGTCTTCGGTTCCGAATGCGTCCTGCTCAATGTGCCCGTCGGCTTGGGCGGCAAGTTCTCGGGCGTGGTCAGCACCCTGACCCCGCCCGCCGACACCTCCGGCGCCGTGATCGATCCGGCCGAAATCAACGAGTCGCTCATCGAGTCCATCGTGATGGCCGACGAAGCCATGATGGAGGCCTACCTGGAGGGCAACATGCCGACCAGCGAGCAACTCTCCAAGTTGCTGGTTCAGGCCGTTGCCGACGGAGGCCTGATTCCGATTCTCTGCGTTTCGGGCAAAACCGGCGTCGGATTGGCCGAGTTGCTTGATGCCATGGTCATGTGCGCCCTACCGCCAACTGCAATTCGGCGAACGGCCAAGAACGCCGCGGGCGAAGACGTAGAAGTCGTGGCCGATCCCGCCGGTCCGCTCGTCGCTCAAGTGTTCAAGACCCGCGTCGACCCGTTTGTGCAGAAGTTGAGCTTCATTCGCGTGTTCTCGGGCACGGTGAAGAAAGATACGACCGTACCCGCCACGGGGGCCCGCAAAGGTCTGAAGATCGCCCAACTTCTCGAAGTTCAGGCCAGTGAAACCTCGCCGGTCGACGATGCCATCGCAGGCTCGATTGTCGCCGTCGTCAAGATGGAAGATCTGCATACCGGCATGACCCTGGGCGACCTGACGATGCCCGCCCTCAAGTTCCCCACGCCCATGGTCGGCTTGGCGGTCACGCCCAAGAGCCGCAACGACCAGACCAAACTCTCCGGGGCCCTGCAGAAACTGGTCGAAGAAGATCCGACGTTCCGCCGGGATCTCGACATGCAGACCAAGGAAACGGTCATTACCGGCATGAGCGAACTGCATCTGCAGATCCTCCAGGAGCGTCTCAAGCGACGCGACAAGGTCGAAGTCGACACCAAGCCGCCCAAGATTCCTTACCGCGAGACCGTTCAAGCCAAGGCCGAGGGGCACTACCGCCACAAGAAGCAGAGCGGCGGCAGCGGCCAGTTCGCGGAGGTCCACATTCGCATGTTCCCGTTGCCCTCGGGCACGAATATCGAAGAGTACGCCACCAAGGAACGCTTCCCGTCGATGAAGGTACCCCACTATGACGAGGACAACAACTTCCTCTGGATCGACTCGATCGTCGGCGGCACGATCCCCAGCAACTTCATGCCGGCCGTGGAAAAAGGCTTTCGGGATCGATTGGAGCGCGGCGTGATCGCCGGTTACCGCGTGCAGAACGTCTGCGTCGAGGTTCACTTCGGCAAGGACCATCCCGTCGACAGCAACGAGCAGGCCTTCAAGACCGCCGCCTCGATGGCTTTCCGGAACGTGTTCCAGGATGCCCGGCCCGCGCTGCTCGAGCCGATCGTCAAGATCGATATCACCGTGCCGGCGGACAAGGTGGGCGATATCAACAGCGACATGTCCAGTCGCCGGGGACGTCCCCTCGGCATGGATTCGGCCGGGGGCGGCATGCAGACCGTCAGCGCCGAAGTTCCCCTCGCCGAGGTTATGACGTACAACCGCACGCTGGCCAGCGTGACCGGCGGACAGGGCAGTTACACGATCGAGTTCAGCCACTACGACATCGTGCCGCCCAACGTCCAGCAGGAAATCATCCGCGCCGCCAAGGTCCAGGAAGAAGAAGACTGACGGCTCTCATTTGCAGAGTCGCTTTGCGAAGGGACGACCTTCGCCAGTTGGCCTTTCTGGATTCCCGCCTTCGCGGGAATGACGGCTGGAGGGTTCCCCGGCATGTTGCGCAAGTTCATCCCAAGGGCCCTTGTCCGGATTTCGCCTGCCAGAAACCTGTACGGCAACGGCAATTCCCTTAAACTCCGATGCTGGGCCTGCCCGAAGAGAATCCCGGAGCGCTTGATTTCTGTCCCCCGCTCGCCTACCATTCTTTTCGGTGCCCCACCGAGTTCAGCCCTGAGGGGGCTTTGAAGATGACACGCCGATCTGCCGCTCTCCGTTGCCGCTGTCTCTGTCCGGTCTAGGACCGGACTCTCTGCTGCCCCCTCAACATCGCGCGCTCCTCCCGCACCTGTTGTCCCGTGCGTCTTCTGCTGCGCCCCTCACCAGCTCCCGCAACCTGGAACTCCACGCCATGTCTACCGATTTTCGACTCAAGGAAACGCTGCCCGATCTGACCGAACGGATCGTCGGGACCTACTCCGAGATGGGGTCCATGAACCACCTCGGGCACTGCCCCTTGCCCAACTATGAAACCGTCATTTCCATCACGGAGGACCTCAAGGAGATTCTCTACCCCGGCTATCGGCGCCGCGACGGTCTCCATCTGGGAAACGTCACCTATCACGTAGGCGACCTCATCGACAAGTTGCACGACCGGCTCACCTCGCAGATCGCTCGCGCCGTCTGCCACGACCGCGGCCAGAACACCATCTGCAACCCCCAGAAGAAATTCGACTTTGAATCCCTCGGACAGCACAAGACCCTCGAGTTCCTCGGCAGACTGCCCGGACTACGTGCCACCCTGGCCATGGACGTCGAGGCGGCCTACGTGGGCGATCCGGCCTGCAAGTCCTACGACGAGGTCATCTTCTGCTATCCAGGCCTCGAAGCCGTCACCGTCTATCGCCTCGCCAACATCCTCCATCGGCTCGGAGTGCCCCTCATCCCGCGGATGATGACCGAATGGGCCCACGGACGTACGGGCATCGACATCCACCCTGGTGCCACCATCGGCGACCATTTCTTCATCGACCACGGCACCGGCGTCGTCATCGGCGAAACCTGCGAGATCGGCAACTGGGTCAAACTCTATCAGGGCGTGACCCTGGGTGCCCTCAGCTTCCCCACCGACGAGCAGGGCAACCTAGTCCGCGGCACCAAGCGTCATCCCACCATCGAAGACCGGGTCGTGATCTACGCCAACGCCACCGTTCTCGGCGGCGAGACCGTGATCGGCCGCGAGGCCGTCATCGGCTCCAACGTCTGGCTTACTCATTCGGTTCCGCCCGGCGTCACCGTCACCCTCGAGAAGCCAAGCCACCGTATGCGAGGAGCCGACGGCGACGAACTGCAGCCGAAGCCGATCGCTGCAAAAGCCTAAACGACCGTATTTTCTCGCACGCGCCCCTTCCCTTCGCTACAATGGGACCCTGGCATCAACGCCCAGTCGACACCAGGAGTCCCCCCATGCGCGCCGATTCGTCCCTCCCCTACCCCCTCCGCCTGACCGCAGCATTCCTCACCTCCGTTCTTCTCACCTCCGTCCCCCTCCCGGCTCAAGACCTCCAACGCTTCCTCCCTCCTGACGGAAACAGCGTCTACCCGGCCACCGGCCTTCTCCGCCAGTGGCCCGCCGACGGGCCCAGAGAGCTATGGCGAACGGAGATTGGCTGGGGCAAGAGCGCCGTGGTCGAAGTCCGGGGCAAGGCCTTCACCGCCACCGAGACCGACGACCAACAGTATGCCATCTGCCTCGATCCTCTGAACGGCAACACACTCTGGAAGACCCTGCTCTACCCCAAGAACAATCGCCACTTCACCAAGGGGCCCGTCACTTCCCCCGTCGTCGACGAAGACCGCGTCTACTACATCCCATACGCCGTCGACAGTGACGTTTGGGACATGTGCGCCCCCGTCATTTGTCTCAAGACCGACGGCACGGAACTTTGGCGAGAAGACAAGGCGTTCTTCGGAACCGAAGGCTCCACTCCCATCGTCGTCGGCGACGTCCTCTACGTCTCCACCGACAGCCACGATCGCATCGTCCTGGTCGCCCTCGATAAGAAGACCGGCAGGCTACTCTGGTCGGTCGCCATGGCGGAGACGGAACGAGGCCGGGAACTCGGAGCCCCCTCGTCGCTGACCTATCAAGTCGTCGACGGCGTTCCTCAGATCATCACGGCCACCTACGGCACCCGGGAGATTCTCGGCGTCCACGCGACCACCGGTGAGATCATGTGGCGCTATCCCTACCCTGCCCCGATCAGCATCGGCCTGGTAGCTACGCCCATCGCCGTCGGCTCCAAGTTGTTCGTCTGCGCCGGCGAGGGTAAGGGAAAGGATTTCGCGGCCCTGCTGGATATGAAGGTCGTCGACGGCAAGATCACCTTCGAAGAGGTGTACGCGGGCGCCGAGTTTCAGGCCAACGCCTTCAACACGCCGGCCATCTACGACGACGCGATTTTCGGCTTCGGCGGCAACAAGACCGCCGGCTTCATTCATGCCACCAACTTCGCCGACGGCACCCTGCTCTGGAAACAGGCCGACCGCGAGTGGACCAACCAGCAGAACCTGATCATCGCTGACGGGCTGATCTTCGCCCTGAACAAGAACAACGAACTGGTCCTCGCCGAGGCCAGCCGCGAAGGCTACAAGGAACTCGGGCGGGTCGACACCCGGATCGACCTGGGCCGCCCCCAGCAGCCCACCATCGCCAACGGCCGTCTCTACCTCCGCGGCATGGACACCGTCGTCTGCTACCAAATCACCCCGTAGGTTGGCTCTCCCGAGCCGACCAACTACTATCGGAGAAACGCATCATGGCAACCCCTGAGCGGCTATCCGGAAATCATGATCACCCTCATCGCCGCCGGTTCCTCGGGCTTCTTTGTAGTGCCGGAGTCACCGGTACCTTGGCGTCACTTGCACGTGCGGAGTCGCCCCGCGAGACCCATCCTTGGCGAGTCGGTGCCGCAGTGGCCGAGATTCCCACACCGCTCGACGTGGGACTCCTCATGTCGTCCGGCCGCCAGCTCTGGGAACCTTTCGAGGGCACCCGCCTGCCGATCTGCGCCCGCACGGTGATCGTCGAGAGAGGGGATGAGCGAATCGCCCTTGTGGCCCTCGATCTGTTAGGTCTCGCCGGCGAGGCCGTGGGCGGAATGGACCGTTTCAAACAGCAGGTTGCCACGGCCGCCGGTTCGATCGTTCGATCTGATGCGTTGATCCTCAGTTCGACCCACACACACACGTCGCCCGAATCGGCAGCACTCACCGATCTCTATCAAACGCCGGCCTTCAAGAAATGGTACGAAGGGCTGGCGGCAAGCATCGGCCGGTCGCTCCACACCGCGGCAGACGCCTTGCGCCCGTGCCGTCTGGCGACCGGCAGCCACCTCACCTCGGGGCTGGCCCTTAACCGCCGTATCCGCACCACGAAGGGAATCCGATCGGTCCGCCAGCCGATCCCACCCGAGGAATTGATCGGCCCCGAGGGCCCAACCGACGACTTGGTGCGCGTGGCGGCCTTCCTGGACAGCGAGAACAAGCCGGTCGCAATCCTGGTCAACTTCACGGCCCATCCGGTCCTGGAAATGTGCATCAAGCAGGTGTCGCCCGACTACCCGGGCGAATTGTGCCTGGAACTCGAGCGGCGTCACCCGGGCGCCGTGCCGCTGTTCTTTCAAGGTGCCACGGGCAATATCAACCCGCCCAACGTAGGACGGGGTGCTGAAGACTCGCGGCAATTCGGGCGGCAACTTGCCGACGCGGTTGACGCTGCGCTCAACAACCTGACTCCCGCCGAGGGCAACCGGTTGGAAATCGGTTGGCGCTCAATCGATTTGCCGCGTCGCGACGAGCCGGACCAACAGGAAAAGAAGTTGCTTACGACCAGGATCGCCGCAGTGAACACGGGCGGCGCCGCCATGGTCTTCCTGCCGGGGGAACCATTTGTCGAGATCGCCCTGGCCATCCGCGAGGCTTCTCCCTTTCCGTTCACGGCCGTTGTGGGATATTCCGAAGACTACATCGGCTACATCCCCACCGATCGCGCCTTCGAGAACGGTGGCTACGAGACCAACCCCGGCCGCTGGTCGCGTCTGGGGCCGGGGAGCGAAGCGATCATGCGTGACGAGGCAATCCGGTTGCTGGGAAGATTCTGCCAATAGGCGAGTTTCCGGCGAATCCTCAAACGAAGGACGCTCAGAGTGCCATTCCGTTTCGTTGTCAGTCAGTCCGGCGTGATTCTGTTCCCCGTCCTTGTATCGATGAGCATACAGGATGGCGCCTCAACGTGCGTCTTCCCATCAGGAGAATACTCCTTTTGCATGTCGTATTGAACGAAGCGGCCGTTCTGTGACAAGTTTATCGCAATCCACAGGAAGCAACATGCAAAGACGAAAGCACCGATCATGAATCTTGAAACGGCTCGCACCATGAACTCTCTGTACTGCTCTTCACTCATAGCATTTCCCTCACATGCCATGTTTATCGCCGGTACGGGTACACCGCCATTTTCACTCGAATCAACATTTACCCATTGGAACGGCAATTGTTCCACGAGTCAATCACAATGGCCGCACGTGCCTTCCGTTCAGGCTCAGTAGGAGAAGGCGACAAGACAGGAGAATCTACCGAGAAAAGCCTAGCCTGGATTCCCACAGCGCAGGTTGGGCCTGACATTTTGGGTCGCACGGGGCCGCGGGTCGACGTTAGTTTAGCCCTTAACACCATGGGGCACGATAGGTTCATCCGAACTGGAATTGGAGGCGTTTTCGGCCCAGCCAAGGAACACGCACGTCCGTT
>JAAYAY010000352.1 GCA_012719125.1 Planctomycetaceae bacterium | reverse complement strand
CGCTGGTGATACTTCCACATTAAAGGAACAGAAGAGAAGAGGCACCGGTACTCTGAGCTGACAGGAGACGTTGCCTCACCCATAACCCAAGCACTTGGAGTGTCTGTCAAACTGGAGCCACCTCAAACAGCCCCGGCACCGTACGCGTCGAGTCCCTCCAGTTGATCGACTCCGCCAGGAACGTCATTCAGCAATGGCCGACTCCCTGACAGCCAGCGCCTGGGCGCCGCACGGATGCTCGAACAGTTGGCAGGAAGGATGGGATACTGGAATACTGGAATGATGGAATGGTATGGGGCGGTGAGTTTATCCAGAACTGACAGAGCTAAGAAACAATTGCCACCGTCACCAATCATCATTTTCCTTTCCCCCTTTTCCTTTCTTCGCACCGAACACGTACGTCCCAAGTCCCTTGTCAATCCACCATCCCCTTCAACCCCTCCAACAACCGCTCGTGCTCCGCATTGTCTTCCATGAAATGGCTGCCGGTGATCATGAACGAGGCCAAGGCCATCCCCAGCATCGAACCCATCCACAGATAGAAGCCGATGCTCAGCCCGTCGTAACCTTGCAGGCAAACCCAGAGCGCCGAGGTCGCGCTGAGGAACAGAGCCGCCCCGAAGAACGCCGCGTAGCGTTTCCCGAACAGGTTGGCCAGCGGCCCAAACAGCATCAGCCCGTTCGGCAACGGCGAGAGGTAGCACAAGAAGAAGATCGGCTCAGACGTAGACCAAGCTGCTTCAAACGACAACGTCAGGCTGTCCACAAACGTCTGCCACCCGCTCTGCACACCCAGCGGCGCACCTGCCATCGACCCGATCTGAACCGCCGCCGGCAGGAAGAACGACGCCACAAAGATCGGCCAGGTCAAGAACGTCAGCACGAAGGCGGTTCGGCGGAGCCAGCGGAACGATCCTTGCCCGGACGTTTCCATGATGCAATCCGCCCTCGGCGGCCCGTCAGGCCCCTTCTTTCGCCAGTTGCCGCAAGGCCTCGATCCCGCGCCGGATCGTTTCGTCGCTGGCCGCATAGGAGATGCGGAAGTGCGTGTTCTTGTGGCTGAAGATGTTGCCCGGAATGATCAAGAGCTGATACTTCTCGATGGCCCGGTGAACGAACTCCTCGCCGGTGCCCCAGGGGGCCTTGGGGAAGATGTAGAACGATCCGCCCGGCCGAACGATCTCGTACAGATCGCTCAGGCCGTCGACCAGCATGTCGCGCTTGCGGCGGTATGCGTCGATCTGCGCGGTGACGTCGGTGTCCATGGCCACGGCCCCCGCCCATTGCATCGGGTGGGGCGCGCACACGAAACTGTATTGCTGCAATTTGATCATCTGCTGAATGATCTCGCCCGGACCGTGGGCAAACCCCAGTCGCCAGCCGGGCATTCCGTGGCTCTTGCTGAACCCGTCGATCACCAACGTCTCCGGATTGAACCGGGCAGGGGAGATGAACTCCCCGTCGTAGCAGAAGGCCCGGTAGATTTCGTCGCTCAGCAGCACGACTCCCCGCTCGGCCGCCAATTCGGCCAACCCGCGAATCTCCTCCTCCGAGGCCACCGCGCCCGTCGGATTCGCCGGACTGTTGAACAGAATCATCTTCGTCTTAGGCGTGATCGCCTCGGCGACCCGGTCGAGGTCGATGCGGAAGTCGGGATAGGTGTCGATGGTGACGACCTTCCCACCCACCACCGCGGCCAGGGCGTTGTACATGACGAAGAACGGATCGAAGACGATCACTTCCTCCCCCGGGTTCACCAGGGCCATCATCGCCAGCAGCAAGCCGCCGCTCGTTCCCGACGTGACGAACAACTGGCGGTCGTCGTGTCCGTAATCCTCGTCGACCTGCTTCTGAAGCTTCTCGCGGAGCACGGGCATGCCCTGCGTCAGGGAATAGCCGTTTTTGCCGCTCTCGATCGCCTCAATCGCCGCCTTCCGCACCTCGGGCGGCACGTCGAAGTCGGGCTGGCCGATCGACAGATTGATCGGATCCTTCAGCTTCGCCCCAAGGTCAAAAACCTTGCGAATGCCCGAGGAATCAAAGAGCTTCGTTCGTTCGGCAACCCACTTGGACATGGCAATCCGCATCTCTTCGATGAAATAGGTGTATTTGAGAAATCTGCCTCGATTTTAATGCCGGGCCGCCTCCGCGTCGAGGACTGCCGACAAGGGCCGGTCCCCCTCGCTGAGCCTGCCGAGAACCAACGCGAGCGTGGCCAACGCATCGGCAATCACCGATCCGCCGGCCTCCCCGTACCAGATCCGTCCCGCCCTGTCGGCTCCCAGGGCGGCCCGGCCGGCGACCATGGCCGCGTGCATCTCGGAGGGCAGCGGACCGCAACGCTCCACCGCCGGCCCCCGCTGCTCCAGGGCCGCGGCCAGGACCTGGCCGGTTCCCTCACCCAGGACAACCGTCCGCCCGGAAAGTTCGCCGGCATACACCCTGGCGGCTATGAGCAGAAACAGGCTCTCGAACGCCACCGGCCTGCCTCGCTCGTCCCACAGCCGCAGCCGCTGCCCGTCGTCTTCCATGGCCGCCGCGAAATGCCCCGCCGCCTCGGGCAGCGGTCCCGCCGGCACCGCCGTTTCGCTCTCGTGCAACACGATTCTGCACGCAGTCGCCGACAGCAATCGCTCGACGCAGTTCCCAACCGGGCGGCAGGTCGTATGGAGCACGAAACGGAGAGGACGAAGCCCGTGAAAACACTCCGAAAACCGCGAGGTGTAGGAATCCAGCACCTCCGCCTGCTCGGCCTTCCCGGAGACGCGAACCGGACGTGCCGGTTCCTCGTCGACCCGGTCGGAAACCGCTTGCAGCGACGCAATCCCCGTGATCGGCCTGCCGCCTCGGCCGTAGAATCGCATGCCCGCCCGGTGAGGATCTCCCTGCGGATTGCCCAGGTAGATACCTCCGTCGGCCTCCGTTTCGCCCATCGCCCAGGGCAGGGCAGGGCAGGGGACCGATCCCAGCTCGACTACGTCGCAACCGGCCCACCGCAACTGTTCCACGATCTGGGCGAAGTGCCTCTGGGTCACCGCCCGCCCGTCCGTTGCGGCCGCCACGCACGGATACGCCCCTGGCGATCCGATCTCCTCGCGCAGGAGCATGCCAAACCCTGCGGCGAAGCGGCCGGCGAGGGTCGAATCGAAGCCGTTGTGCAGTTCGCCCCAAACGCCCTCGTCGGTCAGAAAGTCGGCAGGCCTCTTCCTCGCCCGCGGCCCCGGTATTCTCTTCCTGGATCGGTCAGTGAGCCCCTCCGCGTCGTCGCGGTGCCCGCATTCACGGCAGGCCGGGTAGCCGTCCGCCAACCGCGCCAGATGCACCGCCCGGCTGATCCCCGCCGGCTCGCCGGGACATTGGAATTCGCGTTGGGTGCGGCTGGACGTCATTTAGATGTCCGTCCCCCAAGCTTCGCGCTCTGCGCGTCGGAGGAGTTCCTTCAGGCTCAATTCGTTCGCCCACTCCGCCAAGTACTTTTCGTCCAACCGACCCTTCTGCACGCGAAGCACTCCCAGCACGTCAAGCCATTGTCGCTCCGAAACCTCGTCCCCCAGCCGAAACCATTCGAGTTTGTTGAGAACGATATCTTCAGGGGATGCAAGCATGAATTCGGCGGAGTGCTCGCCGATCGACAAACGCCCCGGTCGCCTGCGTGCGAACGCGGTGCGATCGTACGAGCGTTCCTTCAGCACGAACACGTCGACCTTGAACATGGTCGGGAGATGAATCACATTGAAGCACGATCGCCGCGAAACGGCGTCGAGAATCGCCGCTTCACTGGCATAGTACCGATCCTTCAGCTCTGCCACAAACGGCGAGACTTGCCCTGCACGCAGATCGGCCACCAGGTCAACGTCCAGGGTCGTGCGTGCGGTTCCAACGGCCGAACTGGCGACCGACCCGGCTACATGGTAGGGGACCGACAGCAATTCAAACGCACCGACCACCGGCTCCAAGGCCTGAAAGAGCAAAGGCCGGCTCATCGCGTATCTACTCCCAGGTGCCGGCGCAGTTCATTCGCCAGCTCCTTGCCGTAGTGCAACTCGGCCCACTCGAGCTTGACTTCGAGTTCGCTCCAGGTGGGATGGGCCTGCCGGATCGCGTTGCGAGAAAGTTCGATCGCCGCCGTCGTCAGTTCGCAGGTCAAGCGAAAACGATCGCTCAGCGACGCCTTGCGCAACAGCTCGATCTGAACGGCCAGGGCATCAGCAGACGTGTCGGAGATCATGGGCATCCCAGGGGACCGGAGAACCAGGATTTTCCCGCCATTATCCGGTCCCATCTGCTTCGGGACAACCCGGGCAGTGCCGCTCAGATCGGCGAGTTACCGGCCGGCCGCCCCGAACCCCGACTACCGCACCCGGCACGTGAACCGGATCACACCGCCTTCTTTGGGCGGCATCGGGTCGGTAATTTCCCACCGCAGGGCCAGCGAATCGCCTTCGTTCGGTTCGGTGCGGAAGTTGGCCTTCAAGCTGCACTCGGCGCTCTCCGGCACCAGTTCCAGACGCGTGGTGAGATTGTCGATGATCGTCACGTTGCCGATCACCTGGCTCCCTGCGTTGTCGAAACGAAGCGTGAACTCGACGATCTCGCCGGGGAGTGCGTTTGCCGTCGAAGCGACCTTGATGATTCGCAAACGCGGGCTTCCCGGTCTTTCGTCCAAACCGAATACGGTTCCCACACTCTGATCGCGAACGGCGGCCGTCGCTCGCTCCCGATCGATGATCACCAGAACGCCCAGATCGTGCGTCCAGGTGATGGCAGCATCGGTCGACGCCGCCAGACGCGCCATCTCCGCAACCTCGTAGCGCCCCGTGCGGATGGCCACGAGATTCTCGTAAGGCAGGAACATGTCCTGCTCGAAGCCCCGCAATTCCTCGCGGCCTGCCAGCGTGCCGCCGCCTTGTTCGCTCTCGAACGCGTTGAGCAGCTTGCGCGACGTATTCTCCGACGTCTGCAGGTTCTGTGTGCTGCTTCGCACTTCCTGCGTCTCCGCAACACGTCGCATCATCTGTTCCTGGCGGACGTTGCTCGACGCATCCATCTGCTCGTTGAGTCTCAAACTCACCACTTGGCGCACCGCGCAGAATCGCGGACTGTAGATCTGCACGCGATTGCTTGGCTCCACCACGCGGCGCCCGTCCAGAGTGTCGTAGTGGGCGATCGTGTCTTCCGTGTCCAGCCCGCGAACCTCCCAGTTGGGCAATACCCTGGCATGCTGGTTGCGGTCCCCGCCGTCAAACAGATACTCGTCGGCCGGCCAGGGCTGCGAGAAACCGGGAGGGGCCCAAGGGCCGGTCCCTTCAGGTGACGGTGCTTTCGGTTGGTAGAACACGCCTGGTCCCGGCGGCTGCATGTAGGCAGCCTGCATGGCATCGGGAGGGCAAGCTCCCATGGGACCCTGCGGAACGATGCCGGTTGCCGGTCCGCGGCAGGAACAGAACGTGACGGCGATCGTCGCCACCAAGGCTCCAACGCCCAATCGTGTGTGGGTGATTCGATTCCGCACGGTGCCGGTTCTCATCGTGATGCAGCCTCCACGGGCAGAGCAGGGGCCGGGGCAACGGGTGTCGGCACGGGCGGCGCCAGCTGCAGAACGGCCGGGTCCACGGCCGGACGCACCCAGGGCGGACAACCGAACAGGAACTGCATGTCCGGTTCGCCCGACCGACTCGGCAGGATGGCCCCCATCCGCAAGATCGCCACGGGACGCCCCACTTCATCGGCAACTTCCAGCGGATTGGTCCCCGGAGCAATATCAAACGACGGCTGCTCGCCTTCCGGATGTCCCGTCGGAACGGCCGTCTCGGGATCTTCCAGATAGATCACCTTGGTAAGGAACTTCCCGCTCAAGGCGGTCAGGATATCGTCGTCCGACAACTCGACCACGATCGGAAACCGGTATTCCAGCCCTGCGGGCGGATAGATCCGATCGACAACCTCGATGGTCGGAAACAACTCGGCTCCCGGATTCAACGGGATGTTCATCACTCGAAACCGGTACACCTGCCCGATCAACAGCCCGACGCGGATCGGTGCGGTCTCGCCTTCCATGAAGGTCCCACCTTCCGCCATCGCCACCACCACTCCGGGCGGGCCTTTGACCTGTACCGGCTGGAAATAGCCGGGCAATGGTCCGCCCCGCTCGAGTTGCAGGCTTCCAATCGCTCCCGGTGGCATGACCCCGTGGTGCACGGAGTGGTATCCCGACATCTGCCCGAACGAATCGGCGGCAAATACCGAAAGGATCCACGCCGCCAGCACCACGATGCCGGCAACTCGATGCGAACATCGCCGATCGACCCCCGTGCGGCGCCGAGCCGGCTGCCGCCTGCCCGTGGCCGGACAGCCGGTACGCCGCCTCGTAAATCGGATTCTCGATGTTTGGCTGCGGAGCAGAAGGACCATTGTCGCGGCCACGTGGCCTCAGGAATGAGGACTTGGGTTTCCTGTTTCGGCCGGGATCGCACGCACGAGTCCCGGCCGGCCGAAAACAAACTCGGCGGCGGCGTGTGGCCTTTCATCGACCCCAGCGGCCGCCGCGTATGGATGACAATCAACGTTCTTCGTTGACTCGGCCGCTGCTATCGGCAACTCGCACAGGCCTGGCCGGTTGTGGCGATGCACGAACCGTCGCAGCTCGAACCGCCCAGAAGCCCGCCGCTGCCCAACACGCGGGCCGGCGCGAGGCAACCGCCCGGCGGACAGGTAGCCGGCATCGTGTTGCCGACCACCCACGCCTTGTTCGCCGGCTTCACCGCGTAGTAACCCGGCATCTCGCGGACATGGATGCCGATGTGGGTCTGCGGTCCCGGTATATGCACCGGCGTATGGTTCTTGATCATGTGCCTTTGCAGGCCTGCCGGATCGCCCAGCGGAATGTGAGGAGGACCGGGAAGCCCGATCGGCGTGCCGCACATCGGCATACCGTACTCCGGACCCGTCACTCCCGAAATGTAGTTCGTCGGAATCGTACCCATGCCGCCGGCCATCGGAGCCGGCATCGCGCCGACCATCGCGCCGCCGACCGGAGCCCCTGTCGGGCAGTTCATGCCTTGAAGGTACGACACCGGCATGACTTCCGTCCCGCCCATCGCGTCACCCGGGATCTCCAGATCCTTGTTGCCCACACGCAGCACGCCCAGGATCGCTCCCCGGCGATCGGCTTCGTCGATCGGGTCCACGCCCGGATCGAGCCGAGTGCTCACCAAGGTCTCCACACCGGCCAGGGCCAGTTCCTGATACTCCGGATCCGGCAGGTAGATCACCTTCGTGACGAAGTTGCCCGAAAGCACCTGCTCGAAGTCCGACGGCGTAAGCTCAATGGGAATCGCGTTGTGAGCCAGGAACGCCTGCGTTCGCGGCATGCTAGGCCCCACTTCCAGCGTCGGATAGAGCTCGACCCCGTCGTAGCCCGGGATGTTCGTCAGCTTCAGCCGGTAGAGGGCGCCCTGCGGGAAGTTGTAGCGTCCCGGGCAGACCATCGGCGATGAAGCAAACTGGCCGGGGGCGGAACCGGGTGCGGCAACGTCCCAGGCCACCATCATTCCTTCGGGCCCCACAAAGGCCACTTGGGAATTCTGGGCAACGGGCATTCCCATCCCTGGGTCACAGCTCATTACCCCAGGACCAGGGCCGCCAACGCCCGGCCCAACCATTGGTCCCATCGGCGGCATGCATGGTTGCTGCATCGGTGCATGACACCCCACAGCAGCTACCGCCAATGCCATCAGACACATTCCGAATCTCATCAGGTGTCCCCCCATCTCTTTAGGGCTTCGGCCACGGATCGTTATTCCTGAGTTACTCGACGCGTCCGGCAACGGCCTGGCCCGGCCCAGCCGACGCCTCGATCGACTTCATGACTCCCAATGCGATTGACATGGACCCCGATCCACGGGCAACCTACAATCCTTGTCTTCGCATCCTCGCCTTCCTCCACTCGCCCGTCGACGAACCGGAGGTCGACCTTCCACGTACCTGAGGAGCAAACGCGCAAGAGCCCCTCTGAGGTTTATTCGTCGGCGCCGCACAATGCGAATCTTTGGAAAATCCGTCAGGACCCCGACAATGCGTACCAAGTTGTTGATCGCGACACTTTGCGCAGTCCTCCCGGGTTTTCTATTTGAAGTTGCTGCAACGACCAGAAACTCCTCCCCATCGGGGGATCTCATTTCCCGACAAGGTGGATCTCCTACCCCCAGTTCTGGAACACCACCTCAGCAGCAGGCCGTAAGCGATGGGCAATCACTCTTGCACCAGGCTCAATCGGCAATGCTGCGCCACTATACCGTCTCTGCCCAGGTTTTCCAGAAAGCGCATTTTCTCGGCGTCGACGTGATTGGTCTTGGCCAGTATGCCGAGCAGCGATCCAATCAGGGGGTACGATTCCGATTGGAGATCAACCTCCAGCCCGAGGATGACAAGCTCGCCAGCGGCCTGCTTCAGGTGTGTGACGGCGACCTCCTCTGGAACTACCGCAAGCTCAGAGGGCAAGAGAGCCTCTCCTGTGTCGATCTGGCCGTCGTCCAGCAGCGTCTCGAGGAAAAGGGCACACACGCCCTCCTCCGGCCTCTCGACGCCTGGCCCGGTGTCGGAGGCCTTTCCGAGTTGCTCGCTTCCTTCGACCGGGCTTTCCTCTTCGACACGCCCGAAGGCGTTGAGCTTCAAGCCCGCTTCCCGGCCTGGAAGATCGAAGGACGGTGGCGCCCCGAAATGCTGACCCGAGCCGTGCCCGAACGTAAGGAGGAAATCGAGCAGGGCAGGGGAGTGGCCCTCGAAGATCTCCCCAAGCACCTCCCCAACCGAATCATCCTCTTCCTCGGCAAGGATGATCTCTTCCCATACTTGATCGTCTACTACCGCCTCGACGGGAACACGGCGACCGTGAAGGCCGGCCCAAACGATCCGCCCATGGTCCGGATCAATCTGACCAACGTGCGATTCAATCAGCAGGTCAACGCGGCCCAATTCGTGTACAAACCCAACCTGCCTTGCGCCGACCAAACCGAACAACTGCTGCAAAGACTGGGACTCAACAACTAGCCCACCTCACCCTTGCGGTTGGCTTCTCACGACATCTTGCCGGCAGAAACCGCCCGTCCAGTCAGCTCGCAGGCAATCCGCTCCCTTTCCGCCTCCATCGTGCGGTCAAATTCCTCGGGAACCAGCCGGGTCCCTCGGCACGCTGCCCGGTAGACACCCTCAATCAACCGCTCGTAGCCGCGCACCATGCCTTCCACCGAGAACTGCCGGCAAACCAGTTCTCGTCCCGCCTCGCCCATCGATCGAGCCTTCTGCGGATCGCACAGCAACCCCGCAACCGCGTCGGCCAGGGCCGCCGGGTCGTTGGGCCGGCAGAGAATGCCCGTCGTACCGTCCACGACTGTTTCCGCCAAAGAGCCCACGTTCGGCGCCACCACGGGCAGGCCGCAAGCCGAAGCTTCCAGCGTCGAGGCGGGATTCGCCTCCATCTTCGACGACAGGACCTTGAGATCCAGTGCCGCCAGAATTTCGGGCACGTCGTGACGAGTCCCCAGCATGCGAACGTTCGCCCCTAACCCCAGTTCGTCAACCCTGGCCTCGATCGCCCCTCGCTCGACCCCGTCACCCACGACGACAAGCATCGCTTCCGGCAACCGGGCAACCACCCGGGCCATCGCTTCGATGAGCATGACATGTTGCTTCTCGGGACGCAGGGCGGCCACGATTCCTGCCACCGGCGCCGCCGGGGAGATCCCCAGTCTCGCCCGCATCGTCCCCTTGTCTCGCGGGCGGAACCGATTCACGTCCACTCCGTTCCAGATGGTGAACACCTTGTCCGGCGGGCATTTCTCCCCTTTCACCAGGAACTTGGAATGGCTCCTCGCGCAAGCAATGAAACCGTCGGTGATCGGAGCCAGCAGGCGGTTCAATCGCTCCACCCGCACGGGATAACCCGTTGCATGGAGCGCCGAAAGGATCACCGGCACCCGTGCCCGCCGCGCGGCCAGACGGCCCCAGAACATCCGGTCGCCCCCCGTTCCCACCGTTACCACGGCATCAATGCGGCGCTCGCGAAGCAACCCGGTCAGCCGGTGAAGCACGCCCACGTCGAACTTGTTCCTGAGCAGACCCGTGAATGCGGGCACCTCTTCCTTGAGCACGTCGCCCAACTCGGCGAACCGCTTCAGGCAGCACAACTCCGGCAAGAACCGCTCGCGATCCATCTTGCGGAGGATCTCCGCCAGTAGGGTCTCCGCCCCGCCAACGACCATCTCCGTGTGGATGAACATCACACGGAACGGACCGCGATCTTCGGGAACAACCAGCCTTCGACGTCGACGTTGGAACATGGGTGTCTCAATCACGAATTCCTCCGGGAATCACGCAAGGCCGTTTAGACAAGTATGGGATCGGAAAGCCGGGCATGTGGTGATAGGCTCGGACGATTTGCGGGGCAGGGCAGGGGAGGAGGGCCCCACCGCAGGACCTCGCCCGCCGGCATGTTGACCAAATGCAACGTACCCCTCCCGACGGTGGTTCTCGCCCGCAGATCCCCGTCTTGTGCCGAAAAGACCAGAAACGCACCGGTCCAGACTCAGGCGACGCCGGCAGATCCGCACCCGTTGCGGATACCGACTACCGTTGCTATCTGGTACCATCAGTCCGTCTGCCGCTCCCCAATTCACGCACCAGAATGAGGTTTCCCATGTCGTCCTGCTCCCGTCGTTCGTTCCTCCGTGCAGGGAGTACGCTTGCCGCCGCCTTCGCTGCAACCGAAGCCGGGCACAACAAGATTCTCGCCGCCGAACCCGGTGGGGCAGGGCAGGGGGGCACGCACGAGAACCCCATAGCAATTTCCACCTATTCCAGGTGAAACACCCCGTTGATCGTCACCGCCTTCACTTCGCCGCGCCGATAGCGGATCAGATTCACTCCGCAGTTGTCCTGCGGAACGCTGCGGTACTTCGACAGCGGCAACCCCAGCAACCGGCCCAGCCAGGTGCGATTGACGACGTTGTGGGCCACCGCGGCGATGCAACTGCCCAGGTTCTCGGCCAACAACCGTTCGAGGGCCGGCCCCGAACGTTCCAGAACTGCCGCAACGGTCTCGCCGCCCAGGTAAGGATTCTCGGCCGCGTTCTCCATGAACGCCCGGTAGGCCTCCGGATCAGCTTTCTCGATCTCGGTCCAGTTTCGCCCCTCCCAGAGCCCCACGTCCACTTCGACGAGGTCGTCCACCGTAATCACGTCCAACCCATGGGGCGTCGCAATGGCCTCGGCAGTCTCCCGAGCGCGTAACAGGGGACTCGAGAACACTTTCTTCAATCCGGCCGACGAAAGAAACCGAGCGGTTTGCTCCGCCTGTCGGCGGCCTTCCGGCGAAAGGGCCGGATCCGTCCGCCGACCCTGAAGCCGCGGAGGCTTCTCGCGATTGTTGGCGGTCTCTCCGTGTCGAATCAAACAAAGCCAGCAAGTATCCGGGGCAGGGCAGGGGGGCATTGGAGTTGTCGGGGTTCAGGGTTCAGGGTTCAGGGGGCAGGAAGCAGGGTTCGGGGGTCAACTTATCAAACCCTGAACCCCGAACTCTGAACCCTGACAACCATCACACAACCGCACGGCGACGCGGATCGCTTCGATCATGCTGCCGACCTCGGCACGGCCTTTCCATGCCAGATCGAAGGCGGTGCCGTGCGCGACGCTCGTTCGCACGATCGGCAGCCCCAGGGTTACGTTCACCGCCCGGTGCATTCCCAGCAGCTTCAAGGCGATATGCCCCTGGTCGTGATACATGGCCACGACGGCGTCGAATTCTCCGTTCCGTGCCCGAATCATCACCGTGTCGGCCGGCAAGGGGCCCTCCAGATCGAGTCCCTCGGCCAGTCCGGCTTCTATCGCCGGACGGATCACGTCGAGTTCCTCGCGGCCGAACAGCCCGCCCTCGCCGCCGTGGGGATTCAACGCGCAGACGCCGATCTTCGGAGCCTCGCCCTTCATTCGCAGCATGAAGGCATGGGCGAGATGAGCTTTCGCCAGCACTTCGGCCGACGTCATTTCCTCAAACACGTTGCGCATCGCCGTGTGGAGAGTCACATGCACGACCGCCAGCCCCGCCGGGCCCCGGATCGGTTCTTCGGGCCCCAGGTAGAGCATCATGGCGAAGTCGTCGACGCCACACATCTCGGCCAGCAGCTCGGTGTGCCCGGGATAGTGATGGCCCGCTTCGTGCAACGCCTGCTTATGCAGCGGGGCGGTCACCAGCCCGTCGATCCGCCCTGCGAGTGCCAGTTCCGCGGCGGCGACAATCGCTTCGTACGCCGCCTGCCCGCTGCGACCGTCGATCTCCCCGGCAGGCGCATCCAGGACCTCGTCCGAACCCGTTGCCAGACACGCAACCTGCGCAGGCGACGGGTCGGCCTGTTCGACCTCCCCGATCACCCGCACCGTTGCACTCGTTTGCCGCAGCGCAATCGCCCGCCGAACCATTTCCGGATGCCCGACCACGACGGGACGGCACCAGCGGTGGACCTCGGGCGCCGCGCACGCCGCCGCCACGATCTCCGGACCAATTCCGGCCGGATCACCCAGCGTCAACGCCAGCAGCGGCTTCCTTTCTCCGTTTGTCATTCGACATTCCCTGCCGTTACGTCAACGCCGGCAATTCCCATCCCTTGCGCCGCGGGCGCGAAATATAGGTCGACACGTTGGCCTCGTCGCAGTTGGTGAACCGCTCGGCGGCCGGATCCCACTTGAGCCTCTTGCCGACCTGGCCCACTTCGCGAGCCAGATTCACCAGGTAGCAGAGCGACGTGGCCCGCTGCCCGATCTCGATGTCGGCGTTGCACTTCTTGCGGGTCTTGATGCACTCCACCCAGTTCTCGATATGATACTGGTTCTCGGGCCTGGTGATGGGGCCGGGATTGTCCGGCGAATCGATCAACTCCTTCGGCCCGGCGATCTTGTCGCGGTTGATTTCGATCTTGCCTTTTTCGCCGACGAAGATCGCCCCCAGGCCCGGGCCCCACTCGCCGTCGAGGTGGAGCCGAAGCTCCGTTCCGTTGGCGTACCACATGCGTATCTTCGCACGGGGCCCCACCACCGGCTTGGCCAATCGAATCAGGTAATCGAGCCGCGTCTCGTCCACCTCCGTCACCGTCTCGAATTTCCCGCAGGGCCGGTCCTCCACCGGCTCTTCCAGCAGGATCTCCACGGGACCCGTGTCGTCGGTGCCCAGGGCCCGCTGAATCTGGTCGTAGGAGTGCGTTCCCCAACCGGTCACGCCGTAGCACAATCCTCCGCCGTCGTAGGCCCACCACTTCTCCCATCCGTGATGAAGCAGATGGTGATAAGGACGCATCTCCGCCTGATTGGTCCACTTATCCCACCAGCCTTCCTTGCCCCCCTCGGGCAGAGGCTCCGAATCCTTGCTCGTCCACTTCAGCGGCCCCACGAAGTTCGGCGCCAGCACCGTCTTGATCTTGCCGATCGCCCCGTTCTTCACCAGGTCGCTCGCCCAGTTGTTCATCGGCATCGACCGCTGCTGCGTCCCCACCTGGGTGACTCGCTTGAACTTGCGGGCCGCATTGACCATGTATCGTCCCTCGTCGATCGTCAGGCACATGGGCTTTTCGATGTAGGTGTCCAGTCCGGCCTGCATCGCGTTGACGACCACCCATGCCCGAGCGTGGGTCGTCGTCTCCGCCATGATCCCGTCGAGCTTTTCCTTCTCGAACATCTCGTGGATGTCCTCGTAGGTCGACCAGTTCTGGTCCTGCCCCACGTGCTTCACGAACGCGTCGACCGCCGGCTTGAAGCAATCGCACACGGCCACGACTCTCATCTGGGGGATCTGCTTGCAGTCGTTGGCGATCGACCTGGCCCGGCCGCCGAGACCGATGATCCCCACGATCACGCGTTCGTTGGCGCTCACCGCGCCGTCCAGTCCGAGCACGCTGGAGGGTACCAAATAGGGAAGCGCGAAGGCCGCACTGCCGGCTCGCAAGACGTCGCGTCGTGTCCACTTCGTTCGGGCCATATTGCCGCTCCTTGAGTCTGGAGAAAGGTTTGCGTCCGAGGCGGGGAAACAGGTGGGCCGCAACCAGCCAGTCTAGGCTCCCGCCCCCGCCTCTGCAAGTCGGCGCCCAGAAGCACGCTTGACGCACGAACGGCTCCCGACGACAATCGGCACTCCCCCCAACGCCCATCCCATAGCACTCTCAGCAAGCCGATTGCCATGCTCGCCTGCATCCAGAAAGTGAGTCGCGCCCAGGTCACCGTGGCCGGTGAAATCAGCGGGAAGATCGGTAAAGGGTTCCTGGTCCTGCTCGGGGTTGCCGAGGGAGACACGGAAGCCGAGGCTCGGCTGCTGGCTGACAAGGCCGCCGGGCTGCGGATCTTCGAAGACGCCGACGGGAAGATGAACCTCTCCCTCAGCGACGTGGGCGGGGCCATGCTCGTGGTTAGCCAGTTCACCCTGTTGGGCGACTGCCGCAAGGGACGCCGCCCCAGCTTCACCGACGCCGCTCCGCCCGAGGTGGCCGAATCGCTCTATGAGATCTTCGTCAAGACGGTCGCCGATCACGGAATCGAAACCGCCACCGGGCGCTTCCGCCAGCACATGGCCGTGGAGCTGGTCAACGACGGCCCGGTCACGCTCCTCCTCGACAGCCGCCGCCTCGCTGCCCCGCGACGAAAGTGATCGTGACCCGCCTCGGTCCCGAACCAAGAGGTGTCACCTGTGTCCTGACTACTCCCTTACCTCGGGCTTGTACCGAATTCTGTGCTCGTGATGCTGCGGGAAGGGGACAGTCCCATTTTTGTGACAAAAATCGGGACAGCCCCGTTACCTCTGCCACCCGTCGAGCAGCCGGCGCGCCGTGTCTGTTGCGCCTTCCTGCACCTTCTCCACGGTCTCCTTGACGGGAAGCTTGTCCGCGAGCTCTGTGTCGGCCGGTTGCTCGACAGCATGCCGATTCCACCGCTCTGCCCGGGCTTCTCGGTACTGATTCATCCAACCCGGCTCGTAGAAGACGACGTAGGAGAGAAGGGCCAGCTTGGCGTACACCGAGAGGTTTGCCCACACGCTCTTCGTGCTGTACATCTTCAAAGCCGTGCCGAACGACTTCTTGATCCGCACCCAACCCAGCCGCCACTGGACGCTGTACACCTCATCGAGGACGAGGTGCGAGAGACAGCCCAGTACGACTCCGCCCGCCTTGTAGGCGCGCAGCCAGGTATCCTCGCCCGAAGCCAGCAGAAAGGCCAATTCCCCGAAGATGATCACCGCAGGAATGCTGTGGAACATCCCCCGGTGAACCGTGTAACGTTTCAAGAAGAATCCCAGGCCGAAGCGCACGAACAGGTAGGTCAGCGCGCCGGCCATGACGGTGGTCTCTGCCGACACTCCCATCGACCGCAGACGATCGGCCAGCATCATGGGAACAATGGCGGCCATGAACGCCAGGCTCTCGCGCAACGGTCTGCCCGACTTGCTGTCGATGTCGGGCAGCATCCCCGACAAACTGCACAGTCCGCCGGCGAGAAGGCAGGTTTGGGCCGGCACATCGAACAGCCCGTAAGCCGCCCCGCCGTAGGCGACGCCCAGGGTCGTACTGAAAGTCAGATGGGTCTTGAAGTCTGCCATGACTGCCCCCGTATGAGCCAATCCTTTGTAGCCGCCAGTTCGCCACGTTGTACTCAGCCGGGAAATCCACACCAAGACCAATTTCTCAGCGTCCGGCGGTCTTTGCCTGCCCTGCCCCACCCCGCCAACCTCGAGAAGAAGTGTGTGCCACTGCTTGCTCGCAAGCAGTGCCTGTATCCGCTCCGTGTGCTACTGCTTGCTCGCAAGCAGTGCTACCAACGCTGTCTCACCGAAACCCCGCCTGCTAGCACTGCCAGTAACAAGAATTCCCCTTTCCCTGAGGAGCAGGGGAGGGGCCCCCATCAGAATGCTCTTCGCGGACGCGACGCAAATCACTATACTGCCGGCCCGAACTCCGTCTACGCACAGGGATACAATTTGCCATGCAGCCTTACGACATCTTCATGCTCATCGTCCTGGTTGGTGCGGCCGTCTTCGGCGCCTGGAAGGGCATGGCCTGGCAGTTGGCTTCGATCGCCTCGGTGGTCGTCAGCGCCGTGGTTGCCCTACGATTCGCAGGATTCCTGGCGCCCAGTCTCAGCGCCGAAGAGCCCTGGAACCAGTTCCTGGCCATGGGCATCCTCTTTGCCTCCACCTCGCTCGCCATCTGGATCGCCTTCCGCTTCGTCGCCAAGGTCATCGACCGGGTGAAACTCAAGGAATTCGACCGGCAGATGGGCGCTCTTTTCGGGGCGGCCAAGGGCGTGCTCTACTGCCTCATTCTGACCTTCTTCGCAGTCACCTTGAGCGAGGGGACCCGCCAGCGAGTTCTCGATTCCCGCTCGGGCTACTACGCCGCCGTCCTCGTCCAGAAGGGCACCCCCATGATGCCCGAAAAGGTCCGCACGGCCCTCGGCGAATACATCCAGAAATTGGACGACGGACTCAATCCGAGCATGCCGCCGGCCACCCCGGAAGAACAAATCGAGAACCTCGGCGATACCATCCTGAATGGTGCGGTGGCCGATACAAACCTTCCGTTCCCACCCTTGAACGAACCGTCGGCTTCAGCCTACCAACCCGCACAGCCCCAACCACCCCAACCCATGGGCTTGGACGCCTGGGGGCAGGGGGCACAGGACTACGTGAACCAGCAAGCCAGCCAGTTCCGGCAGGATCTCAACGCGGCCGCCGGGCGCCAGGTCGACAACCTCCAGACCCAAGTCAGCACGACTCTCAACCAGAATATGGACCGCTTTCGCTCGTCGGTCGATCGCTCCGCGGAGCAGCTCCGATCCGACGTTCAGCGGCGCGTGGACGAGCTCGGACGGCGGATCCAACAGGCGCCCATGGAGCCCATTCGCTGAGGCTTTGCAGGGGGGCGGAAGTCGGGCTGCCGACGACCTCAGAGAACGCTCCAGGCAGCCGTTCGGCGTCTTTTAAGAACCCCGGTATTTCCCGGGATTTTTGCTATTGGCGACCGAACATAAGAAACATTATCGGACGTTGGAGAGGTTCCGAATCAGGCCCGTTTTCAAGCCCCGTTGAACATCGGGTCCAGGCACCAAAAAGGGTCAGGACTCATTTTTGCCGTGGACGGCCCTTCGGGTGCTGCGGACAGCCGTTTCCAAGCCGGGTCGAAGGTCGGGTCCAAGCGTCAAAAAAGGGGTCAGGACTCATTTGCCGTGGACGGCCCTTCGGGTGCTGCGCACAAATGAGTCCTGACCCCTTTTTTGCGCACGAATCCGCGCCGCCGACTAGAATCAATCGGATGGAGATTGTGTCCGAGATCCCGACCCCAAACGACCGCCGAGCGCTGAGAGTCCGCGCCGCCGCGGTCGGGCTTTGTGCGTTCGCCGCGCTGCTAGCGACCTCTCCGCAGTTGCCGATCGTCTGGGATGAGGGCAACGCCATCAGCCGTGCCCAACGCATCACCGGCTGGGCCCAATCCTGGTTCCAACAGGGCCCCCCCGATCGGGCGCATCCGCTGAGCCGTGAAGGGATCGCCGACGGCTGGCCCTACACGACCCAGATCGAAGGCCACCCGGCCTTCTACGGGATCGTGATCGCCGCCGGCCACACCCTCAGCCAGTTACTTTTGCCTCCGCTTACGGCCTGGCGTCTGGGGCCGATGCTTCTGTTCGCCCTGGCTGCCGGGGCGATGTTCTACCGGATGAGCCGCGACTACGGCCAGGCCGCCGGCTGGGCCGCCGCACTCGCGCTCTTTCTCCAGCCGCGACTCTTCGCTCACGGCCACTTCGCCACCTGCGACGGCCCTCTCACCGCGTGCTGGATCCTCGCCTGGGCCGCCTTCCCGTCCGACGTAGCTTGGCTCTCCAGAGCCGAGCCCAAGAAGGACGGGAATACTCTCCGCTTGCGCATCGGTCTGGCCCCGATCCTCTTCGGCATCTTCCTCGGCATGACCATGAGCACCAAGGCGACCGGCTGGATCGCCCCGATCCCGTTTGTCGTTTGGGCGGCCCTCTATCGCGATCGCCGGGCGCTGGTCACGCTGGCGATCGGCCTGCCCGTCGCCCTGGCCACCTTCTACCTGCTCAACCCGCCGCTCTGGCACGAACCGATCCGGGGGCTGGCGACTTTCTTTCACTTGAACACCAACCGGCAACTCAACGTGGCCAACTTCTTCCTTGGCTGCATGTACGACCTGCGCCATCCATTGCCGTGGTACAACACCCTCGTCTGGACCGCCGTCGCCGTCCCCGTCGGCCTGCTTGCCCTCGCACTCGTCGGCCTGACGTCGATTCTCCGCCGCGGCCTCGCCGACCGGGCGGGCATTCTCCTGATCCTCAACTGGATCATCCTCCTCGTCGTCCGCGCCTTGCCCGACACGCCGCCCCACGACGGCATCCGGCTGTTTCTGCCCGCCTTCGCCTTCCTCGCCGCGCTCGTCGCCGTCGGAGTGGTTGGAGTCCAGGCTTCAGCCTGCCGTTCGTGGCGCAAAGGTGGCGTTTCAAAGAGACGGGCTGAAGCCCGTACTCCAACGCCGTGTGCCACTGCTTGCTTGCCAAGCAGTGCTTCACCATCCAAACATGACAAGTTCAACCTCTGGCACTGCTTGGCAAGCAAGCAGTGGCACACGTGGGCGGTTGTCCTGATCTTCCTCGGCAGTGCCACCAGCCTTTTCTGGTACGCCCCCCAGTGGCTTTCCTACTACAACCTCGTCATCGGCGGGCTGCCCGGCGCCACTCGGGTCGGCATGGAACCGACCTACTACTGGGACTCCCTCGACCGCGAAGTCCTCGACTGGCTCAGAGCCAACACTCCCAAGAACGAAAAGGTCCTGTTCGGCTCCGGCTCCGTGGAAAGCCTAGCCCTGATGCGCACCTGGGGCACGCTCCCCGTCGAGTACCGCCCCGAGGCCCCCGGCCGCTGCCGCTGGTACGTTATCCAACGCCGTCCCAGCGCCTGCATGCCCCCGGACCAATGGCTATTGAGAAACGCCCAGCCAGTCTACAAGAAGTACCTCCACCATCACGGCCTCGGCCCCTGGCGTTTCAACGTGCCCCTCCTGGAAATCTACCGCTACGAAGATTACCAAGCGGCGGTCGAGTCGTTGGAGGGCGGGCGGTAGACTGCCGAAGTTGTTGTAGCCCCTTACTCCCGGATTTCTCTGGTTTCTCGGTCTCGCACGCCTGATCGGCCAGCGATTTCTTCCTCAAAGTCGGTGATCGTGTCAGAATCCAGGCCACATCCTTCGGGCAGTTCAACGACTCGCAAGTTGGCCATTTCACGAAGGTATTCAAGTGATCGAGTTGTCAAAGGTCTGTAGTTCCCCAATCCTCCGCTAACGTCCAGACGATGAAACAATGAGGTTTCCAGTGATTTCAGCTTCGACAACTCAGCAACGTCATCATCCCCGATCATTATTGTCCCCTGAATCACCAACGTGCGCAGCTTGGGAAAGCCGGCAAGACCTTTGATCTCCTCTTCTGAAAGCATGAGATCCGTGAGACGTAACTCCTCGACAGTCGGCAAACGTCCGATGGCGAGCAGTATGTGCAGTCTGCCGCCGGGAGAACCGCCGATCGCGAGTTTTCGCAACCGCTCCAGCCGATGCAAACATGCCAAATCACACTGTGAGACATCACAATACTCCAGACTCAGATCCTCCAGCTCTCAGGATTTGCTCAACAGTTCAAGTGTTCCTCTGGGAAGAACGAACCACGAGAGTTTCAGAGCCTTGAGCTCATCGCAGCGAGTCAAAGGCTCGAAAGCCTCCACTGCGATGTTCGAGGCGCCATTCCAATCGACTATCAGTTCTACGCTCTGGAGATGCCTCACTTGGGGAAGGCAACCGAGAGTTTCCTTTCGAATTCTTGGGAGGCACAGGCGTATGCTTGTCAGCGACTTGGGCTTTCCCAGAACGTACAATGATCTTGGGGAGATTGAGGCATCCGAGACGCGGTCTGTGTCTTCCACAGAGAACTCCAACCCTGGTGAGACATCCAGTCGAGCCAGTTCCGCCAGATACTCCTCGGAACATGCAGCCGCGTCGAGAGCCTCGAAGTCGAGGGATTCGATTTCCGACAGGTAACACAAATCTGCTGGTGATCCGTGCCAAGCGTCACCGATCGTGACTTCCGTCACGGTGCGTCTCCAGCCCTTGTCGTGATCTCTCAGTCGTGTGTGAAGCAACGCACCAAGCTGAGTCAATTGTCTGGCGGCGTTGCGATGATTTGCAGACGGTGCCGGATAGGGTTCAAAATGCCGGAGCGAGTGCTGCATGCGGGCGAAACGCATGGCACCTTCAGAGGTGATTTCAGTATCATCACAAGAGAGTTTCTCGAAGGACTTCTTGCCTAACACCGTCAACGTCGAATCGCTGACGGCGGTATGATCCACATACAAGATCTTGAGCTTCGGCAGGTGGATGAGTTGTCGAGCCCCAACGTCCGTGACATCTGTTCCTGAAAGGTCCAGTTCCTCCAATTCTCGATGTCGCAGGATTTCGGAAACGAATTCGTCGCCGATACAGGCTCCCGCCAATTGCAGGCGTTTCAAAGCGCGCAGATATCCGAGGGTAGTCAGGTCTTCGCGTTGTACCCCCGGTGGGTAGGAAGCGGCATATACGGTTCGGTCACAGTTTTCGCCAAATGCCCGCTGGCGATAAGATAGTGCTGCACTTAGCGGACTGTGTGTTCCGTCAGACTCACGAAAGACATTTCCACCCAGCCTCTCAATCTCCTCAACCGCCCGATCCTCCAACCACACCTTCCGTCGCTCGTTCACAATCCACCCCGACCCCAACGCCACCACCAGCATGAGCAAGAACACCCCCCGCAGACTGAACTGCAACCACCACCGCCGCCGCGATCGGGTAACCGTGTTCGGTTTCGCCACTGCCGTCTCCCCAACCCCCATGGGCAACTCAACACCAGCTACCACCAGTCGTTTCCTCACGACCAGTGTAATCCTCCCCTTCCCTCTTCACAATTCGACCTTCACCCTTCCCCCCCTGCCCTGCCCCGTTCAATTCTGTTCAGGCGTGTCGGCGGCTGAGCGGGCTTGTGAAGTGAAAGCGGGATGCCGATGTCCACGGGCTGACGCCACGTGGCTACGTCGTGTCGCCCGCTGCGCGGGCTGCCCCCCTGCCCTGCCCCGTTCCTCGCACAAAAAAACCGGCCAAAGCCGGTCTTTCCTGGCATCAGGTTCCACCCCCCCAACAAGCTCCTGAACCCCGAACCCTGACGCCTGAACCCTATTCCCGAACCCTGAACCCCAACAACTCCCTACACGTCCACCCGCTCTGCCACCTCGGCATGTGGAGCCGGCACCGCTTGGACGGCGCCGGGGTCGTACAGGCATTGGCCTACCAAGTGCCCGTTCTCGATGAACGCACCCATTCGCCGGAATCGCTGATAGCGCTGTTCGACCAGAGCGTCCTTGGGAATCTCCACCAGTTCGCGCAGCGTGTTCCGCAAAAACATTCCCATGCGACTGGCCGTCAGGTGATGATCGCGGTGGGCGCCCCCGTCGGGCTCCTTGATCACTTCGTCGATCACGCCCAGCTTGATCAGATCCTTCGACGTCATCCGCAACGCCTTGGCCGCCTGCTCCTTGTACTCGTGGCTTTTCCACAAGATGCCGGCGCAGCCCTCCGGACTGATGACCGAGTAGTAGGCGTGCTCGAGCATCGCCACCCGATCGCCCACGCCGATTCCCAGGGCCCCGCCGGAACCGCCTTCGCCGATGACCACGCAGATGATCGGCGTCGGCAAACGCGACATTTCGAACATCGCGCTGGCGATCACCTGCGCCTGGCCCCGCTCCTCGGCTGCGATCCCCGGGTAGGCCCCCGGCGTGTCGATGAAGCAGATCACCGGCATGCCGTACTTGGCTGCCATCTGCATCTTGCCGATCGCCTTCCGGTAGCCTTCCGGATGGGCACAACCGTAGTTGCAGGCGATCCGCTGCTTGTAATCGCGACCTTTCTGGTGGCCCACGACCATCACCTTGAACCGGTCGATCTTGGCCCAACCGGTGCGAATCGCTCGATCGTCGCCGAAGAACTTGTCGCCATGCAACTCGACGAATTCGTCAAAACACAGCGCCAGGTAGTCGTCCGTCAACGGCCGCTCCGGGCACCGGGCGACCTCGACTGTCTCCCAGGGCTTCAGATTGCTGTACGTCCGCTTCTTCAACTCGACCAGGTCGCGCCGCATCAGGCGGACATCCCGTTCCGCCTCGGGGGTCTTGATCTTCTGAAGCTTCTCGATCCGCGCTTCCAACTCGTAAATGGGACGCTCAAACGACAAGCGATATTCGCCGGGCATCGACTTTTTCCGTCCTGGTATTCGTGACTGACCTTGCGCCACCCCCCTGCCCTCCCCTGCTCTGGCAATCGGGTGGAAATCTGGCGAAGGGAATTGCTCAAACCTGTTTATCGTCTATTCCGCGGCATCTTCGGCAATCTCTGCCTCATTTGCCACCGATTCGAGCATTCTAATCGACCGCAATCGTGCCAGAAACTCCTCAATTGAGCTATGCCGCTTCTCCGGGTCCTTCGCCATCGCCACTTGGAGGAGCTCGGATAGCTCACTGGTGGCATCTGAATTCCGTGTCCTGAGCCACGGAACGGGGGATTTGATGTGCTGCATCAACAGATCGTTGGCGCTCACCCCCGTATAAGGTGGCTTGCCCGAGAACAGCTCAAAAAGCGTGCAGGCCAGGCTGTACAGATCCGCCCGTTCGTCCAGCGGTTTCCCCCGGATCTGCTCCGGCGACATGTAGCTCCGCGTGCCCTGGACCTTCGATTTTCGGGCGAACATCTTCGCCCAACCCTTTTTGGCCCGGTGGGCCAGACCGAAATCGATCAGCTTCACCTGCCCTGAATCGCTGACCAGGAAATTGTCGGGCTTGACGTCTCGATGCACCCAGCCGAGGCGGCAGAACTCCGCCACCCCCTCGGTGGCCTGGATTGCCACCCGACGCGAGATCTTGACCAGCTTGCCGGGAGATTGCTGGATCCGAATCTTCAGATTCGGGGCGGCAAACCACTCCAGCCCCAAGAACGGAATCCCCCGCTCCCGGCCGAATTTGTAGACACGACAAATCCGCTCGTGCTGGATCTTCCCGGCGACCGCGTACTCCCATTTGAGGAAATTCACGTGTTCCCGATCCCGCGCGTAATCCGCCTGCAGCATCTTCACTGCCACATGCATCTGCGCAGAGTCATCATACGCCTGCCATACCTGGCTGGTCTGGCCCGTGTTGATGATGTTGAGCAACCGGTAAGGCCCGGCGAAGCCGTGGCTGGCACTGCTCACGTCGCTGCCTCATCACGCCGCGAAACCGCCCTTTCGTCAAATCTGGCCCACACACGCCGGCAATATCACAAGCCGCAAGCCCCCCTGAACGTCGGGTATTTGCCAGCCACCCCCCTCATATTGCCAGTCAATTCAGTCTAACGTCCAGCCAACACCAGAACAATTGCAATCAACCAGCTTTTCGCGTCTTCCTGAAATACACAAATCCCCTATCTTGTTGCCGCGGCACAACCCCACACCAACCCGAAGCGCGAGCGAGGACATAAGACCCATTTCCCCACCACCCCCGAATCCCTCACGAAACGTAGGTCGGCTCTCCAGAGCCGACCACAAGAACTGCCAGAAAACTCGGCTTTTGAGAGCCAGCCCATCAAACAGCGCAACTTCAAGAAGCGCAAGCGAGCCCCAGAAACGCATCCCCCCTGCCCTGCCCTGCGGCCCGGCAACGATCACCCACCTACACCCTTTCTCCCTTTTCACCCTTCAAACTTCACCCTTCACCCTTCCTCAACACCTGCTCGTACAGCTCCCGCAATTGTCGCGTCATCACCTCGTGGCGAAACTGCTCGGTGAACCTCCGACGCCCCTCTTCCCCCAGACGCCGCCGCAGCGTCTCATCGCCCGCCAACTCGATCAGGGCATCCGCCAGAGGATCGATACTCTTGGGCGGAAGCAAGCAGCCCGTCTCCCCGTTGATCACGACCTCCCGGGCCCCGTCGACGTCGTAGCTCACGACCGGACGCCCCGCAATCAAGCCTTGAGGCAAAACGCGAGCCAGCCCTTCCCGCAGACTCGTGTGCACCACCACGTCCATCGCCCCGATCAGCTCCGGGATCCGCTCGGGCGGAACCAGGCCGGTCAGTTGGAAGTAGTCCTCCAACTTCGCCGCACGAATCCGCTCCAGGTGCCGCTCGGTGAGGATGCCGTCGCCAATGAACAAGAACCGCACGTGCGGATTGGCCTCGACGACCCGCCGGGCCGCCTCGATCACATACTCGTGACCCTTGAGATGAAACAACCTCGCGATCTTCCCGACCACGACGTGCTCCGGCCCGTAGCCCAGTTCCTGACGCACCCGGTCGCGGTGCCGGCCGGCCTCGAGCAGCGGTTCAACTTCCATGCCGCTGTAGACCGTCGTAAACTTCTCCCGCGGCGCCACCTTCGCGTCGACCATCAGGTCGGTCATCGCATCGGCGACGCTCACGAACGCGTCGCACTTCGAAGCGGCCCATCGCTCGCAAACGCGAAAGAACTCTCGCGCCGCCGCGCTCTGGTAAGGATGAAACGGCGCCCCGTGCACCCCGTGAATGATCGCGGGGACCCCCACGGCCCTGGCGGCTGCCCGACCCAGAAGCCCGCCTTTCGCACTGTGGGTGTGAACCACGTCGGGTTGAAAGTCGCGGAGAATCCGCTTGAGACGCCGGTAGCTGCGCAGATCGTGCCAGGGGTGGATCGCTCGCCGCAACTCGGGCACCATCTCCATCGGCACCCCCGATTCGCGAGCCCGATCGATCAGACTCCCTTCCGGCCCCAGCGGCGGCCCCGTAATCAGCAGCACGTCGTCGCCGTGCTCCCGGATCAGGTCCTCGCAGCAGAAGACCGTGTTCTCCTGCGCACCCCCGATGATCAGACGCGTGATGATATGGGCGATTCGCATGCAGACTCTGCGCCACCTTCTTCAGCTTAACCCAACGGGTGCCGCAAAATCCGAAATACGAAACGCGAAATCCGAAACAAACTCAAAACCGAAAACGCCAAGGCTCCAAACTCGCAACTCCAGAGTTGCTTCGGCCCCAGTCAATTCAACACGACCCGAACCCATCTCGATCATTCGGATTTCCGTCATTGGGAACTTGTTTCGGATTTCGTGTTTCGTATTTCGGATTTGTCCATGTCGTGCCGTCTATCTGTTGGCGTAGATCGCATCCGGGTACTTCACCCAGAGCAGGAACAGCCCCTGCGGCGGTGCGGTCGGGCCTGCCTGGCTGCGATCGCAGGCCTCCAGCACCTGCCGAACCCAATCGGGCGACTGGGCCCCCCGGCCTACTTCGACCAGCGTGCCCACGATCGCCCGCACCATGTTGTAGAGGAACCCGTCCGCCTCCACTTCTATCGTAATCCGGCTGCTCGCGCCGTTCCCGCCTCGGATCACCGAAATGTCGGAAACCGTGCGGATACTGTCCGGTCGCTCGGCTCCTGCCGTCTCGAAGCTCGAGAAATCGTGCCGCCCCAGCAGGTGGACCGCCCCGGCCGCCATCGCCGCTTCGTCCAGCCCGTGCCGGCAGTGCCACGCATACCGCCGGGCGAACACGTCGCGCACCGGACCGTCGTCGATCTGGTAGCGGTAACGCTTGCTTTCCGAGTCGCGGATCGGATGGAAATCCGCCACGGCCTCGGCCGCAGAAACCACGGCGATGTCGTCCGGCAGCTCCGCGTTGAGGGCTCGTTGAAAGACGTCGGACTCCATGGGGCTCGACGTCCGAAAACCGGCCACCTGCCCCAGCGCATGAACGCCGGCGTCCGTCCTCCCGCTGCCGATCACGCGGATGGTCTCGCCCGTGATCCTGAGCAGAGCCTGCTCCAACTCGCCCTGAATCGTCCGTTGCCCCGGCTGGACCTGCCATCCGGCGTAGGCCCCACCCTCATACGCGATCGTCAGCAGGATGCTACGCATCAGGAGAGTTGTTAGGGGTCGGAGTTCAGGGTTCAGGGGGTCCGAGTACAGGTGATTGCCGGCGAAATCAGGTCACGCCTTCGCCTGCAGCAACTCCGCAATCTGCACCGCGTTCGTCGCCGCACCCTTCCGCAGATTGTCGCTGACGCACCAGAAGGCCAGCCCGTTCTCCGCGGAAATGTCTTCTCGGATCCGTCCCACGAACACCTCGTCGCGCTGGTCGCAGGTGTTGGGCATCGGGTAGAGCTTCTTTTCCAGGTCGTCGACCACAATAATGCCGGGCGTGGCGGCGAACAGTTCCCTCGCCTCCTCGACGGTGATCTTCTTCTCGGTTTCGACGAGGATGCTTTCGCTGTGGCAGTTCGAGACGGGCACGCGAACGCAGGTCGGGCAGACCTGGATCGATTCGTCCTCGAAGATCTTCCGGGTCTCCCACACCATCTTCATCTCTTCCGACGTGTAGCCCTTGTGCTTGGGGCCGCCGATCTGAGGAATGCAGTTGAAGGCGATTGGATAGGCGAAGCACTCGTAGTCGTACTGCTCGCCCGCCAGGGCCGCCTTGGTGCCGCCGATCAAGTCGCGGCTGCCGACCAGGCCCGCCCCGCTCGTGGCCTGGTAGGAACTTACCACGACGCGGCGAATCCGGCCCGCATCGTGCAGCGGCTTCATGGCCACCACCATCTGGGTCGTCGAGCAGTTGGGGCTCGAGATGATCCCCTGGTGCTTGTCGATCGCGTGCGGATTCACCTCCGGGATGACCAGCGGGACCTTCGGATCCATCCGCCAGTAACCGCTCTCGTCCACCACGATGCAGCCCTTCTCGACGGCCGCGGGAACGAAGTCGCGTGCCGTGTCGTCCGGCGTGCTGGCGATGGCCAGTTGGACCCCCTCGAACGACTCCGGCGTCATCTCTTCCACCGTATGCGTCTCGCCGCCGAACTCGATCGGTTTGCCGGCCGATCGGGCCGACGCAAGGAACTTGATCTTTCCATAGGGGAACTTCCGATCCTCCAGCAGTTGCCGAATGATGGTTCCCACGGCGCCGGTGGCGCCCACGACTGCGATCGAGTCAAACACGCTTTCGCACTCCAATTCAAGAGGATACAAACTCGCGCGCCGTGCGCACGAGTCCAAAAACAAGACTCTCCCCGGCAGAGCGAGGCCTACGGTTCCGCCGGCGTCCCACGCTCACCTCGTCACACCCGCGAATGGGGTGACAAACACTGAATTATAGACTGCCGGGCACTGGTTTCTCAACGGGGAGAGACCGGCGAAACAGAAACGGCCCTCGCCGCGATGGAAGACGCGACGAAGGCCGAATGGGTTCACTTCCTACGCCGAAAGGCTACGACTGACCTCGGCGATCAGACGCTCACCAGGCCCGGGCGATGTGGTCCACGGAGGTCTTGTCGAAATTGAAAACGACCGCTTCCAAGGATCCTCCCGTCAACCTGATCTGGCGCGAGTCCGACAGCGTTTTGCCGTCGCGAACCACGCTCACCTGAATGTCGAACGGATAAAGGAGCCCCGGCTTCAGGTTCTGGGCCACATAGCGGCGAACCCGTCCCGTGCTCTTGGTTACGTAACCGTTGATCACAACCCGTGCTCCCTCGGGCACCAGGATCGAAAGCGTCCCCTCGCCGGCGGGCGTGGTGGTGGTCTGGGGCTGGGCCGGGGTCGGGGCCGGCTGACTTTCGGCCGGAGCCGGCATGCCAAAAGGATCGTTCGACGGACTGGCCGGTTGTGGGGCCCAGTCAATCGCCGGTGCCGGTGCCTCCGGAGACGCCTTCGGTTCCAACGTCGGTACGGGGGCGGGGCCCACGGCCGGAGCTGGAGCCGGTGCCGGGGCCGGAGCCGGAGCGGGTTCGTTGGGCGTGCCTGCCGCCGGGGCGGGAGCCGGCTCCTGTTTCGGAGCCAACGTCGGTTTCTGCGTTGACTGAACGTCGGGAGCCGAATCAACCACCGAGACCGCGCTGCTCACGCAGCAGGTGTCGTAGCAGCAGCAAGGGTCGCTATAGCAGAACGAGCAGCAGCCGTAGCTGCGGTACCAGCGATAGGGACCAAACAGGGCTCGCCGGATGGGGCCAGGCCGGACGCCAAGGTACCAGCCGCCACAACAAGGATCACACACGCTCACCGAGCAGACCGGGGCACAAATGGGCGTCCAGCAGGGGCTGCAGTAGCTGTAGCTACAGCAGTCCCAACCGCAGTACCCGTACCCGCAACCATGCCACCAGCCGGCTTGCGCTTGGGGGGCGGCAAACATCCCGATACCAAGCAATACCGCACCCAAAATCAGCAGTTTTCGAGTAGCTTTCATCATGGTCGTCGTGCTCCTTCCAGTCCGTCGCGGACTTAACTACAATGCTCGCAACGTTTCACATTCTCGAATCGATGGGAAATACGCCACGCGCCCGCAAGATGCCTTCTCAAGATGTTCGAGATACCAACGCCAGCACGGAAGAATCACGCCGTCACCCTATTTTTGGGTGGTGCGCGATTACATCCCGCAATGATAACAGCATAGCACCAGGATTACGCAAATCAAGCAGTATGGGGTGACTTGCGCGACCTGGAATGGGTCCTTCTGGCCGATCCAAATGGGGTGCCCCCTCATATAGGTTGTGTTGACAGGAGCCGGTCCCCTGCCCTTCCGACCCTCGAACTCTCGCGTCTGCGGACAGGATAGTCGTTCATGGCGAACCACCTCCGATGGCAACGCCGGTTCGCAGGCCGGCTGGTTGCAGCACTGATTCTCCTCGCGACCGCCCCCCTGCCCGGCCGGGCCGCCTTGCCGGAAACGCCCGATGCTCAGGCGGGCACGGACGTCGATTGCGTTAACCTCCGGCCGGTGTTTGACGAATTGGGTGTCCAGTTGCGCCCGCAAGGGAGCCGCGGAACCTGCTCGGTGTTCACCGTGGCGGGGGCGATCGAATATGCCTTGGGGAAATCGGGGAAGCCGGGCAGTTGCGCGAGCGTCGAGTTCCTCAACTGGGCCTCGAATCAGGTGACCGGGGAGGCGGACGACGGCAGCTTCTTCTCCGACCTCTGGAAGGGCTTCGAGAAGTACGGCGTCTGCGATGAGAAGGAAATGCCGTATGCGGACAAGTTCGATTCTGAACGGGCACCGAGCGAGACGGCGTTGGAGCAGGCGAAGCAGGTTCACGAGACGGATCTTCGCTTGCACTGGATCAAGCCGTGGGATCCGAACAAGGGTTTGAATGAAGAGCAATTCGCGGCCGTCAAGGCGACGCTGAAGAAGGGGTGGCCTGTGTGTGGCGGGTTTCTCTGGCCCAAGGAGGCGAAGTGGATCGACGATGTTCTGCAGTGGGCACCTCACGCGGGCGTTCGGGACGGTCATAGTGTTATGCTCTATGGTTACCGGGACGACCCCGCACAACCGGGCGGCGGGGTGTTTCTGATTCGCAATTCGAGTAGAGGCCCGCGGTACGGGTCCATGACTTACGAGTACGTCCGGGCTTATATGAACGACGCGGTGTGGGTGGAATCGAAGGCCGCGGCGGGCTCGAAGTGATTTCGAATTCACGCACTGATCGGAAATCATCACCACACTCATATGTGCGACACGGGCACAGCCCAAACGGTTTCGGTAATTGGCATGGGCGACTCCGTCAGGCAAAGGACGGCCCCCGGGCCTCTGGGTACATCGAGTCGATCGAGAATCGAGAAATGCCGGATGTCCTTCTTGCTCGGCGCGGTCGCCTTCTTGACCTCGATCGGGTAGAGCGTTCCGTCGCGGAAGATCAGCAAGTCGATTTCCCGCCGGTCCTTGTCGCGATAGTAGAAGATCGGCGCCTGGCGGCCGGCGTGCCAGTAGCTGCGAATCACTTCGGCAACCGCCCATGACTCCAGGATCGCACCCGACATGGCCCCCGCTTCCAACGTCTCGGGACTGGACCACTCGGTCAGGTAGGCCGCCAGTCCCGTGTCGAGGAAGTACAACTTTGGAGTCTTGACGAGCCGCTTGGTGACGTTCGAGTGGTACGGCTCCACCAGATAGACGACGCCCGACGATTTCAGGATCGATAGCCAGCTCTTGGCCGTGTTGGGCGAGACGTCGACATCGCGAGCGAGATCGGCCAGATTGAGGAGTTGGCCGGTCCTGGCCGCCGTTGCTCGGAGGAACTTCGTAAACGCCATCTCGTCGCCGACGCTGGCCAAGGTGCGCACGTCGCGTTGCAGATACGTTTGCACGTAAGACCCGTAGAAGAGATCGCGATCCACCTCCGCGTCCAAGGCGATTCTCGGAAGGCTTCCGCGCCAGACGGTCTGGTACAACTCCATCAGACCAAGCGGTCGTTCCTCGCCGGTCGTTGCATAGTCGCCCGGCAGAAACGGTTCCACCCGCTCGCTGTGCCCGGCGAGTTCGCGTCGCGAAAACCCCAGCAGGTTGACGATGCCGACGCGTCCGGCGAGCGATTCCGAGACGCCCTGCATCAGGTGAAAGTGCTGCGAACCGGTCAACCAGAAATCGCCCGGCCGCTGCCGCGAGTCGACGACCATCTTGATGTGCGGGAGCAACTCCGGGGCGTATTGAATCTCGTCGATCAGCACGGGCGGGGCGAACCGCTGGAGGAACAGCCCCGGATCGTCCTTGGCGAGAGTTCGAGCCTGTGGATCGTCGAGAGTGACGTACCGGCGTTCCGCTTCGGCGGCATGGCGAAGCAGCGTCGTCTTACCCACTTGGCGGGGTCCGGAAATCAGAATTGCCGGGAATTGGCGGCTGGCGGCCGCCAGTGGCCCGCTGAGCGTTCGGTCGACGTACATGGCAAACTCCGGCCAATATGCAATCTCATTGCATTATAGACGATGTTCTGGGGCGATCAACACGACGTCCTTCCCCCGCGACTCGGGCGTTACGCGGAGCGAGGCAACCTGACCGTTGCGATATTCAACCTCCACCACCGTCCGCTTGGGTGCGTGCAGCTTGAACGACACGTCCCAATCCTTGGGCCAGGCCGGCAACACGTAGATCTTGTCGCCGTCGGTCTGCAGGGCCATGGCTTGTAGCGTTTTCATCAGCACGCCGCCGTGGTCCTGGTCGGGGACCCAGTCGTAGTTGGGGCCCCAGAAGGCCGCGAACTGGGAGTTCTTGTCTTTCATTCTCGCCCGGGCGACGAGATTCGTGCGTGCCTCCTCGGCCAAGCCGAGATAGGCCATGAAGATGTCGTCCTGACGCCAACCGAAGTGGCCGCGATCGCCGCGATGTTTGAGGGCTTCGAGCCCCAGGTCGATATTGGGGCGGCCCACGGCCACCAGGCGGAAGGGGAAGACGGCGTAGAGTTCGGGGTTTTCGATGTTTCGCTTGTTTTCGAAGCGCTCGGCGGCGGCGAGCATGCGGACGCCGTCGACTTCCCGGGTCGGCAGCGGCGGCAGCTTGGCCTTCAATTCCGTCCAGAAGGTTCGCTGATCGGCGGTCGTCAGCGAATCGGGCAGGGCCAGCAGCCTTTCGGTCAGGGCATGAAGGCCGGCCAGTTCGGGCATGGGGTTGGTGCAGTCCCACCAGGTTTCGAGGGACTGGGAGGGGTGCATGACGAGCTTGCCGTCGTCGCCTACCTGATAGTGCTGATCGAAGAAGGTGAGGACTTCGTGGGCAGCCGGCAGCAGCGTCTGGCGGAGCATGGGCTCGTCGAGGGTGTGCTCGTAGTAGTCGAGCATCATCCAGACGAGTTCGGGACCGGAGACCCATTCCCACTTGTGCCAGCCGCTGGTTTGCAGCTTGTCGTCGCCCCGCTCCTCGAACGGCGTCCAACCGTAGGTTTCGGGGAACACGTCGCCCCAGAACATGATGCACTCGGGATAATAGGCGCCGTCGTGGCCGAAGTAGCGGCGGGTGCGGTATCGCATAAGGGGCAGAAGCTCGTCTGCGTACATGCGGAACAGGGGCCGCATCATCTCGAAGTCGCCGGATGCGCACATGCTGATGTAGGGGAGGCGGGTGTTCTGCCACCAGTAGCCCGGTCCCCAGCGGCGATAGTCGGCGTCGCCGGGGCAGTCGGCGTGGGGCACGGTGAAGATGGAGCCGTTGAATTTGATCGGGTAGCGGCCCCGGCCGGCGCAGGCATCGATGAATCGCTGGAGCGTGTAGGCGCGGGTGACCACGGATGCTTCGTCGCCGGCGACGGTCGCGTTTTCCGCCACGCACTTGCCGTCGAGCCACAACTGCAAGCCTCGGCTCGACGCATCGATGACGGCCGCCACGTGCCGCCAGGGGCCCGGTTCCAGGCAGTCTTTGGCGGCAATTGATTCTTGGCCCACAATCAGTCGCAGGCTTCGGCCGGGCCAAGTGTCGAAAAGGAAGCCGTCGCCGCCGCCGGGAGTGACCTTGTCGACAATGCGGCCGCCGCGGTCGTTTTCGTCCAGCCGAATCCAGGCCTCGATGGTGAGCGAGCCCGTCAGGTCGGCCGTCGCAGCGTCGAGATTGGGCGTCTCGAACGTGTTCCACGACCCGATCAGGCCTTGGGCGGCGGCAATGGGCTGCTGGCGATCCTGGGCCGCGAGCCGGGCGATCTCCTTCTCGGTCAACGCTCGCTGGAAGAGGCTGATCCGCCCGAACTGTCCATGAAAGCGGCTTCCCCCGTGCTGGTCCCTGCCGCAGATCAGAGGATGCTCGTTGGCCGGGATCATGGCGGGCATCGGTGCCTTACCGCTGCGAGTGACGTGGATCCAGCTCCGGTTCCAGAACTCCTCCCACCACACTCGATGGGCTGCGAGCCGGTCGGCGAAAGGGATGCTTTCGGTTTTGGCAATCGCGTCCTCTACGGACTCGAGCCATTCCTCGGGAGACGCGGGATGCTTTGTCAGCACAAACACACTGAACCGGTGTTTCTGACTGTTGGGCGACTGGAGATGCAGGTCGTCGAGGCGATTGCCGTTTTCGGCGGTGACCACGGCGCCGAAGGTGCGGTGCAGCAGCGGATCGGGGCGCTCGAACTGGTCGAGACCCTGGATCTTGGCCGCGGTGGCCGGCCCGACGGACTTCTTGTTGTGGTGGTACCAGCCAATCCGGCCGGTTTGATCGGTCAGGACGACATCGGGCTCGACGATCGTCGGGGCGTGCATGCTGTTCGGTTTGGTGCGATCGAGATTCACGTCGCTCACCTCGATGCTGGGCAATTCGTAGGGCTCGGTGCGCCACAGTTCGATTGAGGTTGTGGCGGTGACCGGCGTCGGGCTGTCGACGTCGAGTTGGACGGTCGGGTGATTGGCATCGACCCACAATCGCACCACCGTCTGCCCGGCTCCTTCGCCGTAACGGACAATCATCGCCCCTTCACGCAGGAGGAGGGTCTGCTCGAACGCTTTCCCTTCCACCAAGGGCGACGGGTCGAAGTGGATGCGGACCTTTCCGACTTTGAGCAGCCGGGCGTTGTCGCCCCAACTGTCGGTCTTGGAAATGTAGAAGAGGAGGTCGCCGCTGGGCTCGACCCAGGCGTTCAGGCCGATGTGGCCGTTGCCGAGGGGCATGGAGCCGAAGGCGTCCGGGCTGGGGGTGCCCCAGACGACGTTGGAGGAGTCGAGGGGGGTCGGTTCGGCGGCAGCGGCGGCGGTCGTCCAGAACGCGAGGAGGCCCAAGGCGGGGAGGACGAGGAAGCGTGGGTTGGGATGGGGTGTGTTCATTTTTTGTCGTCAAATGGTTGCGGGCGTGGCTGGGGGTTGGTGCACTTATCGATCGATTGCTCCATCGAACAGGCGTCTTTATCATGTTCTCTTACAGGGGTTTACGACGTCGTCGGGCGCGCAGAATCATTCTGACTACCATGCAGAATGGGGGTATCGGCGTTTGGTTGCTTTTTCTCTAAGTGCTTGTTTTGATTATGGTTGCGGCGATGGCTTGGGTGGTCGTTGGTGAGGTGGTGAGAAATGGTGGTGGAACGGGAAGAGATGGGGAACGCTGATCGACGCTGATCGGCACTGATCTTGTGGGGCTGGCAGTTGGTCAACGGGGAGCGGGTTTTGCCAATATGTCGCCGGCCGCTTCGGGCGTGGCGGGCGTGTTATCAACTTTCCCTGGATTTGACGTTTTCTGACACTTCTGGCTCACAAGAGGGGCTTCGGTGCTGTGGGAAACCACGAAATGGACGAAGGACGGGAGGCGGGAGCCTGGGGTATTTGACAAGGGAATGGACGACAGGGGAATTGTCGAGGATCACGCATCAATTGGAGGGTATTTTATTGAATGTACATTAGTATATATATCTGGCGGGGAAAGTCAATACAAAAGTTGAACGGGTGGGCGGATTTTTTTTGGGGGGGGGATGGGGTGTTTTGAACAGGAGTTGACGGAGGGATCGGAGACGGGGATACAGGCAGGGGAATGACGGCGGGCACGAAGCAGTTCAAAGTCTGGAGGATCAAGTTCGCGTGGCATGCCCGGGAGATGGTGGTATCGCTCCTGTACCGTTCGTTTTCAACACAGAGGCACAGAGGGCACAGAGGAGAAGAGTTGCCGATGGTCGGTGTTTCTGTGTGACCACGGTGGAGTTCTGGGGCACGAACGGGTATTGGCCGAATTGGGAAGTGTGGGCAGATCGGGGGCATGGCTGATTGGGTGGGGGTGGTTTATTGTTGAGGAGGGCCGGCCGGACGAACTGGAGGCACGGGCGGCACGCCCGTGGCACGGACGTTGGGGTTCGTTGCCTATTTCGGGGGCTCTACGCGCACGGGCTGCATCGGCACCTCAGCGGGTTTTGTCATTTCGGCGTGGCGTTCCGGCGGGCGGAATGGCTGGGGAGGCCCCCTGCCGCGTCGAGCGGGAACGGTTCTCTCTTGGTGCGGAGGCGAGGGAACGGGTGGGGCTCATGGAGCGGGTGATTTCCGAGGCGGGTGCCCGCACGACGCACGTCCGCGCGCGAGTCGCGTTGGTGAGAGAGCTGCTCGCCACGGCCGATGACCGGACGGCGAGGGCGTGTCACGACGCGCTGAATAACTCGACGTGGGGGCAGACGTTTCTTGCTGAGTTGCAGAGTGAGGCCGCGGCCGAAGAGGCCATCGAGTGACGCACGGCGCACCAAACGTCACATCGCGGGATGTTTACCAGGAAAGCCTAGCCGCGGACCAGGCCGATGGCAAATCGGCGAGCCCCGGACGCAGCCATACACGTGTGATCAGCTCATATGTGCAACTGAGAAGAAGTCCCGCGATGCTCCCGAGCGTTGCGAGGCATGGAGGGGTCCATGGGATGTGCATTCAAGCCGATACCGAACGTCCCTTAGGCCGTAGGTGGCTTGTCCCGCTCCGAAGGCGATTGTGCCCGAAACGACATTGGGACGTTGAAACGAATGCGACTCTGCATACTACTTGTCGCATCGGTTTGTCGCTTGGCCCCCGCGCTGAGCGCCCAGACAAATACACCGACACCTCCACCGCTCTTCGTGGCATCGCTGGTCACGACAGCTACGTCGAATTCGACTTCTTGAACAAATGCCCGTGAACGACTGTCATAAAGCCGCATATCCCCATCGGTTGGCGACCAACTCAGCCCACCAGGGTTCACCAACGCGCCATGGTCTTCGGCGTACTTCTGGGCCGCTTCAACGCCGTTGATGATCTGCTTCAACGTTTCCGACACGAAATCTTCCAACCTAAGCATACTCGGCTTTCTTCAAAAAACCCCATCTCTGGCCTAGCCTATAACAAGATCTATCGGCTTCGGAATGCCACCGGATGTGTTATGCAGACATCCGCGTCAGGACTCACTTGGGGACTGTCGCTGCAGGCGAGCTGAGTGATTCGCCACCCAACGGCACTCAAGTTCATCCTTGGTGTTGGACACTGGAGGTCATATGGACTGTCAGTCAAATCTGGTTGCCGAGAAGGTATTCACAAAAGGAACTAATTGTCAGTCCTGCCTTCCACACTCAATGGTCTGCGACGGGGTAAGGCAGGCGGACGGATGCGGACATCTTCGTCACGGGGAACGAATCCAACGCTTGGACCATCAAGCATGCGATGGACGCACGCTGCACTCTTTGCGGATTGTGGTCAGAATTCTAAGTCATGCTCATCTGTCGAATAGGCAACTCCCGTGAGACTCGCTCGCATCATTTGGAGCACCGTCCGCAGCGGAGTCTCGCCTTTGCGCAAAAACCGAGCACCACATTTCTGTATTTCTCGAATCAACTCCCTGTCGTTGATCACGCTAATGCAGAAGACCGCCATGCCAGGAAACATCCGTCGGATTTCCTTGCAGACAAAGAGACCCGCATGCTGGCTACTTGTCTTCCCACGCAAAGACTCACCAGGATCCATCATTACGTCGACGGAAACGAGGTTCACCGTTTCTTTGGTAAGGATCTCAAGTCCCTCTTCCCCGGTTCGAGCTGTCAGTACTCGGACACCATGAAAACTAAGCGCATCGACAAGAGGTTCCAGAAATGCCGGCTCATCGTCTATCAAGAGTACCGTCTTTTCGTTTCCCATTATCACCTCGTGGTCAAGTATCGAGCAGTACTTCAAATACGGTGCAGTCTTGCGGATCCGTGTAAGCCATTATCTCGCCATCGTGGATTTCAACAATCTTCCTAGCAATATATAGTCCGAACCCGGTACCAGCAGGGTGTGAGTTCCGCGCGTCCGGACTACGAAACCCGCGGTCAAAAACACGTGCTCGGTCCTCGGCCCGCAGGCGGATACCGCGACTTCGCACCAACACCCTAACCGCACCAGACTCTAACTCGCTGGAGATCCGGACTGTCGTTTCTTTGGCCGAATACTTCACGGCGTTTTCAATGATGTTGCTGAAGACCTGGGCTATGAGATTCTTGATCGCAAGGACGGGAGGGGCCTTCTTCAGGGACTCGTCAACAGAGATATGCACTTGTTTGTCCCAGCCCAATGGTTGGAAATCATCCGCGAGATTCACAAGTAGCCTATAGAGATCAACGCTTTCCACAGGCTCTTGAAGCTGTGCAAGGCTATGATCCGCCTCCAAATTGGACATGAGGGCAAAGTTCTTGGCCAGATGAACCGCAATCGTTGCCTGAGAATATACAGACCGCAGAACTTTTTTTGACCGCTCCAGACTCATTCGGGCATTTGTGAGGTTTTCAATGTGCCACTTTATGGCGTTTAACGGCGCCACGAGTTGGTGTGCAACGTTCTGCAGGTATTCAATCCTCTCACGATCAACCTGGGAGAACCGCACTTCAAGCTCATGCAGCTTCTTGGTAAGGCTGGCAACCCGTGCTTCAAGCTCTTCCCGTGTAGCGGGGCGGTTCTGTTCGTCGTTAGATGACTTTGGCATTCTTCAGCTCTTTCCGAATAGTCTCACCGGATGCCTCAATTCCTCCAGTAATATCGATGTAGACCACGCCTGCGATATCCGACGGCAGATCGAGCGGTCCCTTGTGCAATAAGAAGACGCGCCCAGAACTTCGTCCGAACACACCGAGGAAGTAGCCCATTTCAAAGATCACATTCTGCCGCGCGCGACGTTTGTCGTGCGATAAAGCGTCGCATTCACAAGGCATATCGTCGGGTGTGAGGAGAATGAAAGCAAGATCCGATTGTGAAGCAAACTGCTCGAGTTTCTCGATGATCGTCTTGCCGCCCGAAGGCTGCTCGTGAAGGATCAGAGGCTCCGGCAGCCCAAGAGTATTCTGAAGATAGTTCTTCAGGGCCAGCTTTGCAGCCTCGTCGTGACCGTGTACGATGAAGGGAGTCAACAATGTCGATGACTCCTGGATTCCAAGGAGTATATTGACCGCATCGACAACCTGCCCCACATTGTGGACCGTGTACTTGCTCAAGAACATGCATCTATGCTGTTCAGTGAACCACTTCGCCACCGCCTGATCTGCTGTCGCAGTGAACGCAAGAATCGGCAAAGTGGGTTTCCTCTTTCGCACTTCTTGTGCGATGATCCAACCTGTTCGGTGCCCACCGTAGGTCCTCGTCTCGGAAAGGGCTCCTGGGCGTGCCATCATGACGTCGAGAATCAACACGTCTGCCAATTCTAGCCTATCAATTCCATTCAAGGCATCTTCGGCTGAGGCGATTCGTTCAACGTCATGGCCTTTGCTGATGAGCAAGTCAATGACGGGCTCGATGGCGAAATCATCGTCAACAACAACTATGCTTGCCATTTCCAATCCCTGCCGTACATGCAGATCTTCGTATCACAACGAGTTATGCACTCATGGGGTGATGCTCCCGCATGAGAGTGTAGCACGATCGGTCGCGACGTGAAACGTGGACAGCGTGCCACCAGACAGCAAGATAAACCAGCTCGCCGGAGCATGAAAGTGCTTCTCACAAGAACCGGACGAATTGGTCGCCCGGGCTATATGGCTGGCCAAGAAGAGGGCAATCAAGCACATTGAACGAAGGTCTTTGCTGTTAGGTACTTACAGCAACTCTCCCATCTCTCTTGTCGTTATTGGCAGAAACACACGGCCGAGTACTCTGGTTTCGGGCTGTTGATACACTGAGGCTGGAATGTTCGGTTGGGCAACAGAGGCCAGACGACACCGACACCGGAATACCTTGGGCTTGAGTGGCTTCTGCCTCAGTGCTTCGCTGGCTCACATCTAGGGACCGAAATGGTATCAGCGTGACAAGGCAAGGGTGGCATAAACGTGTTGATACAGACTGACGGCAAAGCCCCTGGCAGCCTTGCCCGACAACCGCAAAACTGCGAAAAGTTGACATTCTCCGGTGAGATAGGATACTGACGGGCGTTCGGTGACCCTCTTGGACCCCACCGAACCGGGCATAGAAACCCGCAACCTTTGACGTCTTACCAATGAGCGCAAGAGCATCAACACCCGCGGTTTGGCTTCTGGCCGAAACCGTGATCCGGGGTTGGTGTGCGCACCCCGCCCAAGGATTGTCAACGCTACGTCTGGCATGGAAGGGGCGGGAAGGAGAACAGCATGTTCGGCACTTCTGCCCGGGTTGTTCGCGGCTACAAGCACCGAAGACCCGGGGCACGGATTGCACGTGATGTCGGTTCTGGATTCCCGCCTGCGCGGGAATGACGCGTGGGGTTGTCTGGCGGCCGCGATGGCCCCGGGACGTCGCCCGCAGAAGGGGCCAGGCACGGGCGGGACGCCCGTGGCACCGATGTCGGGTGAAGTGGGGCGGTTGGGGTGCAAGCGGGTTGGGGGGGCGTGCTGGGGGTTCGATTACGGGGTCAGTACCACAACTTCCAGAGGGTTGCTCGTTTAACGCCCAGCCGAAGGCGCCGGCTTCCGTAGTGCGGCCGGCGCCTTCGGCTGGGCGTTAAACGACTGCACTCGAACGCGTTCACGTTCTCAGACTGCGCCGAAGTGGCGCTGTCCAACTAAGGAGTCGGCTCACAACCTATCATGACGGCAAGGCAAGGGCTGTTTGGACTTGCGTGACGTCGACGTCTCTTGGCAGGGTGTTTGACTGCGTGGCGAGGGCGGCGGCTGCGCCGGCGGCGGAGCCGAGGGCCATGGCGATCTGCTGGACGCGATAGGAGGCGTGGGCCTCGTGGCTGCCGCTGATGCAGCGGCCGGCGACGAGCAGGCCGTCGACGGTTTTGGGCACGAGGCAGCCGTAGGGGATGTCGTAGGGTTTCACGCGTTCGGCCAGGCCTTGGGCCTGCCCGGCGCCGTCGGGATTGTGGATGTCGATCACGAACGACGCGGCGCGAACGACCGCGTCGTCGCGCCGGCGGCCGGCGATCAGGTCGTCGCGAGTGAGATAGTCGCGGCCGAGGATGCGGCGGGTCTCGCGGACGCCGACGACGGCCGGCATGCCGGCGATGTACGCGTTTTCGTAGCCGGGGGCGTGCTTTCTGAGGAAATCGAGAATCTGAAAGGCCTGCCGGCGGCCTTCCAACTCGGCCTTGGTGAGGTCGTGGACTTTCGTGCCGTCGACGTAGTTGATTTGAGTGGCGTTGATCGCGGCCTCGCCCGGGCGGCTCGTGCGGTAGGTGCGGACAACGCCCACGTTGCCGGGCAGTTGGCCGGCCTGCTGGGCGCTCTGGACGATCGCTTCCCATGACCGGCCTTCGATCAGCAGCTTTTGTGCTTGTTCTTCGCTGCCGCAGTAGATGGCCCGAGCGTCGTCCAGGCCGGCGACGGTGTACATGATCGACATGGGCTGCAGGAGGCCGTCGCCCTCTCGTCCCTGTTCATACTCCGCTCCTGCGCCGAAGGCCACGTCGCCGTCGCCGGTGGCGTCGACGGTCACCTTGGCGCGAACGTTGAGCATCCCCTGCTTGCTCACGAACCGCGCTCCGGCGACTCGATTGCCGTCGAGAAGCGTCTGGCATGCCCAAGCATGCAGGAGCAGTTCGGCTCCGGCCTCTTCCGCCAGTTCGGCATACTGGAGGTCGAGCCGATCGGGATCGAACCGGACTCCGCCGATGCGGTCGAGGACTTCTCGCACGAAGGGGCTGGCGGAGTGTCCCATGAGGGGAGCGACGCGTGCATGGACGGCCATTCCGCCGAGTCGTCCGTAGCGTTCGACGAGGAGGACCTTGGCGCCGCCTCGTGCCGCCAGGACGGCGGCCGCCATTCCGGCCGGGCCGCCGCCGCAGACGAGGACGTCGACGCTCCGTTCCGCGTCACTTGCACCGTCGGCCGCCCGGACAGGGGCCGGTTGCGATAGGGACGTCCCGGCGGCAGCGCTTGCCGCCGCCAGGCTGGTCGAGGTGAGAAAATGCCGCCGTGTCCAAGGCGATTTGGTCATCTGCCGCTCCTTGCTCAAGAGTGATGTCGTTCACTATGGCAGCAGCAGAGCGGGATTTCAAGTTTCGCTGAGTGGTCTTGCGCGATTCCCGGGACGGTGGGATGAATTTGAGACGAGGGCGAGACGTGTGAAGTGTGAGAGGAATGAGGAACGACGGAGACTCAACACGGAGGCACAGAGGGCACAGAGAGAGTGAGGAGACATGTCGATCCATGGCTCATTGCCGGGAAGGGTTGATTGTCGAGCGGGGGCACTGGGATGAATTTGAGGCACGGGCGGCACGCCCGTGGCACGCAGGTTGGCTGAAGTGGGTCGGTTTGGGGGCAAGCGGATGGGAGGTTTGCTTGCGGTTCGATGTGTGGTGTGATGGGTCAGTGCGGGGAGCGGTGCCGAGGCGTATCGTGATGGAAGTGGAGCTATCGCAGGGCGGTTTGGAGGAGCGTTGAAAGGGCGGTTGACAGCGCCACGGATGATGGGCCAGAAAAGCCTATGCCGCGTCTCAGTGCTTGGCGAGCAAGGAGTGGCACACGGTTTTGTCGTCTCACGGGTCAGCAGGGCAAACCGACCCTGATCGACTCTCCGATTGTTTGGTGCTTTCAGAAAAAGGTATTGACAATCCAAGCCAGTAGCAGCTTCGGAAGTCCTGGTCGGAGTCCCGGCTTGCCAGCTCGCAGACGGTCGTTGTATGTCTGGAGGTTCTCGCCTGTCTCCTCCCAGACGCATTCCCGCAATCGCACGTGTTTGCCGCACCCGGTGCAGAACGTCTTGTCGGAGAGATAGAACCAAGGGTTTGTCAGGTAGGTTTGAATGATCTCCTCAGGCATCCCTGTGACTTGGCCACACTTCTTGTGACGATACCAGCGAGGGGCGCTCGTCAAGTCGGTCGACACTTCGCGTTCCTCTGGCGGGAGTGTGGCATATTCGGCCTGTTGGCCGTCTTCTTGCAGTCGCAAGTGCTGTTGCTCGTGCCGACCGTACTGCGATTGGGGCACATACTCGTGGCAATAGGGGCACCTGACCTGACTGGCTTTCGGTTGAGCCGATTCTACCTTGGGTATCACCATGGTCGCACCACAGAAGGGACAAGGCACCTCTTGTCCGGCAAGGTGCTGTTGGGCCGCATACCGCCGCCCACACTGACATACAACTTCAATCTTCATTCCGATGCTTGCCTGGAATCAGCCGAAAAATAGGGTGGCCGCCGAATCGTTCGCATGGAGTATAGCAGCGTGAACGAGAAGTGGTCAAACTGAGCCCCGTGCGGGGCGGACGAGATTCACGTGTAGATACGGCAGCTTCTCCAAAAAAGGTGCTGAAGTGAACATGCAACCGGTCGCCTTTCGACATGACACGCTACTCGGAGCGGGTTGTCCCCTCCCCTGCCCCGCCGAGACGGATCTTGCCTCGAAATACCGAGGTGCCGTTGTGGAGGATATGGACCTCGGTCGTCGTGCCGGCGCCGACGGCCAGGAGAGTTGCATCGAGCGCGTACTCGCTCTCGAAGCACTCACCGTCAAGCATCTCTTGTTGAGTTGCCCGCCGGTTGTGCGAGGGTGTATTACCCCTCCATGACAATCTCCATCTGCATCAACTCGGCCAGGTGCCGTGCGCTGTCCAGACGATCGCCGTAGAACACGACCCGGTGCAGCAACGTCATCATGTCGCCTTCCAGCACGCCGCCGCCCCAGTTGCGGACCATCAGTTCGGCATTGCCGATCTCGGTGACGATTTGCGTCCGGCAGGCGCGGACCGACTTGTCGGGCACCTCGCGGATGGTGCCGGTGGAGATGAGCAGTTTGTCGAGGTTGACGAGTTTCGATCGGGTGATCTTCTGCCCGATGCGGTATTGAATCTCGGGCACGACGCCGCCGCCGATTTCGGAATGGCTGCGGAGCAGGTAGGGAGAGGCCGGCCCGTCGGGCCCTTCCATCTTGAGCGGTCCCACGCAATGGGCCGTCCAGAGGGCGTTCTTCGAGGTGTCGAAGGTGGCGTTGCCCTGGAAGCCGGCAATGCCGAAGGCGTGCTGGAACAGCATCATGGTCCAGAGCGAGTCCATGTCTCCCTCGCAGGAGGCCGGGATTCCGCGGTCGCGCAGCCGCGTGAAGCCGAGGCAGGGGAAGCCTCGCTTCAGCCAACCCATGCAGGTTCCCACGGCAAGGCCTTGGACCTGCTCTTCCTCCATCAATCGATCGAGGGCGAGGCTGACCTGGGCCGCCTTGAAAAGGTCTTCCGTATTGGGCTCGATCGTCTGTTTGGCTTCGTCGAGCCAGCGTTTGGCGTCGGCTTCCGCCTTTTTCTGGTCGACGGCCGCGAGCAGTTCGTCGAACCGAGTCTGGGGCACTTCGACGAGTTCGGCACCCAGTCGTTTCTTGACCTCTTCGGGCGAGCAGGCGGGAGGCGTGCCGCGAAGGGGCTGGAAGACGGCGATACGCGAATGACGCATGAGCGGGATAACTCGCAGCAGGCGGGCGGCGTGCTCCAGTTCGTTGAGGTCGCTGGTGGTGAACATGGTGACCGGTTTGCCCTCCTGCCGCCAGCGGAAGGGATACATCCAGTCGTGCCCGCTCGCCGGGGCGGAGAAAACCGCCAGCGGACGCCCGCTCTCGAGGATCGGCGGGGAGACGTTGAGCAGGCCGCGGATGCACAGGTTGATTGCCAGCACCGGCGCGTCGTCGCCGGCCTGTTTCATCAGTTCAGCGGCCTGCTCCGGCTTGGCGGCGCGGCCGATGACGAATTCGACGTTGCCGAGGTTCTTCTCGGCTTGTTCGAGGCGCTTGGTCATGGCAGCGATTTCTTCTTCGCACACGCCCCAGGATCGATCGCCGGGCGTTGGGGTGCCGGCGAAGATCACGCAGATTCGCACCTTCGAGGGAAACGGAGCGGACGGTTTGCCCGCGGTTTCTCCTTCCGCCTTGAGTTGACTCGTGGCCAACAGGAGTCCGCCCATGGCCGTGGCGCCCAGGAAATCGCGACGATTGCAGTTCTCGCACATGACGTTTACTCTCCCGCGGCAAAGTGGTTCCCCATGGTTCTGTACGATCCGGGGCCGCCCAGGCCTTCCAGCCAGTGCGACCATGCCGGGATTGTCGGGGGTCGGCCCTGTGCTTGTCAAGCAAATTCGCCGCTATCTCGATTGGAGGCGTGGTTCCGAGTAGGATGTTTTTCGAACCCGAGAGGTCTCTTGCCCATGCGAAACAACATTTCAGCTCTATTCCTGATCGTTGCCGTCGCCCCCCCTGCCCTGTCTCAGTCGCTCCTTGAGGATTTCGGGCGGTCTGAACCGTTCCACGAACAGATTCGCTGGATCCGCCTGGAGAGCGGCGTCCGCGGGCTGGTGATCGCCCCGGCGGGGCTGACCCACGAGCGCCGCCTGCTGATCGTCTACGCCACGCCCAACGGCAATACGCTCGAACAGACCCTCGGTTGCGGTCCGGCCCCGGAGCGCGACTGGCGGTTTGACATCCAGCACGTGGCCGCCCAGGTCCGCCGCCTGCGGGAGATCGACAGGGAACGAGACGTCATCCTGGCCGTCGTCCAGGCGCCCAGGTTGAGCTGGCCCGCCTTCCGGAGCGACGAACCGCAGGCCGGGGCGATCATCGGCGGCCTGGTCGCGTCTCTCGCCGAACAGTGCTCCGCCGACCGCATCGTGCTCGCCTGCCATAGCGGCGGGGGTTCGTTTTTGTGGGGATATATGAACGAGTTCGACGCGATCCCCGAGTCGATCGAGCGGATTGTGTTCCTCGACGCCAATTACTCCTACAGCGACCAGGAGCGGCACGGCGAGAAGCTGCTGGCCTGGCTCGACGGCGATTCAGCCCGCCGGCTGGTCGTCGTGGCTTATGACGACCGCGAAATCACCTACAACGGCAAGAAGGTCGTCGGTCCCGACGGCGGGACCTATCGTGCCACGGAACGGATGCTTGCCCGGTTCGGCCGCGATCTGCAACTGGCCGAACGAGACCACGACCCTTTCCGCCACGTAACCGCCAAGGAAGGGCAAGTCCAGTTTTTCATCCACCCGAATCCCGACAACAAGATTCTCCACACGGCCCTGGTCGGCGAGATGAACGGTCTGGTCCACGCCCTCACTATCGGTACCGAACATGAGGAGAAGTGGGGCCGGTTCGGCGGACCGCGTGCCTACACCGATTGGATTCAGCCCGAGCCGTTTGCCGAACCGAAGGAACCCCTGCTCCAGGTCCCGCCGGATACGCCCCAGGTCCGGCTCGACTTGCCCCCTCGCCCCGGCGACGCCCCAACCGGCTCGCAATTCGTCGAGCAGGTGGCCGACCTCTCACTCGACGCGCGCGAGGCCGCCGTCCTTCGTGAAATCACCCGGGGAAACCTTCCCGACTTTCTCCGGCAACTGAAGCCGATTGCCCTTGCCGCTGGCGACGATGCCGGCGCCAGTCATCTCGCCGTTTGTTTTGTTACGCCCGACTATCTGGCCGTGGGAACGGATGACGACTTCTTCCGGTTCCCGCTCACGCCCCGCACGGCCATGGCGATTGCCGACGCCTTGGACTGCACGCTGATGACGCCGAGGATTGCGGACGCCGTTCAAGCGGCCGCCGATCTGAAGCTCGAACCGAGGCCCCTCACCGAAGACCGCGAGTCGGTTGCCACCTTCTACCGCCACCACCAGTTGATCGAAGAGCAACGAAACCACAAGCCGCTCGGGCTGCTCGTATCGGGGATCAAGAAGGACATCGTCTGGACCAACCGCCTGCAAGAGAAGCCCCGCAAGGTCGCCATCTACGGCTGGCACTACCCCGACGGCCGACCTATCCAACCGCTCTACGTGGGCCACTGGGACCGCTATGTCGACTACAGCCACGGCCTGCGGCTGGTGGCCAACACCATGTTCGTCGACGGCCGCAAAGACAGGTTGCCCGACATTCTGAAGGACGAAGACCTGTGTGGGTTGATTACTTCCGAAGGGCCCGTCGACGTGAAGCAACTGCGGCAGTCGGCTGACTGGAACCGCTGATGTGCTGGATTCAGGCCCCTGCTTGACAAGCTGGCAGGAATTGCAGAAGCTGTTCCGTGATGCGAAGTGTTTGCCTGGCGCTCGTTGCAGAATAGCTCCCATTGAATTGACCGCTATTGTCGCCAGGCATTCACGAGAAGCCGACCGTCAGGTTGTGTGTAGCAGGTGCGGTCACCTGTATGTCGCGATTTGATCTCGAGGGAGGAACTCTGTGGCGTACACAAGAGAGCAGATACTCGAAGAAATTCGAGGGATTGCCAAACGTCTTGGCCAAACCCATCTCACGAAGCGCGAATTCTCCACACATTCTGAGATTTCAATTGGCTCAGTTCGATATCACTTCGGCACTTGGAATAAGGCGATAGAGGAAGCTGGCTTGGACATCCTCCCTCCCGGAAGCGGCGCGAAGAGAGCTAACACGCTTGATGACGTTGATCTTCTGCAGGATTTGCTCCGCTTGGAACGAATTCACGGAGGACTTTCAGAATCGTTGGTCAATGTGTCGGGCAAGTACTCTATTAGGCCATATCGGAAGCGTTGGCCGACATTGCAGCATGCTCTTCACGAAGCACATGCGCTTCGGCAACAAGGCGTGATCGAGATCCCAGAGCCTGAAAAGGCAGAGGCAGTGAACAGGCAGGACGATACCGCGAATGTCGTGTCCGTCCCGGCAGTCACAGCCCTGAACGCAGGCGTGCATGTACCGGAGAGCCGGAGGATTTCCCGAAAGCGTTCGGTTGTCGGTGAACCCATAGACTTTCGCGGAATGAGATTCGCGCCCGTGAATGAACAGGGCGTAGTGTACTTGTTCGGTATGGTCAGTCAGGAACTCGGTTTTCTGGTGGAAAGTGTTCGTGTAAAGTACCCTGACTGTGAGGGAAAGAGATGCTGCGATGCCAAACAGAACCTGTGGGAGCACATCTATATTGAGTTTGAATTCAGGTCTTCAAACTTCTCAGAGCACGGCCATGATCCTGACGAATGCGACATAATCGTATGTTGGATACATGACTGGGACGAATGCCCAATCGAAGTGTTAGAACTTCGAGAAGCCATCCGTGTTCTCCCGCGAATTGGCCCAACAAAACACTAGCGTCATGTACGGTTCAACTTCCACAATGATCTGAGCGACTACGCGCGGAGCGCCACTTCCCCCCACTTGCGCATCTGTGAAAACAACCGGCGACTTGATCACGAAGACTTGTTCTTCCCCTTCCGTTTCGAGCGTGCCTTCTTCGCTCGACGCCTCACTTGGAAGAGCGCACTAACCTCGTCCGTTGTTGCCTTGACTTCGAGCCGACAAAAGAGACTTGCCCCCCGCGTGGAGAGCCACCAACCTGCGTAGCTGAACAGGCCACCGAGAATTAAGCTAAGATCGAAGCGCATGAATAACCTCCCGCAGTTCGGGAGGTCAGGCGCAGATCGAGCATACCTCCCAAACATGGTTTGGGCAATTGTTCGACCCGCACGGGTGGGAAGCCGATGAACCCGGCAAAGTCAAAAAATGGCCAAATGGAGGCCTACGGTACGCTCATTTAATGGCTTGAGTCTATCTAATGCTGGCTCACCTTCGAGAGCCAGGCTTCCCTGTTTCGCCCAAGCAGAAGTCACTGCCAAGGCACAGAAGGCCGCTTGGCCCACTGCTTCGCGTAATCTATACGATAAGTGTAGCGCGTACGCCTTCTTCCGTCAAGTATGCAACCGCGTGATAGACGAGCGCAGCGGCGGCATGGTCGGGAGATGTACTCGGCGCGACGCCTACTCACGCGAGAGAAACGATACGAGGGCAGACGCAGCAGAAGTGTGAAATTCGGTGACTCCTGCCGGGTGTCACTTTCTGGAATGGGGGCTGTTTTGGTGGTTCAAGTCGCAGTCGGCGGGAGCGACCCACTGCGGGTGCGTGATCACACGACCGGTCCGAGATGCTCGCCCCATTGGGCGGCAAGCTCTTTTCCGAGCGAGGCGATCTTGTCGCGATCCTCGGCCGTTAGCGGCGTGCAGTTGCGGACCATTTCGATGTTCTTTTTCACCTGCTCCATGTTGTGCACGCCCAGGTTGAGCGTGTTGACGCCGGGGACGCTCATGGCGTAGCGAACGGCCAGTTCCAGATGCTCCACGTCGAGCTCCGGCGGGGCCTGGGGATTGGCGTAGGAACCGGCGCTCTTGCGCGCCCCGCCGAACACCTTCATGGCGACGATGCCGACGTTCCGCTCGCGAGCGATGGGCAGGACCTTCTCTTCAAAGTTGTACGTGTTGCGGTCCACAAAGTTGACGACCGTCAGCAGTACGTCGACCTCGCCGGTTTCCAGGAGCTGGGCGAACATGCCGGGCTTGTGGTGGCCGGAGATTCCGAGGAAGCGGAACTTGCCGGCCTGCTTCTGCTTGACCAGCCAGGAGAACACTCCGTCGGGCTCCATGGCCTTGGGCACGTCGTGGCTGGCGACGCTGTGATAGTAGACCAGGTCGAGACTGTCGGTCTTGAGCAACTCGAGCGACTTGCTCAGCGACGCTTCCGCCTCGTCGAGCGTGTCGGCCATCACCTTCGACGCCAGGAACACCTCCTTCCGCCGCGAACCCAGGGCCATGCCGATCCCCTCTTCCGATTGTTTGTAGCCTGGGGCGGTGTCGATCGAGGTGATGCCCTGATCGACGGCATAGTTGATGATTTTGGCGATTTCGGAGGGCGGGATTTTGGGGGACAGTCCGCAGGGAGCGGTTCCGAGCGTCATGGCCGTCACTTTGGCTCCGGTCCGGCCGAGCGTGCGAAGCGGCAGCGGTCCCGAGACGGGGCCGGGCGTCTCGTCGGCGGCGGCCCGGGCGGCTCCGCGGGTTCCCAGCAGCATTCCGCCGGCCAGAAGGCCGGTTTGGCGGACGAAGGTACGACGGGAAAGACCGGAACTCGTGTGGCTGGACATCGCTATGCTTCCTCGTGGACAGGGGTTGTTGTCGGCGGCGGAGGTATTGTATCGGGCTGGCTGGGGTGAGGGAACAATCTTCGGAGTACGGTTGCCGGGCGGGAGAGAGGAAGGCAAGGGAATCTACGAGGCAAGGGAATGGGCGGGCAAAGCACTCGTTTAACGCCCAGCCGCAGGCGCCGGCCCCCATGGCAAAGACGATCAACTACAGCCGGCGCCTGCGGCTGGGCGTTAAACGACTGGTCTGGCTGGACTTGCCTTTGCCGGCGTTGAATGGACTGGTTCCGTCGCATTAGAATGGCATCGCGTTGGGCCGGTTTTCCATTCCACGACACTTTCCCCACAGGTGACACGACCATGAAACCCACCGTCTCATGTACGCTCTCCGGTCTCATTCCGAACAGGAAGAAGTGCCGCATGATCGCTCGCGGAGTCTGCCTGTGGGCCATCGCATTCTCCCTCGCGCCCGCGGCTCTGCCGGCTGCCCCAGCCACCGAAGAGGTCCCGCGTACCTGGCCGCAAGCCTACCAGGTCCAGCGCGACGACGCCTCGGGCATCCTCACCCTGTCGACGCCCTACTACACGGTCGAGCAGAACCTGAAGAAGGGGGGCGCGATCACACGAATCACCCTGACCCACGGCAAGGCAGCCAACCTGTTGTTGCAGCCCGTCGAGACACGAGTCTGCGACGAAAAGGGAACCGTGCTGACCGACCTGAACGATGCGGCGCCGACCGTTGCGCACCGCCGGGAGGGTCTCCATGAGATCGTGACGGTCGAGTGCGAGTTGAAGGACGAGGGCGGGCGAGCGTCGGGGCTTCAACTCAAGACCACCCTTCAGTATCGCTGGGGATACGTCAAGATCCGCAAGGAGTTGCTGGCTCCCGCCGGCACCAGCGCGCGGGAGGTGTGTCCGTTGTCGGTCGTTCTTGCCCCGAATCTCACGGACTACGGTTATCGGGAAGGGATCACGGAGGCCGAGAAGGCCCCGCCGTTTGCCTTTGGGAGCAACCGCTGGGGAAAGCTGCGGCTGGATGACCCGTCGGACAAGAGCCTTGATACGCGCTACGTGCCGCGTTCGATGATCTTCGTCGATCCCGGGGTCGAGGGCCTGGAGTGGTTCGTGAGTTCCGATCTTTCGCAGTGGGAGCTGCAATTGACGGGATCGCGAGGCGGGGGCCGGTGTCTGCTTGAGCGAAACCAAGACCCGCGGGGCCTGGCCCTGTCGGTCTCACCTCTCTGGAGCCCCGACGCGGCCGCGGCGCTGCCGGCGGCGGCGACCTTTGATTTTTATCTGGCGGTTCCGATCCTCGACGGGCGGGCTCATGGGCCCTGGCTGCACACCAGCTTCAACCGCAACCGTGGCGAGTGGGTCTCGACGGAAGCGATCGAGCGGTGGGCCGAGAAGGGGATTCAGACGGTGCACTGCCACAACGACGGCGACTACTACGACGACGGCCTGTTCTGGCACGACGGAGCGTATCCCCCCTACCCCGACATGGATCGCTACGACAAGGTCCTCAACGACTGCCGTGCGGTCGGCATCCGGACGGCAACCTACTTCTCGAACAAGGAACTCCACCCCAGCACGAAGGAATTTCAGGAACATGGCCAGGAGTGGGGCCGCATGAACAGCAAGGGCGAGTTGCGGCACAACTTCTACCGCCCCGAGCGCGAGTTCGGCGCCCAGATGTGTCTCCGCTCCGGCTGGCTCGACTTCCTGAAGTTTTCGATCGATCGGGTCCTCAAGAACCATCCCCTTGACGGCGTCTACTACGACTGGAACGTGGCCCTGCTCTGCTCGAATCCTCTGCACGAAGGCGCCACCGACCCGGCCGCACCGGCCAAAGGCCACTGGGACATGGACGAACTGCTCGACCTGATGGAATGGACCCGCGCCCGCGTGGGCAAGGACGGCCTGGTCATCGTCCACAACACCACGACACCCATGTTTGCCGTGGAGAACTTTGCCGACTACGTGGTGGCCACCGAATGGGGCTACAAGAAATGGACCGACCGCGCCCCCGACCTGCAGGATCTGCCGCTCGAAACGTCGCTGGCCGGGGCGATTCCGCGGGGCGCGATCAGCTACGGCGTGCTTGCGGCCGACGCTCCGCGCAGGTTGCACCGGCTGTTTGCGATCGAGGCGTTTTTGAACGGCGTGGCCCCCTGGCCCGCGAGTGAAGAGACCTTCGACCTGCTGCCGCTGTTGAAACCCATCGGCGACTTTCGCGAGTATCGCTTTGCTGACTGGCGGACCACGGCCGTCACCCTCTCCCACCCCCGTTGTGCAGCCGCGGTCTACAGCCGCCCGGGCGAGGCCCATTTGCTCATAGCGAACCTGGACGGCGAACCTCACGAACTGACCTGCACTCTCCACCCGCAGAACCTCCCCTACCCCATCGCCAACCCGACGGCTGCAACGATGGTTTCGAGTGGGGGAGGGGATCTGAACGTTGGTCAATTAGTTGGGGAAGGCATCAAGATCACCATCCCCGGCGACGACATGATCGTGATCCGAGTTCGTTAGACAGTGAGCTTACAGCACGTCGTATTTCAGCCCTCTGAGAATCACCAGTTTCTAACCTCCTGCGAGCCCACGAACGAATACATCGAGCGTTTCTTTGACCTTGCGAGCGGCCTGGTCCACCCCCATCCCCGAGATGTCGACCTGCAAATGGGCACGTTCATACGTTTTGCGGAAGTAGGTGATGTCCTTCTTGATTTCTCTCAGGTAGAGCCGTTTCTCGTCGCGAGTCAGGACCTTTTCGATTGGATTTGAGTCCATGTCGTAGAACGTGATTCTTTGCAGAATGTTCTCGGGTAGATCACGGAGTGCGACCGTGATGCCGTTCGTCTTCTTTATGGCCCGCAGATATGCGCCCATCAAGCCGCTTGGCGGCAGGGCAACCACACTATCTTGGCTCTCTGGGCGTCGCAGCAAGTCGATCAGAGCTTTTGCAGCTTCGTTGCGGTAGGCGTGCGTCGTCAGGAACCGCATCTGGAGTCTCTCGATACTGGTTCCGAAAAAGGTCTCCACCTCTGCGTCGAGGTCGAAGAACCTGACGCCAAGCAAATCCGCGACTTTCTCGCCGATTGTTGTCTTGCCAACACAACTGATGCCCGTCAGGAAGACTCTCACTGCTACCTCGCCAGCACGTTGAACGACATTGCGGTTAGAGTGTTATGTCCATCGCCCTCACCACCCCGCCCCCTTCACCCACGGAAACTCCGTGATCCGCACCGTCGTCGCCCCGTAGGGGATCAGGCGAATTGCTTCCGGCCGGGCGTCGGGCGGCATGGCGACGGGACTCAGGGGCGGATTGTCGGCCGAGTTGCGGACCAGGGTCCAATAGGGCAACCGCACTCCCCTGCCCTGCAACCAGACGGGCGCCGACTCGCGGGTCCAGGGATTCAAGGGAACCGCGTCGGCCTGCTGGAGGCGGAAATGCTCGGACGGGGCCGACGTGGCGGCCTGGGAGATCGCGTAGTTCCAGGGCGACGCCGGGCGGCACTCGAAATGGCCGCGGTGCATCGCCTCGGCCGGCACGCCCTCGGGACGTTCGCCCGGCACTTCCTTCCAATCCTCCTGGATGTCCAGGGCAAACAGCAGCGGGCCACGCTCGATTGCCTTACTGCGGTGATACCAGGTCGAGGCGACGAGCGGCATGGGCAGCGTCAACTCCACCCGGTCTCCCGACTTCCACTCGCGCCGGACGACATGAATCGAGCCCTGCTTGAGTTCGCCCGGTTGCGGCTTGCCGTTGATCTTGAGCGACGCCTTTTCGCACCAGCCGGGGATGCGGAGGTGGAGCGGAAACTCCACCGTCTTCGGCGTCTCGACGGTGAACGAGACCGTTTCAAAGAAGGGGTAACCCGTTTCTTCGGTGATCGTCACTTCGGCCCCGCCGGCCACCTTGGCCGTCACCCGGCTGGGCGCATAGGCCAGGGCGGCCAGACCGCGATCGGCGCTGGACATCCACAGGTGCTGGGTGAACTTCGGCCAGCCCTGGTGCAGATTGCAGGTGCAGCACGGATAGCCTTGAAGCAGGCCGTAAACGAGCCGGTCTTCTTCGTCGTTGAAGAAGTCGTGGCTGCCGATGGTGCACTGGACCTGGTTGGTTTGCTGGAAATACTGCCGGCCGCGGTGATTGTCGAGGCACTGGGTGGGCAGGGCGTTGAAGGCCACTCGCTCCAGGCGGTCGGCAAACTCGGCGTTGCCGGTGATTTCCAGCATCTTTTCGAGCGAGAACATCATCTCGACGGCCGAGCACAGTTCGCTCCCGCGATCGGGCCAATCGCCGTGCAATCCCTCGTCGCCGCCGTAGAGCCCGTGGGGCTGGCCGTGGAATGCCCGCACGTCGGCAAACATCTTGCGGACGGCGTCGAGGTGCCGCGAGTCCTGGTCCTGCTGATAGCGGATGATCGGCGTCTTCGTCATCTGGGCCAGGTTCACACAGTGGAGCGACTCGCCCTGGTCCATGCGGTGGCGGGTGATGTCGCCGGTGAGGAACCAATCCGTCACGGGCACCGTCTGCTGATGAATCAGGTTCGCCAGATCGAGCAGCCACGGCTCGCCGGTCAGGTTGTAGAACCAGAGGACGACCATCAGGTTGTCGCCGCCCCGCTGGGCCGCCCACCAGGAACCGCCCTTGCCGCCCGGAGGTGCCGCCAATGGCTCCTCGGGCAGCTTCTTCAGTTGATAGCGAAAGTACTTTTTGAGACATTCGACCACCCGCGGATCGCCGGTGGCGCTATAGTGCTGCTGGAGGATCTTGAGCATGACCATCCGCGGCCACCAGTCGTCGGGCTTGTGGATTTGGGCGCCCTGGGGCGGCGGCTGCGTACGGTCTTCCTTCTTGAGTTCCACGGGGCCGATGTAGCCGTCCTCCCGCTGGTTGGCCAGCGTCCACTCGATCCAGGCCTGGGCCTTCTTCTGAAGCGGCTCGTTGTCCAGAATTCGCGCGAGCGGATAGAGTCCGTCGATCCAGTAGGGGCCTCGTTCCCAGGTATCGCCGTCGCCGCCCAGCCAGGCGTTGCGCGGCCCGCAGACTTCCGGGTACCACTCGTCGAGATGCCCGGTCATGCCGGCAGCCATCCGCTCCAGTTCGTCGCGCAGCCAACCTTGAGGCTCAATCGTCCCAAGCGGCAACTCGGCATAGGGCTTCTGCAGGAGGGGCGTGCGGTTGAACTGGTACAGGGGCTTTTCGTCGCCAAAAGATATGGCGGCCGTGGCAGTGAAAACAGCAAATAGGACCAGGAGTCGCATGGTGGTGTTCATGGCTGGTATGGCTCGTGTGCTGCTCGTAGTGGGTGACTCCTGCCGGCTGTCACTCTCTGAAATGGGGACGGTTCTGGCGATTCAAGTCGCACCCGGCAGGAGCGACCCACTGCGGCTACGCCAACCACTCGGTAAGGTTCTCGGCCACAAACTCGTCATCGACCAGGTCCGGATAGGCCCGCGAGACGCGGTCGAGTTCTTCACTCTGGCCGGGGCTGAGGTTCTCTTCAGGGTTGAGGCACCAGGTGCCGGGCAGGAGTCCTTGCCGGCGGAGGATCTCGTGGACGCCCGGGATACAGCCGGCGAACTGGTTGGCCACGTCGAAGAGGGCCGCGTTCATGTCGGTGACGGCGACGTTGGCGGCCAGCAGGTCGGGCGAAACGGCGCCACCGTCGGCCACGGCCAGGTGACACCGCGCCAGCAGGTCGACCGCCGATTGGGTCCAGACGGCCCAATGGCCCAGCAGCCCGCCCACGAACCGGCGCTCGACCGGTTTGCCGCCGGCCATGAAGCGGAACGGCGTGACTAGATCCATCAGGATGTTGTCGTCATTGCCCGTGTAGAGGGCCACGTCGTTGCGGCCCGCCTCGGCCAGGGCCCGGACCACGTCGATGGTCTGGTAGCGATTGAAGGCGGCGATCTTGACGGCCGCCACGTTCTCGACCTCGGCAAACCGCCGCCAGAACGAATACGGCAGCGGGCGCCCTCCCACGCTTGCCTGCAGGTAGAACCCGAAGACGGGCAAGACTTTGCTCACCTCGCGGCAGTGCTCGGCAAGTTGGATGTCGTCGGCCTGGCGCATGGCGCTGAGGTTCAGTAGTCCCGTGTGAAAGCCCTGCTCGGCCGCATAGCTTGCCTCGGCCACGGCTTCGTCGGTCCGCCCGCAGATCCCCGCCACGCGGATCATCGGTTCGGAACGTGCCTGGTCCAGTTCGTCGAACACTTCCTTGGCCAGCGCCAGCAGCGGCCGGTAGAGGCCGATCTTAGGGTCGCGAATGGCGAATTGGGTCGTATGCACGCCCACCGCGATCCCCCCTGCCCCGGCCGCCCCGTAATAGCGCCACACCGCCCGCTGATACCGCTCGTCGAACTGCCGCTGCTCGTCGAGCGCCAGCGGACTGGCCGGAATGACCACGCCACGATTGAGGACTTGTCGTACGTTGTCGGGAAGACTCATGATCGTCTCGCTTTCTGCAGAAAAAGGTGACAGCCACCTTTTGCCGGAACGGCCCTTCGGGTGCTTCGCACAAAAGGTGGCTGTCACCTTTTTCCGGGAATCCCGTAAGGCGATTCACATTCGCTCCAAATCAACGTCCCCGGCCGTGTTGTTTTCGGATAGGACGGCCCGCTCGGCGCCGTCGGGCACGAACCAAATATCGATCACACCGTCGCCTGCTGTCAACCCTATCATTGCCGAACTTTCCCCTTGCCCGAGCGATACCACGGTCTCTTCGCCTTGCCAGACGACGTGGAGACTCCCCTGCCCTTCCAGCGATCCGCGGTCGATGGTGAGCCGGTATTTGCCCCCCTGCTCCACTTGGACCGTCCAGCCGCGCGGCACGCCGTCCATGTAATTGGCGTCCTGGTAGCGGCACAGCCGCACGGGGTTCTCCGCCCGGTTGCCGATGTGGATCACGCCGGGTTTGAACTGCCGCGTCGCGCGAACGTCGTCGTACCATTGCACGTAGGCGTCGCGAAGACTGACGACCACTTCCGGACGCTCGGCAGACAGATCGTTCGATTCGGCCCGATCGGCCGGAACGTCGTAGAGTTCGAGGATCGGCTCGCCCGATGGATCGAGATCTTCCCGATTGAACGTGCCCGGGAAACCGACCAGCTTGTAGCGATTGGTGACGACGGCGCAGTTCTGGAATGGCTTGGGCGCGAGTCCCCGGTGACACTGGAAGAAGAGCATTCGCTCGGGCCACGTGGAGGTCGCGCCGTCGAGCAAGGGTAACAGGTTGAGGCCGTCGAACACGGGTCCCGCGGGGGACTCCACGCGGGCGGCCGCCAGCAGGGTCGGGGCGATATCGATATGGGCGGCGATTGTATCGATCTGTTTTGCCTTCGGCCACCGGGCCGGCCATTGGAGAAACGCACCGACGCGAATTCCGCCCTCGTACGTCGACGACTTGCGGCCGCGGAGGCCGGCGTTGAACCGTTCCTGCTGCGGGCCGTTATCGCCGAAGAACAGGACCAGAGTATTCTCGCGCAACCCGGTTCGCTCCAACTCGCTCAGCAGCCGCCCAAAATTCTCGTCGATGTTGGCGATCATACCGTACACCCGGGCGGTCGTGTCGTTCAGACCAAGCTTGCGGTAGGGTTCTGCGTACTCGTCCGCAACCTCCAGCGGCGTGTGCGGTGCGTTGGCCGGCAGGTAGGCGAAGAACGGTTCCTTCTGATGCCGGCCGATGAACTCCAGGGCGGCATCAAAGAAGACGTCCGTGCAGTACCCGTCGCCCGCTACTTTCCGGTCGCCGCGCCAAAGCTGCGGGTTGAAGTAGCTGTTGGGGGCGTCCGGCGCCTGGCCGATTCCGCCCGACTTGTGCCAGAGGGCCTCGTCAAAGCCCTGGTCGACGGGCCGCATCGGGTAGGTGTCGCCCAAGTGCCACTTGCCGAAGATGCCCGTGGCGTAGCCGGCCAGTTTGAGCCGTTCGGCGATGGTGACCTCGTCGCCGTGCATCTTGGCGCCGCCTCGGGAAGTGTGGATCACGCCCGAGCGATAGTAGTACCGCCCCGTCATCAGGCTGGCTCGCGTCGGGGCACAGACCGGCGAGCAGTAGAATCGCTCCAACTGGACGCCTTCCCGTGCGAAGCGGTCCAGGTTCGGCGTCTTAAGGTGCGGATTGCCGCGAATCCCCAGATCGCCATAGCCCTGGTCGTCGGTCATGACCAGGACAATGTTGGGTCGCGACTGCTCCTTCGCTTGGGAGAGACCAGGAAGAAGAGCAAGGAGAACGAAGGCGTAGATGCTGCAGGGGCAGTTCATTTCGGTGGTCTCGGTTCAGTGTTGTTGTTCGCTCTGCGAACAAGTCGCGACAGTTGCTGTTTGCTCCGCAAACGGGCCACTTCGTTTGTTCGCGGAGCGAACAACGACTATTTGAGCGTCCTATGCGTTTCCGCGATCTGCTCAACCGCCCGGCGCGAAAGCGGGGCCGGATGGAGTTTGCCGGTACTCCACAACTCGACGTTTACCAACCGCGAGGTACTCTCGGGCAGTTCCGATTGGCCTGGCGGTAAGATCGATTGCGCCTGGTCCACGTCGTGGAGCGGGACCCACTGGACATAGGCCTCGGCGGCCTGCGACGAGATCGTGGCCCCGTCCGTACACGGCAGCGGGGGCATGGGAATATCATACGCGGAATCGACCGACGGGAAACCGTCGAGGCCGGCGAAGGCGCCGAGCCGGCGGGCGACGACCTCATCGCGTGCCTGGTCGAGCCAGGCCAGCGGCTCATAACCGTACTGGTCGATGCAACGGTTCAGGGCACCCGCCAGCACCCCGTCGACGTACTGCTGCTCGAGGGCCGAGAATTCGGCCTTCGGATCGACAGCCAGCCGGGCTTCCCAGTCCTTCACCAGTCGCGAACTCCCCGACTCGCCGCCACCGTACTTGAAGGTCAGCGGCGTGTTGACGAAGCGGAACATGGTGTTCAATTGCATGGCCAGGGCCGCACCGGGATGCGTCAACTCCGACGAGGCCCCGTCCTCGTACCAATCCTCGAGGTAACTCAGTGCAGTCCCAGCGTCCTTCGATAGTTCTCGCTGGAGCACGTCGCGCAGATGAAACCCCACGCGCACGAGCGCCCGCCGCTTGGGATTCACCGCATCCCGGTTCATCCGCAGCAGATCGTCCGGAGTGAGGCTCTCGTAGTCGGTGAACATCTGCCGCAGCCGCAGCGAACGGAGCGTGTCGCCCATCGAGCCGGTGCTGATTCCGATCGGAATCGGATAGAACGACTCGATCGGGCGATGGTTGCCGCTGAACAGGTAGCCCGGTTTCGGGTTGAGCACGTGCGGCACGAGGTCGGCGGGGATGACGTCCTGCCAGTCGAACCGCGAGGCCGAGCCGTCGTGAGCCGCCCCGCCTTGTTCCAAGGCCTCGGGCGACCGCAGCGGCAGGGCGCCGATGCACGAATAGCCGATGTTGCCCCCGCTGTCGCCGAACACCACGTTGGCCGACGGAAAGCGCCAGCCGGGCAAGGCCGCCAGGAATTGTTGCGCACTGGTTGCCCGCATCATTGCCAGGGCGCCCTGGATCGTTTCGCGATCTGTCTCGCACGTCGGGATTCGTTTCAGCACGACCGGCGGATCGTCGGGACGGGCGAAAGCGAACTCATTGACGATCGGCCCAAAATGCGTCTCTCGCACGGTGAGGACCTGTGCCGGCCCGCCCTTGACCTTGATTTCTTCTTCGATCGTCTTGACCGGCAACCACTGGCCGTCGAATTTGTAGGCGTCGGGATGTTCGTCATCCGTTTTCAGCCGAAACAGGTCCGCCTGATCGGCGCCGAGGGCGGTCATTCCCCAGGCGACGTTTCGATTGAACCCGATCAAGACGATCGGCGAGCCGGGCACGCCGCAACCGCGGACATTGAAGGTCTTGCCGCACAAGTGGAACTCGTAGAACAGCGACGGATTCGTAACGGGCGTCTGCGGCTTGCTGACGAGCGTGGCAGCCCCGGTGCCGGTGGTCTTGCCGTCGGCGACCCAGGCGTGGCTGAACTTGGGCCCCTCGGCGCCCCCCTGCCCTGCCCCGCCGGCCGGCTCAACTTCGTAGCCGTGACGGCGGAGATACTCGTGCGTCCTATCGATCCAGGCATCGTCCACATCGTCGCGCCGCACCACGGACGCGGCGTCGTCGGGGGCGAGCGGCGTCAGGTCTTCGGTGGTCTCTGCGGACTCCCCTCCCCTGCCCCGCAACAACTCCCGCGGATCGCGGCTCTCTCCGCTGACCAGGTTGTGGTAGTGAAGCAGGTCGCGGGTTCCGTCGGTGGCAAAGAACTGGGCCAGGTGCCACCAGGAAGCGATGCAGTCGGCCGGCGTCCACGGTTCGGGCTTGAAATCGAGCCTGGCAAACAAGGGATGAAGCTTGTCGGGGTGCTTCTCGACGTAGGCGTTCACGCCGTCGCAATACGCTTCGAGCAGCGAGCGGGAGTCGGCGTCGAGATGCTCGGCAGCCTCCTTGGCCTTGCGATAGAAGCCGAATGTGCGCATCTTCCGATCGTTGAAGACGGCCCCTTCCTGGCGGGCGGTTTTCCGCACGTCGCCCACCACTTCCGCTAGACGCCCCTGGACGATCCGGAGCATGGTATGCATCTGAAAGGCGCGATCCTCGGCCGTGGCGTAACCCAACCCGTACATGGCCCCGGCGTCGGTTTCCGCAAACACGTGGGGCACGCCCCAGCGATCCCGGATCAGCTCGACCGAGCCAAGCTCCTCACCGCAGGCCGTAAGGGAAAACGCAGAGCACAGGCCCCAGCACACCACTGCCAGTCGGACAGGATCCTTCATGGGCTCTTCCTATCGCACGGCCGCCCGATGGTGCGCCGCCACGTCCTGTGGCGACAACGCGCGATCGTAGATCGCCACCTGGCAGACTTTGCCCTCGAAGTTGAACAGGTTGTCGCTCCGTCCGCCGATAAACACGCTCGTTTCGTCGACCGGGCAACCGGGCGCCAACTCGCCTTCGAGTTCCGGCGCCGTCTGCCCGTTCAGATAAACGGCCACTCGCGAACCCTGGCGAACCAGCACGATATGGTGCCATGCGCCCGGAACAATGTCCGTCTTGCCCACGACGAGCTGGTCGCGTTGATCGCCGTTGAAGAAGATGAGTTTTCCGGCCAGGGAGCCGTCGCGATAGGTGCCGCCGATCCCCAGGTGGTCGCCCGGCGCCCCTTTGACGCCGTCCGGCCCGCGCGAGAAGAAGTAGCCCGTGACCGCCCTCGCATCGCTGGGCAAACAGTTGTAGATCCACATCTCCACTGAATAGTCGTCTCCGAGCGGACAAGCGGCAGCCACGCGTCCACCGGCGAAGTGGGCGGCACGAGCCGGTCCGTCGGATCGCGACAAGCCGGGCGTCTCGGGACCTTCGAGAAAGCGGGCGATTCCTGCTTCGTATTTGCCGGGGCGTCCGGCCGGGTTGGCCGCCTCGAACCCTGCGATGTCGTCGAGCGGCCAGTGGGCGATCGGCCCAGCGGCCAGAATGGCTTCGACATAGGGGCCGGTTGTCTTGGCCAGGGCCGAACGGGGCTTGCCGGACAATTGCTCCAGCATGCCGAGCAGTGCCTCGACAACTTTGGGCTCGGTGGTCGTCTCCAGCCCGGCCGTGCGTGCCGGCCAGGTATTGTAGCCGCCGAATGGGAACAGTTCGGGTGGCGGGATATAGCCTTCACCCCCGCCCGCTAGTTCGACGTTCATCGTGTGGGCGAAGGGCGACTGGGCCTTCAGCTTCAGACCGGTGATCGCGTAGACTTCGCACGGAATGGCCGTGATCGCGAGGTCGCCGATTCGCAGAACCTGAACCGGCACCTGCCGTTCCGGTTCCGCCAGAAGAACCATCTGCTCCCGGGCATAGACCTCGGGCCGGTTGGCCGGCTTGGTCCGCTCGCCCATCGCGGCCACGAGCGTTTCGGCCCAGGCCTTCCGCTCTTCGTCCGGCAGCCGGCGACGGAGCGTGAGCGTCGTCTGAGCGGCGTCGAGGGAGGCCCCGTCGCGATACTCTACCTTCCCGATTGCTTCGAGGGCCCGATCGGCGACGCGCCGGGCGTAGGTTTCCAGATCGATCGCCTTGCGGGGTTGGGAGTAATCCATCCAATGCTGATCGCCGCTGGTGCCGTGCGACATCATGGCGATGCAGGGCTTGTTGCCGCCTCGCCGGCTCAACTCCTCGCTCACCATGGCCGCGAACCGGCCGAAGTAGTCGGCCGAAACCGGGGCGGCGCCGAAGTAGTGCATCGAGTAGTTGGCGACGACCGCCAGCACCGATCCGTCGGGGCGGGCGACCGACAGCACGCTCAACTCGGGATCTTCCGGCCCGCACGGCCCAAGGTAATCCGGATTCTGATAGCCCGGGTGCATCATGGCACGAATGGTCCGTTTGCCGAAGGGATCCTCGTCGATCCGGTCCGGTCGCCGGAACCACACGCGGCAGTTCGTGTCTTCGCTGTCGATGACCGAGGCCCAGCCGACGCGAGCGGGCTCGAGCGTCTCGGCGGCCTGTTCGATGCACTCGACGAGCTTGCCGGGCAGGAAGGCGGCGTAGTCTTCGTCAACGCCCGTTCCCAACGCGCCCATGACGGAAGGGGCCGTGTGGGTATGGGTCGCGGAGATGAGAATGTTCTCCGCGGGAATTCCCGTCGATTCGGCCGCCTTCTGCTTGACCCCGTCGAGCATCTCCCGCGGCATCATCAGCGTGTCGACGACGACCATCGCCAACCGCTTCTGGCCGTCGTCGAGGACGAGCCCCCGAGCGAACAGATGGTCGTGCAGTTCGTTGCCCGTCCGTTCCAGGAACCCGCCGCTCGCCAGCACCGGCAGCTTCAGGGGAGAGATGTCGACCTCGGCGGCGCCGGCCAGCAGGCCTTGCTGCCCGGCACGGTCGTCCCCGAGGGTGGTCTTGGCCGAGGTAAGAGAACCGGCCAGGACGACGGCAGAAGACTTTTTGAGAAACTCACGTCGTCGGATCGTGTCGGGCATTGCGAGAAACTCCCGTGCCAGGGGGCGGCTGTCGTGGCGTCGGCCACGCGTCCACACGAACCACATTCTGCACAACCGGGCAGGCAAGTCAACCGATTCGGTAGCGCCAGTACTCCGGATCTCTGTGCCCTTCGAAGACGGCAATGACATCGTGCCTCAACCGATCGATAATCATCAAATACCGCCGTTCGTTCCCAATCATCGCAAACGCGAAGCCGAGCATCACCCCCAGCACCAGGAAGATCACCAAGACAACCATCGGCAGCATGACGGCCATGAGTTCAAGCGTCGACTGCGCGATTCGGCCGGCTTCGATTTCTCCCACGACGTGAAGCGGGTTGATCAGCCGCGGATGGGCCCAGAACATCCAGGCTACGAAGGCCGCCAGGCCCGCCAGGGTTGCGGACCCGACCAGGTTCCACCAACGGACCAAGCGTCGACGTTTTTCGACGAACGCGAGGTCCTTGTCGTCGATCGGTTCGGGCATATCGATCTTCCTTTATCCCAAGGGCTGATCGCGGTCGGATTCCCATTCCCTGACACGCGCATCTTCACGCTGCCGCGTCTCACCCATGAGACGCCTGCTCGTCTCCTGCTCTCAAAGCGTTCACCAGGAACGGCCAAACCGTCAGAATCACAGTCGACAGCACCACCACCAGCACGCCGAACGCCAGAATCGGTGTCGGCCAGGGGCGGCAGGTAAACCACATGCAGACCGCCCCGACCATGCCCTGGTAGAACACCAGGAACGACGAGGCGGCCCCGATATCGTGGGCCACCTGTTCGAGAACCAGGTGGTTGGCGAGGGGGCGGCTCAGGCCGATGCACATATTGGCGGCAGCCATCAAGGCCGCGAAGGCGAAGGGATGAATACTTCCCACGGCGAGAATTCCGAGGCCGGCGAGCAGGATGCCGGCGAAACTGATCGTCAGCAGCCGGTACTGCGACATCCTCGGCGCCAATCGCACGCACAGGCCGGCGCCCAGCGTGGCCGCCAGAGCATTCGCACCAAATAGACACGCGAAGGCAATCTCCGACAGAGAGAAGATCTTCTGGTAAACGATCGGCGAGAAGGCAATGAACCCGAACAGCGGACCGACCGCCAACCCCATCGTCGTGTTGGCGGCCACGAACCGGCCGTTCGCCAGCAGGCGGCCGTATCGCCGAAACGCATCAATGACCCCGCCGCCGGCCTCCAACTCGGCCGTTTCTCGATAGCCGAACGATAGGCAAAGCGAAACCGTCGCCAGGCTCGCCTGCACGCCGAAGATCCACCGCCACGAGCCGACCGCCATCACGCCCGCCCCGATCGCCGGCGCGACCATGGGGACGATCGGCATGACCACGCCGATGAAACCCAGCACCTTCTGCCGCACGGCCCCCTCGAATCGATCGCGGCAGATCGCCATGACCATCGTCGAAGGTGATGCGGCCCCGATCCCCTGAAGGATCCGAAAACCGATCAGTTGGACAGGATTCCGTGCCACAGAGCAGAGGATGCTCGACGCCACGAATACGATCAACCCGGTGATGAGCACGGGCTTGCGACCCGTTCGGTCCGAAATCGGCCCCCATACCAACAGGAAGATACTGAACGCCACGAACCACAGCACCAGCGACAGGCTGATCACGCTCTCGCTGGAATTCCACTGCCGGGCAATCGTGGGAATGGCCGACAGATACATGTCCGTGGCCAGCGCAGGCGTGGCCGTCAGCAAGGCCAGAAACCCGATGTAGGACCACTCCGCCCGATCGCTCATCTCCACGCTCTGTTTAGGCGTACTCGCCGTTCTGATGCCGCCCCCCCTCAGCATAAACGTTGAGGCAGGGGGTGGGAATGGGGAGCACAGGGCGGGCGGCGTCGTTCTCGTTCCACGCCCGCCGCGTTGCGGCGGGCGTGGAACGAGAAACTCGCTGAGGGGGTCGAGCCGTCAAACGTTGTCTCCACCGACACAAGGTCGGTGGCGGAATCCGATTTCTTCTGGGAATCGTGAAAGGGCATTTAGAATCATATTGTCGTCACGTTTTGCCCGTCACTCTCCGAGGCAACGCAATGGATCCAAACCTGTACGATCCACCAGTAGCCGCTACGTCAACCGTCAGGAGTGAGCTTTGGCGATCCCGGCTTCTGGTAGGGCTTGAGTGCCTCGAATCGATAATCGATCTCGGCGATCTCGTCCTCGGTCAATTGCAGCTCCGAAAAGATGGGGGATTCCGGAATGGTTCCACGGGGCCCGTATTGACGCGAGACCGTCGTCTCGAAGACGCCGCGTTTCTTCCAGAGATATAACTGGTAGCCTCGCAAGTCACCCGGATGGGTCCTGCTGAGGTTGATCATGAGGAGGAACTTGCTGTAGGCGTCGCGCAGGGCCGCCGGATCCGAGCCGCTCTTGTGCAACTCCCAGATGCGGGTGAGCACGTCGGCATAGATGGCCCGCTCGGTGATCAGGCCTTCCGCCCCCAGCCGCAACTCGTAGAGCCAGCCGTATCCGCCCCGGGCGCCGAATACTCGCCGGATCGGCGGCTTGGCGGCCACCAACTCCCGCATGCGGGCGATGACGGAACCGGCCTCCTCCTTCACGTAGCCGTAATTGGGAAACTCCTTGGCCAATTCGATCAGGAGTTGCGGGGAGGGGACCGGCCCCTTGTACGCCGTGCCGCCCGTCGTCTGGTGAAACACGGGCCGCTTCGTGACCGAGGCCAGGGCTCGCCAGTACTCGCGCATGTCGTCTTGCGTTTTGCCCGAGTCGGGTGGCCGCGAGATGAAGGCCGGCGGGGCCAACTTCTCGGCATGCCTGGCATAGACGAGCATTTCGTCGGTGTCTTTTCCCTGAACGCCAAGGCACAGGGCGGTCGTTCGAAGATTACGAGCCGTCTCGGCAAGCACCTCCATTCCCTGGAGCTTCTCGTCCATCGTGAGCAGATCGACGCTGTCGCCCGACTGGGGCCAGATCATGCCCGGACAGCCGCACCAGTCCATGTAACAGGCCTGCCGGGCAAGGGCGTCGTAGTCCACGGCGCCGGATGCAGTGAAGGGTGTCGACAGAATCAGAAACGGGCCCTGGATCCTGGGATCCGCTGCCGCACCTGTTTCGGCAAGCAGGCTCGCACCGAGTGACCGCTTCTGCAGGAAGGTGGTCGCAAGGGCGCCGGAGGCGGCGGCTGTCGTGACTCGGAGCATCCGTCGCCTCGTGATGCGTTTCTCTGTCGACATGATGTGTCTCCCGTTGGTGTGTGAGCAGGTTCTCTTGATTCTGACGTCGATTGCGAAACCGTCCGCCGCGTCCTCTCCCAAGACATTGGGCTCCCATCGGCCACGACTCCAGGCCCTCACTGTATTCGATCTTGGCCGCCCATAGCAAGTCGCCGGCCCACACAGTGGGCGATACGTCGTAGCCACGGGGGCAGCCCGTGGAGCAGAGTCATCCCCCCAACGTCAGCCCGCGAGGCGCGGCGGCACAACTCAATCCAGACGCCGTCCGGCCGTTGGGCCTCGACGCGCAACAAGATTCACTGCAACGCCTTACAGACTCTCATCAAGTCGGGGGGAAATCGTGGACCCCCGCCCCAAACTCTTGACAGCCGAGTTCCCCAGGGCGACCATGGAAGTCACCCGTCTGGGACGTTCTCTGGCTAGGACGGAAGAGGATTCGATGAACTATTCGAACGAGAAACAGCCGCGATCCGTCGGCGTTTTCTTGGAGGTTGGCCGCGCCGCCATGCGCAAGGTCGTCAGCGGCGTCATGGCCTTTGCGCACCAACGCGGCAACTGGAACGTCTTTCTTCCCGAGAGCCGCAGCAGCAGTTCGCTCGAATCGATGCTCGTCGGACGCTGGGACGGGGTGATCGTGGGGTTCGACGATCCGAACGGCCCCGACTTGCTGCGCCTGTCGGTGCCGCTGGTGGGAGTCGGCGGCGGCTACGGCTGGTTCCGTCCCGACATGAGTATTCCCTACGTGGGGACCGATAACACGGCCGTGGCGAAGCTGGCAGCCAGCCATCTGCTGGAACGCGGCTTTGTCCATTTCGCCTATTGCGGCTACAGTCCCACGCCCGTGAACGGCTGCTCCAAGAGGCGGGAAGAGGCCTTTCAGGAGGCGATTGTTGCGGCCGGTTACTCCTGTGCCATTCACAACGTGCCGGATACGGCCTCGGACACCTGGGAAAGGCTGTGCGGCGAATTGGCCCAGTGGCTCACCGGCCTGCCTCGCCCGCTGGGGCTCATGACCTGCAACGATTCGCGAGCCCTCCAGATCCTCGAAGCCTGCCGGATGGCGGGACTGCGCGTACCGGAAGATATCGCGGTGGTCGGCGTCGACAACGAGGAGGCTGTTTGCCCGTTCACCGATCCGCCGCTGACGAGCGTCGATCAAGGTGCTCAGCAGACGGGTTATGAGGCGGCCCTCCTGTTGGATCAATGGATGGACGGCGAGCCGGTGGCGCCCGGGAAGCGTTTGGTCTCGCCGGTAGGGATCGTCGCTCGCGGTTCAACCGAGATTCTTGCCGTGGGCGATGACGACGTGGCCGGGGCCCTGCGATACATCCGCGAGCACGCTTGCGAACGGATCGGCCTGGACGACGTCAGCCGAGCCATCAGTTCGACGAATGCCACCCTTCGCCGGCGGTTCAAAGCCGTCCTGGGACGCACCGTCCACGAGGAAATCCAGCGGGTTCGGATCGAGCGGGCCAAGCAACTGTTGGTCTCGACCGACCGGACCTTCCGGGAGATTGCCAGGCTGTCGGGATTCTGCTCGGTGCAGCACATGAGCACGCGAATCCGTCAGGCCACGGGGCAAACGCCGCGCGAGTATCGTCAACGCTATGCCACGCCGAAGTCGCAACCGGAGGTCGGCTGCTCGACGCCCTGACGAAGACGTGCCTTGATTCGTGCGGGAGGGACGGCCTCGCCTTTTAGTGTCCTTGTGCTGGACTTGTGCCCATGGTGCTCGCATGTTTTTGTGAAAGTTGGGTTGCCGCCCTTCCCCGCTTTGGAAAAAGTACTCGCCCATGCCGGAAGAACAACCGTCCGTCGATGGAACGTATCTGCCGCAGGCGAAACGGCGTGGACGTTTGGTCCCGTCTGCTCGAGTATTGGCCGTGGTGGTCGTCTTGCTGCTCGCCGTGGTTGGGGCGAGGCTCAGCGACGCAACCCGCGACGGCGCAGTGACCAACCTGCTGACGATCCTCGGCTGTTTTCTTGCCGCCATGGTGCTGCTTGTGTGGTTCCTGATTTTCAGCGGCTATCGGGCTCGCACGCGACTTCTCGTGCTCGCCGGTTTGACGGCGGCTATTGCCCTGGCGGGCGCCTTGTTCAAGGTCGATCACGTCAGTGGCGACCTCGTTCCCGTCTTCGCCTTTCGCTGGGCGTCTCCGCCGAATGAGATGCTGCCGATTCCCGAGTCGTCCGCATCGCGAGAAGACGCCGATCTGGCCACGACCACGGAGAACGACTTTCCCCAGTTCCTTGGCCCGAATCGCGATGCAACGGTCAGCGGAATCACGCTCTCTCGCGATTGGACGCGAAACAAGCCTCGCCAACTCTGGCGGCGGTCCATCGGGGCGGGCTGGTCGTCTTTCGTCGCAGTGAACGGATTCGCCCTGACGCAGGAACAACGCGGCGATCTGGAGATGGTCACTTGCTACAAGGTGGAAACCGGAGAGCCCGTTTGGGCCCAGAGTGTCAAAGCGCGCCACGCCACGCTTGCCGGGGGTGTGGGGCCTCGCGGCACGCCCACGATCCACGAGGGGAAGGTCTACACCTTGGGGGCCACGGGAATCCTGCATTGTCTGAATGGCGCCGACGGAACCGTCCTTTGGAGCGACGACCTGCTCGCACGATACGGTGTCCGGCCCGGCGAAGACGAAAAGGGTGTTGCCTGGGGGCGTTCTTCCTCCCCCCTGATCGTCGACGACCTGGTCGTCGTCTCGGCCGGCGGTCCCGCCGGTGGGCGCTGCGTATCGCTGGCAGCATTCCAGAAGAGCACAGGCGAGTTGGTGTGGGAAGCGGGAGATCGGCAAGTGAGCTATTCGTCTCCCATGCTGGGCACGCTGGGCGGCGTGCGGCAGGTTCTGTCGGTCAATGAAGACAACATTTCCGCCCACGACCCAACGACTGGAGCAGTGCTGTGGACTCACGATTGGCCCGGGGGAAGCACGTCCACGCCCAACGTTTCCCAGCCGGTCGTGTTGAGCAAGGATCGGGTTCTTCTTTCCAAAGGATATGGAGGCGGTGCGCTGCTGCTTCATATCGAGCGTGCCGGAACGGGCCCGTTCCAGACCCGCGAGGTATGGCGTACGAAACGGTCCTTGCGGACCAAGTTCACCAACGTGGTTGTGCGCGAAGGTTACGTCTATGGCCTGTCGGACGGGATCCTCGAATGCGTCGACTCGGAAACCGGTACTCGCCAATGGAAACAGGGACGCTACGGCCACGGCCAGCTCTTGGGGGTCGGTCCGCTGTTGCTCGTGCAGGCGGAATCGGGCGACGTGGTGATGGTCGAGGCAATGCCGACCGAGTCCAAAGAATTAGGGCGTTTCACCGCGTTCGAGGATATGACCTGGAACAATCTCTGCCTCTACGGGCGTTTGCTGCTCGTTCGAAACGCCGGGGAGGCGGCCTGCTTCGAACTTCCCCTCGATGAGGCGGTGTCTGGAGAGATAATCGCCGAGGAATAGGGAACAAGACGGCCGAATCCTTGGTTTTGAAGGCCGTTTCCCTTGTCCCTGCGCTTTTCACGTAAAGCTTTGCAGCGATTTTTTATGTTGGCGCGCCGCTGCCGGGCAGCGTATCTTGTGGGATGAATCAGAAGTAGTTCACCCACCTCTTGGAAAGGCGGTAATTCCATGTCCGAAATCAATCGGCGCGGTTTCCTCCAGCGTACTCCAGCGGCGGCACTCGGCCTGGCCGGCGGCGTCACCGTTCTGGCCAATCCTCGGTCTGCCCGTGCAACCCCGGCCAATGACCGGCTCGTGCTGGCCATGATCGGCGTCGGCGGAGGCCGCGGGCACTCGCTGGCCACGGGATTTCTCGAACGCGGCGATTGCGAGATTGCCTATATTTGCGACGTGAATCGCGCGTTGCACGAGCCCCGAGCGAAGGACTATGTCACACGCCAGGGGGGCAAGGTGCCCAAGTGCCTCCAGGACTTTCGCGAGATGCTCGGAGACGCTTCGGTCGACGCCGCGGTGATCGCCACGACGCCGCACTGGCACGCCCTGGCCACCATCCTCTGCTGCCAGGCCGGCAAGGACGTCTATTGCGAGAAACCCCAGAGCCACAATCCCTGGGAAGGACGCCAGGCGATCCGGGCCGCTCGCAAGCACGACCGCATCGTTCAGATCGGCACGCAGAACCGCAGTGCCCCCTACAACTTGGCCGCCAAGCAGTACCTCGAAGAAGGTAAACTGGGCAAGGTGCACCTTTGCCGCGTGTTTGAGCAGACCTACGAATCCAACTTCAAGTGGGGACCCGACACCGACCCGCCCGCAACGCTCGATTGGGAGATGTGGAACGGCCCGGCCCCGGCCCGCAGGTACAACACGGCCATCCATACCCGGTGGCGCAAAATGTGGGACTATGCCGGCGGGCAGATGTCCTACCAGGGGATTCACCAGATCGATCTGGCCCGCTGGCTCTGCGGCGTCGACTATCCCAGCAGCGTCTACTGCACGGGCAAGCGTTTCAGCGAAGGCGACGCCGAAACGCCCGACACGCAGTTGGCCACCTTCGAGTTTCCCGACTTGCTGATGACGTACGAACAGACCGAGTTCACGCCTTACATGCTGAGGAGCGACCCCGGGATTCGAAACGGCGACATCTTCCCCCATTGGCCTCAAAACGGCACGCGGATCGAGCTCTACGGCGAGGAGGGCATGATGTGTGTGGGCCGGATGGGCGGCGGCTGGCAGGTCTTCGTCCGCACTAAGGACCGGCAGCCGGTGATCAAGGACCAGATGTACGGCCGCTATCCCGATCCCGACCACAAGGCGAACTTCGTCGAATCGGTGAAGACTCGCAAGCGGCCCAACGCCGACGTCGAAGAGGGGCACCGCAGCATCCTCCTGGTCCACTATGCCAACATCAGTTGCCGGCTCGGCGGCCGGACGCTGCAGATCGACCCGAAGACCGAGCACATCCTCGACGATCCCGAGGCCATGAGACTCTTCAGGCGAGAGTACCGCAAGCCCTGGGTGGTCGAGGAGGTGGTCTAACGCGGATTGTTCATGGGTGGCACGCTACGCCGTTAACCGAAATTCATGACGTTGGCTCTTAAGTTTTGTAGCCGTCGCGATTTGTTGTTTGGTTGCATTGGTGATTTGTGGGGCCCCGATGTGTTCGCGTTTCTTCTTTCGTGGATAGCT
>JAAYAY010000351.1 GCA_012719125.1 Planctomycetaceae bacterium | reverse complement strand
TCACTGGCGGTGAACTCCTGTTTTCCATTGTTCCCATTGGGGACACTTTTTCTTACACTGGAAAGCATCGAGTTTCACCGCCTTTTGTCAAGATCACATCAATGGATTTGTGCAACTGACGGGTTCATTATAACCGACTTCCCTCCACAACTTCCACCCCGGCAGAAGGGGGCCTTGCCGATCGAGGGTGAGCCGATCGCCGTTGCCGAACGTCCGTGTGACGTGAGCGGTTCGCGACGTCGTCGCCCCGGTCACGGTCGCTCGACCCCGGCCGCTCCGCCCGATATCCTATCAGCATACCTCGGGCGCACACACATCCTCGTTCAGAGAACCGCTTCGGAGACAAGCACCATGCAACGCCGTGAGTTTCTCGTTGCCGCAGGAACCGCCCTCGCGGCCGCCGCCGGCCAACCGACCGTCTCGGGTGCCGCCGAGTCTGCACCCGATCGCCGGTCGTGCGACACCTTTGTCTACGGCTCGACACCGGGCGGAATCGCCGCTGCCATCGAGGCCGCCCGGCGTGGCGATCGTGTCGTACTTGCCTGCCCGAAGAACAACCCTGGCGGCATGGCGGCCAGCGGATTGTGCACGACCGACGCGGTGCGGCGGCATCTGTTCGGCGGGCTCGTTCTCGAGTTCATTGAAGGGGTTCGCCGATGGTACCAGCAGATTCTCGGTGACGATCCGGCCCAGTTGAAGCTCACCCAGGACGGCTGGTTCTACGAACCCTCCGTGGCCGAGCACGTCTTTCGGCAGATGCTGGCCGCGGAAGAGAAACGCCTCCAGTGGCTGCCCGGCCTGTGGCTGACCAAGGCCGAAGTGGCTGACGGCCGGATCACGAAAGTCGAACTGGAGGACGAGAAGGGGGCGAAGTTCGAGATTGCTGCGCGGACGTTCATCGACGGAACCTACGAGGGCGACTTAGCGGCCAAGGCCAAGGTTCCCTATCGTGTGGGCCGCGAGGGCCGCGACGAGTATGGCGAATCGAAGGCCGGCATCCACTACATGGACTGGCGAACCGGCGAGCAGATCCTTACGCCGGACACGGGCGAGCCGTCGATCGCGATCCAGGCGTTCTGCGCCCGATCGATCTTCACCGACGACCCGGACCACCGCATTCCGATCGAGAAACCGGCGACCTACGAGCAGCACCTGGCCGGCTACCTGCCGCTGATCGACGACTTCAAGACCGGCCGGAAACGCTCGTTCGGCTACGGCACGGCGATCACCCGCCGCAAGTACCAGATGAACGGAAGCATCACCGATCTGACCAGCCTCAACTGCCCGGGCATGAACTGGGGCTATCCGGAATCGGACCGTTACCACCGGCAACGTCTCGACCAGTTCCACGTCGATCATGCCGCCGGGCTGATCTGGTTCCTGCAGCACGATCCGAAGGTGCCGGACTCGATTCGCGAGAAGATGCGGCAGATCGGGCTTCACGACGAGGAATTCGTCGACAACCACCATTGGCCCTGGCAGATCTACGTCCGCCAGGGGCGACGTATTGAAGGCCGGTCGATCGTCACCCAGCACAACTTCACCGTCGACGAGAAGACCGGCCGCACGCCTGCCGTGGAGGATCCGATTGCCCTCGGCGAGCATTCTTTCGACGTCCACCCCTGCCACGACCGTCGGTTCCTCGTCGAGGGCTACATGGAAGGCGTGCTCTGGTACCCGAAGAAAGCGGAAGGCCCTGCCCAGCCCGGCCAGATCCCCTACGGAGCGATGCTCCCCAGACGGATCGACAACCTGCTCGTCCCGGTTGCCATGTCGAGCACCCACGTGGCCATGTCGGTGTTGCGGATGGAGCCCGTCTGGATGACCACCGGCCAAGTCGCGGGCCTTGCTGCCGCCGAAGCGCGAGAGAGGAGTTGCCAGGTGGCCGGGCTCGATCCGACGTCGTTGCCCAAGACGCTTGAGATACGGACGGAACCGGTACTCTGACGGGGTGACGGGAATCAGCCCCGATGCTGCTCCAGAATCCACAAGCGGAAGAACCGATCGACGATCACAAAGGAACCGTTTTCCGGATCGACCAGGTCTCTTTCAACCAGATTCTCCGACGCTCGCTGGGCATTTGACGCCGACCGTAATCCGTAACGCCTGGTGAACTCGGAGGAGAACGGCTTGACGCCGCGTGGTTCCGACGCCAGGCCCCGCAGGAAGCGTCGTTGATTGCCGGTAAGGGATTCCCAGAGCATCGTGTAGGCATGGCTTTCACGATCCAAGACAATCCGCAACGCAGTCTCAATCCGGTCTGCGCGAGCCTCGGCACCTGGTTCTGTCAATTCCCACAGGACGTGGCAAAGCAGTTGGGTGTAGAATGGATGTCCTTCCGTGAGCCGGTACACTTGGTGAATTGCCTCAGCAGCGACAGACTTACCTCCGGCTTCAAATCTCTTCGTTATGAAACCGGCCCAGTGTTGTTCTGCGATGGGGCCGAGCGGGTAGTGGCCGGCGGAGCGGTACAACGGACGCGACTTGTCGAGGAACATCTTCTGAATCAGGTGCTTGCGGCTGCCGAGAAAGAGGTAGCAAACGTCGGGCTGATGCTGAGTGACGCTCCGGAGTTTTCGTTCGGTAAGGTCGCTTTCGTATTCCAGAACTCTCTGGATCTCGTCGAAGACGACAACAACTCTGCGCCGTCCTTGTGCAGCAATCACTGCGGGCGCTTCCAGGACTTCCTCCAACTCGATTTCGGGACGCCGCGGCGTGACAGTTCCAAACGAAACCGTTGGCGTTCCGTCCTCCCCCACAGAAACGCTAGGAACGAGCTGACGGAACATTTTCCTGGCCGTATCGAGGACCTGCTTCGGTGTGGACGCCAGGGCCAGTGAGATCGCTCGTGCCGTGGTTGTGGCGAATGAGTTTTCGGAATCGGTGGGCCAAAGATCCACATAGACGGCCACGAATTTCTTCTGCGGAAGCTCGCGGAGGACCGATCGAACGAGCGAAGTCTTGCCCAAGCGGCGTTCAGAATAGACGAACAGCTTCTCGGCATTGTCACAGGAACGGCGCAGATCGCGCAACTCTTCCGTCCGGTTGCAGAAGGCGTCGCCCGACACCACACTGCCGTATTGGAATGGATTGACCATCGTGTTCTGCTACCCCCGGATGAGCAACAGCGAAAGGGACAATCGAGTATAGATTACGCATCCTGCGTAACGCAAGATGCGTAATCTGGCGGCCGCGACTGCTCTCGAATCACAAGTCGTTGATATTAATGGTGTTATGTTGCGTCAACGACTAGAAACTCGCGCGCAACGGTTGCCGCTGGGAATACATGCCGAGTGCCTGCTCGATGGCCGCTGCCAGGGCAGCATTCCCGGAGTTGCGAGCAGTCGAGGCGGCCAGTTGCGCGGTGGCAACCGCCTCCTCAAATCTTCCGACCTCGGCGTACGCAGCCGCCAGAGCATGCAGCACTTCCGGATTCTCCGGCGGAACCAGCGAGCGAGCCCGCTCCGCCAACTCGACGGCCTGCTGGCCGCGACGCAACGCCGGATCGTCGCTCGTCGCGCGGAGGACCGCCAGGCTGATCATGGCGGGCACGAACTTCGGTTCTCGCGCAAGGGCAAGTTCCAGGTGTTCGGCTGCCGGTTGAGGGTTCCTGGCGGCAATCAGAGCCATCGCCAGATTGAACTGGCCAAACGGGTCGTAGGGGGCGATTCGCGCCGCCTCCTTCAGCTGCACGATCGCCTCCTCCAGTTGCCCTTGCCCGAGCAGCAAGGTTCCCAAGTGGAGCCGGGCCGGCGCATAGTCGGGGTCCAGGCGAATCGCTTCGCGATGAGCGGCGGCCGCCTCCGCAGGCTGGCTCTGTTGCAGCAACACAATCCCCAGATTGCAGTGTGCTATGGCCAGGTCCGGTTTGAGCTCGATCGCCTTCAGGAGTCGTTCCTTCGCCTCCTCCACCCTCCCCAAGCTCAGCAGGCAACTTCCCCAGTTCGTGTAGACGAGGGGATTGTCCGGATTGATGTCGATCGCCCTGTGATAGCGGTTGATTGCGTTCTGGTATTCTCCCTGCCTCTGGAACTCATCGCCCGCCCGCAAGTAGTTGGTGTCGTCGAGGAAGTGCTCCCGGATTTCTGCAATCGCGTCCGGCGCCGCGTTGACAAACTCGGGGATGTTGGCAGCTCGGTTCTCCACCGTAAAATTCTTCAACTGGACGGCGGGCGTGCTGTTGCCCTCCTCGTCGATGTGGGTCAGGAAGAGCTGCGTGTAGTCGGAAAACGCCTTGGAAGAAAACACAAGCCACCGCCCGTTCGGCGACCAGCTATGCCAGGAGTTCATCCGGCCGGTGTTGCAGCGAAGCCGGCGAGCCTCACCCCCCTCGGCAGGAATGATGTAGAGCTCGCTGTCCGGCTGCAGGAGCATGAAGCTCCGGGCCTTGCAGAAGACGATCCATTTCCCGTCCGAAGAGAACTTGGCGAAGTAGTTGCTCATCCCGTTGTTGGATGCCCCCGGGATCGGCTCGGCCTTGCCCCCCTTTCCCTCGTTGAAGGGAATCCGGTAAAGGTCGTAGCAGAAAGTCCGGCCGCCGTCGAGAAACTCTCTGGCTTCGGCCTGCGGAACCAGAACCGAGTCGATCTCCCGCAGGCTGGGCGGATCGTAGGCCTTGTCGTGGCTTCTTGCAAAGACGATCGTCTTGCCGTCGGGGCTCCACGTGCCGTTGGTCTGCACATGGTCGGGATCGTCGGCCCCCGGCAGCAAGTGGATCGAATCCTTCTGGCGGTCGTAGATCGCCATCACACCCTTGACGAGAAAGAACAGTTGTGAAAAAGCCAACTCGTCGCGATAGACCGCCAGCGCTCGGTCTTTGACCGTGCCCACCACGTGGCGTCCGTCGGGCGAGGCCTGGCAGAGCAGCCCGAACGTCTTCTGGTTGTCTTCGCGGCGAAAGTCGGCCCAGGTGATGATGTTCTCCGGCTCGAGAACGATCTTCTTCTCGACGGGCGCAATGGCGTACGACGCCTTGTCGTTGCCCGAATCGACCTCCATGGCCAGCATGCGGCCGTCGGCCGAAAAGGAATGGCAATTGCCGCAGACGGGCAGCTTCTCCATGACGATCGGAGGAGGCCCCTTCGACGAGACCGGCCCAAAGCGCCAACGGATGTGGGCCGCCGGATCCTTGACCGCAACCCGGAAAGGAACGTTCACCTCGCGGAAGAAGAGAGGGGCTCCGACTTCGTCGGCGGCAGTGCTGATCCGGATTCGGGCCTCGCAAGCGGCTTCCGGCGAGGAGGCGTCCCGGAATCCGCGGATCCTGACGGTTGCCGGCTTCACGACGGATCGTTCCTTGATCCATCCCCAGTCTTCGTCCGTTGGGACCCACTCAGTGTCCGAAGTCGAGAAAACCAGGTCCTCTTTGCCGTCTTGGAATGCGAACGCAATCTGCCAGGCCGCCAGTCCCGCGGGACTCGACTGCCAGGCAAAGGTCGGCGCGGCGATCTCCGGAGGAAAGAGTGTTTCGTCGAAAGGATAAAGGATCGTGAGGGTTACTTTCCCATCGATGGCAGGTGGGGCGGGCACGGTCGTTCGGTCCGCGTTGAGCGGGGGCCGAGATGCGAAGAACCACACCGAAGCGGCACCTGCTGCAATGACGGCAATCCCGATTGCGCCCGCCACCGTCTTCCGTCTGACAGACTGTCCGGAATCAGACTTATTCGAACTCACAATCTCTGTTTCCTTCATTGGTGGTTCTCGATCCATTGGCGAACACTCTCGGTCATGATCTTGTCGCCAGACCTCTCGACGATCCGTATAACTCGCTCGGCCGTGGCCGTGGCTTGATCCACTCGGCCGGCGGCATAGTAGGCCTCGGCGAGAATTCTCAGTGCGTCGGGCGAGGGATGCTCGACGATCGTACAGGCCCGTTCGGCCAGCCGCACGGCTTCCGCCGGATCCCGCACGCCGGAATCGCCCGAGGTCGTCAGAAGCAGGGCCAGATTCAACAAGGCCAGCTCATACTGGTCGTCCTGCTCAATCGCCTTGTGGTAGTTTTCCCTTGCGGCCGCGAACTGCCCGGCAGCCACTTGGGCGTCTGCGAGACTGCAATACGACACCGCCAGGATGCTTCGGCATTGCGGATCCTTCCAGTCGGTCAACTCGCAGGCGCGGCCGGCCAGACGCACGGCCTCGGTGCGATCAACAAGCCGCATGTCCGGCCTGAGCGCCAGCACCAAGGCTCGGTTGCAGAGCCCCGTCGGGTTCTTGGCAAAATCCAGTTCCAAGGATCGCAGGGAATGACACAGGGCACGCTCCACCGCTCCGCAATCCTGCAACGCGTCGGCCAGCATGTCGTGCTGGTAGCCATCCTCGGGAGTGACCCTGACGCTGTTCTCCCACACAGTCACCGGGTTCCGCCAGGTCTGCACATACCCGGCACTAGCCGCCGCCAGCGCAAACAGGATGCCGCTGCCGGCGGCAATGGCGGCCGCCATGCTCGTTTTTCGCCTCAACATCTCCGTTCTGCTCCAGGACGCGACTCCGGCGGCCAGAGCTACACTGAGCCCTACCAGCGGCAGGTAGAGGAAGCGATCGGCACGGAGGATATGGTTCGGCATAATCTGCGCCGCAGGGGCCAAGGCAATCAGGAACCACACCATGCCGAACAACGTAGCCTTTGCGCGTCGCAGCCGCCACAAGAGAAGGCATGTCGCACCGGCGGCGACGATCCCCAAGACAACCTCGCGGTCGAAGTAGCCCCGGGGGAACGCCATGTTGTCGTACGAAATGGCCAGCCGGACGGGCCATAGCAGAGACTTGACGTTCAACCAGTAGACGTCCAGAACTAGAAGCCATCGCGGCGTGGGCAACGTGGGAGCCACATAGGCACTCGATTCAGGTTCCAGTCCCCACCGCGACAGCTTGCTCATCAGCGTCGCCGCTGCGATGACCCACATCGTCAGGCTGCCACGAATCGTTTTGCCCAATTTCGGCGACGGCAGAGTCAACCAGTCCCAGGCCACGATGAACGCAGGAACGACTATCCCGACGACATTGCTCAGGCACGCCGCCAGGCAACTCACTGCTGCCAGCACGTGCCACGCCCTCACTGCGGCGGGGCGGCTTCCCGCCGCCGCGGCCTGCCGCGCCGAGAGGTGGAAGCGGATGCACGCCAACGCCCCCAACGTCATCAGCAGTTCTTCGCGGCCGGGAACCCAAGTCACCGACTGGACGACCACCGGATGAATGGCGAAAACACCGCATGCAAACGTCGCCGCCAGGGCTTCACGCCACGGATGGCGAGACTCCTCTTGCGCGGCCGAACGCCCAACGAGTCGGTGAACGAGCCACGCAAGGAGCAGTACGTTGATCAGATGGATCAGAGCGTTGGTGAGCTTGAAACCTTTCGGATCCAAGCCCCATATCGAGTAGTCCAATGCGTAAGTCAGTGTACGGACGGGATAGTAGCTCTCAAGGCAAGGTGTGGTAAGAATGTGCCACACGTTCGCGCTGCTGAATTCGCGAATATAGGGGTTGTTGATTACAGAACTGTCGACGTCGAGGTTTATGAACTCGAAACCGAGGATCGGATAGAACACGAGGGCGACGAGGCCGACCAAAACCAGCCCGGCGACCAACGCCGGCAGTCGGGAGGGGCGGTTCCACACGTTCATATCGCTATCCCGGTTGGCGGATGCCTTAACCTCGAGCAGGCCGTTGATTCCATTCTATCCCGAGCGCAGCGGCTTGCCTTGTTGAAATAGCAGGAGCGACTGCCCGATCGCCTCGGCAAGCGGCCGGTTTCCGGCGGCCTGGGCTGCTTCAAGGGCGGCTTTCGCGAATGCGACCGCCTCATTCATGCGGCCGGTTTCCGCGCACGAAGCGGCCATCACGTGCAACGTCTGGGGATCGGGAAACCCCGACGCCTCGCAAGCTCTCGAAGCCAACTTGACCGCCTCAGTGCCGTTTCGCAAGTTCGGGTCGTTGCTCGTTGCCAGGATCGACGCCAGGGCCACCATGGCCATCTTGGCCGCCGGATCGATCTCCAACGTACGGCGATACCAGGAAACGGCTTCGGCAACTTCCCCGCATCGGAAATGAGCGGTCCCCAGGCAGAAGGCCGCCTTCGCATCCAGGGGATTCAAACGGGCCACTTCCGCCAACGGCACCTTCGCCTCAGCCTCGCGACCAAGGTCGATCAACGCCACCCCCAAACGAAAGAAACCAGCAGGATTCGTGGGCTCGATTCGGACCACCTCGCGAAAATGCTGCGTCGCCTCTTTAAGTTCCCCCCGCTCGGCCAGCAAAACGCCGAGTCCCTCGTGAGACTGCCAGTCGTCCGGGTCCAATTCCACCGCGCGCCGAAGGTGCGTTTCGGCCTCCTCCTTTTTTCCCGTGCGATTCAAGTCATACCCCAGGGCGGCATGGGCGCCTGCATGGTTCGGATTGACTTCCAATGCCTGCCGGCAGAGTCGAATCGCGTTCTCGACATCGCCTTGTTGGCGAAACTCTCCGGCCGCACGATAGAAGTGCGTGTCGTCGAGGAAATCCACCTTGATCTGGGCAATCGCATCTGCCGGAGCATTGACGAACTCGGGAATGTTGGCCGCGCGGTTCTCCACGGTGAAGTCCTTCAACTGGACGGCCGGCGTGCTATTACCCTCCTCGTCGATGTGGGTCAGAAAGAGTTGCGTGTAGTCGGAAAAGGTCTTGGAAGAAAACACGAGCCACCGCCCGTTCGGCGACCAACTGTGCCAGGAGTTCATTCGGCTGGTGTTGCAGCGCAACCGGCGGGCCTCGCCCCCCTCGGCAGGAATGATATAGAGCTCGCTGTCCGGCTGCAGCAGCATGAAACTCCGGGCTCGGCAAAAAACGATCCACTTTCCGTCCGGAGAGAACTTGGCAAAGTAGTTGCTCATTCCGTTGTTGGAGGCTCCCGGGATCGGCTCGGCCTTGCCCCCCTTTCCCTCGTTGAACGGAATCCGGTAGAGATCAAAAGGAAAGGTCCGCTCCCCGCTGAGGAACTCCGCCGCTTCTTGCCGGGGTACCAGAAGCGACTCGATCGTCCGCAGACTGGGTGGATCGTGGGCCTTCTCGTGGCTCCTCGAGAAGACGATTGTCTTGCCATCGGGGCTCCACGTGCCGTTGGTCTGCACATAGGCGGGATCGTCGGCGCCGGGTAGCAGAGAGAACGAGTCCTCTTGACGATCGTAGATCGCCATCATGCCCTTGACGGGGAAAAACAACTGCGAGAAGGCCAACTCGTCGCGATACACGGCCAGAGCTCGATCCTTCACCGTGCCCACCACGTAGCGCCCGTCGGGCGAAGCCTGGCAGAGGAGCCCGAACGTCTTCTGATTGTCCTCGCGTCGGAAGTCGGACCAGGTGATGATGTTCTTCGGCCCCAGAACCATGTTCTCCTTGACCGCCGCAATCGCGTACGATCCCTTGTCGTTGCCCGAGTCGACCTCCAGGGCCAGCGTGCGGCCGTCGGCCGAAAAGGAATGGCAGTTGCCGCACACCGGAAGCTTCTCCATCACGATCGGAGGAGGCCCCTTCGACGAAACCGGCCCGAATCGCCAGCGAATGTAGGCCGCCGGATCCTTGACCGCAACCCGGAAAGGAACGTTCACCTCGCGGAAGAAGAGCGGAGCGCCCACCTCCGCGGCCGCCGTCGAGATCCGTACCTTCTCCTCACAAACGGCTTGCTCCGGCGAAGCCTCGCGATAACCGCGGATCGTGACCGTTGCCGGATGCTCCACGCTACGCTGCTTGATCGCCTCCCAATCCCCGTCCGCAGGAGTCCATCCTGTCTCCGAAGCCGGGCAAATGAGGCCTTCTTGGCCATCCTGAAACGCCAACTCAACCTGCCAACTCAACCGCTCTGCAGGACTCGATTGCCAGACGAAGGTCGGAGCCGCAATCTCCGGCGGAAATAGCGTTTCGTCCAACGGATATCGGATTGTGAGAGTGACTTCCCCAGCCGCAGCGTCCACGGTTGGTGTCGCCACTCGGTTACCCTCCGGAGCGACACGCAAGCCGAACAGAAAAGCCGCGGCAATAACCAGGCCAACGGCCCCTATCACCGCCGACCTGTAGACCAGACGTTTTGACACCAGCATTTCTCCCTGTTGCGTCTCAGACCGCCGGAAACCATGAGATGACGCTATCCGCAGCGAAGCGGTTTGCCCTGTTCGAACAACAGGAGTGACCGCTCGATCGTGTCGGCAAGCCCGTCGTTTCCGGCAGCCTTGGCCGCCTCGAGGGCATTCTTGGCGAATGCAACCGCGTCGCTCATCCGCCCCGCCTCGGCGTACGATACCGCCATCACGTGGAGCGACTGGGGGTCGCGGAAGTCCGACATCTTGCAGGCTCTTCTGGCCAGCTTGACGGCTTCTTCTCCGTTCCGCAAGGCCGGATCCTCGCTCGTGGCCAGGACCGACGCCAGGGCCAACATGGCCATCTTCGCGTCCGGGTCAATCTCCAACGTGCGGCGGTAACAAGAGACGGCTTCGGCCCCCTCGCCGCAACGCAGGTGGAGCCCTCCCAGGCAGAAGGCCGCCTTTGCATCGAGCGGGTTCAGTCGCACGGCCTCCGCCAACTGCGTCTTCGCCTCGTCCAGTCGACCGCCGTCCATCAACGCCACTCCCAGCCGGAAGCACCCCTCCGAACTCTTGGGGGTGATCCGCACCACCTCGCGAAAATGGACCGTCGCCTCTTCAAGATCTCCCCGTTCGGCCAACATCACCCCCAACGCTTCGTGCGATCGCCAGTCGTCCCCGTCCAACTCGAGGGCACGCCGGAAGTGCTTCTCGGCTTCCCTCGACTCCCCCAATCGATTCAAGTCGAAGCCCAACGCGGAATGGGCATCTGCATTGTCCGGATTGATCTCCAAGGCCTTCCGGCAGGCACGAATCGCGTTCTCGTAATCGAGCTGCTGGCGAAAATCAGCGGCCGAACGAACGAAGTGCGTGTCGTTGAGGAAGGAAACGGCAATCTCGCTGATCGCATCGGGGGCCACATTCACAAACTCGGGAATATTCGCCGCACGGCCTTCTTCCGTCAAACTGCTCAACGCAACCGGCGGGCTGCTGTTGCCGGCTTCGTCGATGTGAGTCAAGAAAAGCTGCGTATAGAGAGAACGGGCTTTCGATGAAAAGACCAGCCATCTCCCGTTTGGCGACCAACTGTGCCAGGAGTTCATCCGGTTGGTATTGCAGGCCAGTCGTCGTGCCTGGCCCCCTTCCGCAGGAATGATGTAGAGTTCGCTGTCGGGTTGGAGGAGCATGAAACTTTTCGATTGGCAAAACACAATCCACTTGCCGTCGGGCGAGTACCGGGCGAAGTAGTTGCTCTTGCCGTTGCCTGAAGCACCCTCAATCGGCTCCGCCTTCCCTCCCTTTCCCCCGTTGAAGGGAACCCGATACAGGTCGTACTGAAAGGTGCCCACCTCCTTGAGAAATTGCACGCATTCGGGATGATTCAACAAGGCCACTCCCGTGGTCTCCGATGAACGAAAGACCGCTTCGGACTCGATCCGCCGCACCTTGGCTCGCGCGAAGACAATATCCCTCCCGTCCGGACTCCAACTCGGATTGCTCTGGACATACTCCGGATCGTCGGCCCCTGACAGAGCGCGGAACTCTCGTCTCTCGCGATCGTAGCAACAGAGAATGCCTTCGATCGGAAAGAAGATCTGCGAGAACTCCAAGTCGGGCACCGCCACGAATACGGAACGATCCTTTACGGTGCAAATCGCGTATTTCCCGTCCGGCGAGATCTGGGAAAGCAAGCCGAATGTTCCGGTAGAGTCTTCGCGTCGGTAATCGCTCCAGGTGATAATCTTCGACGATTCAAATTCGATTTCTTCTTCGACGGACGTGATCACGTAGGACCCCTTATCGTTCGCGTAATCGACGTCCATTCCCAGCACGGAACCGTCGGCCGAAAAGGAGTGGCAATTCGCGCAGACGGGCATCTTTTCCAGAACGACCGGCGGCGGTACCTTGCTGGAAATCGGCCCAAATCGCCAGCGAATGCACCGGGCCGGGTCGCGGACGGCGTCGGCGAAGGGAAGATTCACCTCGCGAAAGAACAAGGGAGCGCCTACCTCATCCTGCGACGTGGACATCGAGATTTTGCCGGCCGCCAGCAGCTTGCCCGGATCCCCGCGGCTGAATCCGAACACCGAGACCTTTGCCGGAGCTTCAATGCTCCTTGCCTTGATCGACGCCCAATCCTCGTCCGAAGGCCTCCACTCGCTCTCGCTGCACGACCGGCTCAGACGCGGCCCCCCGTCGCTGAAATCAATCGCCACAATCCATGCATCCGACTCCGTTTCGGAAGACCAGGAGAACGTCGGAGGAGCGATTTCCGGGGGAAACACCGCCCCATCGAAGGGATAGTCCAGCGTGAGCCCCCCATGCAATCGGGCTTCTTCCCAGGCGGCGGGGATCTCCCCATCCTGAACGGCCGATGGTCTCCAGTCATTGCCGGAACGAACGAACCACGCAACAACTCCCAAAATGCCGACCAACGCAACGGCACCCAGAACTCGGTGTCTAAGCCTCTCCCAGAAAACGACTTGCGCAGAGTCTGAATCGCGCACGTGCACCTCGTCAGCTTCAATCATCGCTGGGGTTCGATCCCTTGACGAATCCCGCCCAACATGGCACGGTGACCGGCCTCTTGCCTGCCCGTTCCCCCGCCTGCCCATTACCGTTGCTGCCCGGTTCCGCTGATGAGCGTCCTTCGCGGCAATCGTCGCCCCGCTCTCCCATTGCGCAGCGCTACCTCGCTGCCCCTGCGCCTGTTTGACGCGAAGGGACAGAAGTCCCTCCTGGTGGTCGCGTTTCTCTCCCAATGCCCGAGAAACAGTCCGAAGAAAGGTTGTCAATCTGGAGTATACCTGCTGCTATCTGGAACGACAACCTACGCAACCTTAGCCAAAGAACCATCGAACCAGGCACTTCGAGGCCGCCTTGAACCGCAATCACAGTTCAATAAGGCGTCACCGGACACACCGGCAACGGCCATTGCTGGGGTTGGGTGGCACGCTCAGAACGCGCCACCCATGAATAACCTGAGTTAGGTAGGTACCCTCCCCCGCCACCACGGGGGGTGGGGGGGTCATTTGTTTCAATTTTCCGAGGGAACTATGTTGCGTACCCAACTTCAATTCAATATAGTGTGGTCGTGTATATGGAGGAGGTTAGTGAAGAGTCTATTCTGTGGAGGTGACCTGCACGAAATCCCTTCAGTGCTCGTGTTTGTGGGTCGTCCGGCTTCTCTTGTCGGATGAACTCGCGTGTGTGGCTTTTCCTATTTTCTATTCATGTTCTGTTGGGAGGATTGACATGAAATGGTTTCGAAGAGGACTAGGTTTTACCCTAGTCGAGTTGTTGGTCGTCATTGCGATCATTGGTATCTTGATCGCACTCCTGCTTCCCGCGGTTCAGGCGGCCCGCGAAGCAGCGCGTCGTGCCCAGTGTACGAACAATCTCAAGCAGTGGGGACTGGCGCTTCATAACTATCATGATACCTTCAAGGCGTTGGTCTATCGCAAGGGCGGAACCTACGCCACTATACCCGGCAATCTTAACTCGGGGAACGCCGATTGCCGGAGCGGGTTCGTCTCTCTGCTGCCGTTCATCGAGCAGGGCGCCTTGTGGGATGCCATCAAAGCGGGCGACGCCACCGTGGCCCCCGAAGGACCTTACGGCTGGTATGGCTGGACGGTCTGGAACGTTGCCCCCGGCATCGTCAAGTGCCCTTCGGACGGTGTGACCATGGCCAGAAGAGACCGGTGCTCCAACTACGTGTTCTGCATCGGCGATCAAGCCAGGAGCACGTGCGATGACTCGACGCCTCGTGGCATCTTCGGGCGTCAGAGATGCACCACATTTGCCGAGATTACGGACGGGTTGAGTAACACCATCGCCATGAGCGAACGCCTGTGTGCATCCGACATGGGATGGGGACCCGACGGCAGCGGCAACGCCACCGTAGGTCAGAACACCACTGGCGGCGTGTATCTCTCCAAGTTGGCCACGGCCCAAATGCCTGGCGTTTCGACCAGCCCCATCCTCTGCTACGGGACGACGGACGGTAAGTACGTCAGGGCAAACATTTCCGGCGTAGGGTTGGCCTGCGGCAACTACACCTATGGCCAGCCACAGCGAGTCGGGTTCAATACCGTCCTGCCGCCCAATGCTCCTTCCTGCTCGGACGGCGGAACATGGGATAACCAGAACAACGCGGTGTTCCCACCGTCAAGCAATCACCCGGGCGGCGTCAATGTGATGATGGCCGACGGGTCGATCCAGTTCATGAGCGATACGGTCAACACCGGTGATCTCTCGCAAAATCAACCGGATGCGGGAGCTAGTAAGTACGGAGTCTGGGGCGCCCTCGGTTCGAAGGCCGGCGGCGAATCTGTTACGCTTCCGTAAGACAGACTCGAGTTGCGACTGTTGCGAGGAGGCACACCGGGTGTGCCTCCTCGTGTTTCAAGATGAGAAGGCCAAGTGGTTTTTCGTGAGGACGGATGGACAATGATGAATGTGAATTCTCTCGGCCGGGTTGTGTTGTTGTTGCTTGTTGTGGCCTTGGTAGTGGGATGCCAGCCCGCGGGGGCAGATCGGCCTGCAACCTTCAAGGTCACCGGGACGGTCACCATGGGCGGAGCGCCGCTCGAAGGCGCCAGTGTGATGTTTGTGCCCAAGACTCCGCCTGGGAATGCTGCGTCCGGGATCACCGACGCCAGCGGCAAGTACGCCCTTTCCACTTTTGGCGGCGATGACGGCGCCGTGCCCGGCGATTACTTCGTAGTCGTCAGGAAGTACGAAGCCGCGGCACCTGCGACAGGCGGCACTGCGGCCCCCGCCGGAGGAGAGGTCGAACAAGATGCAGACTTCACTGGAGAAGCCGTGACAGAGGAAGGGGCGAAGAACCTTCTGCCGGAGAAGTATGCCAGTCCGGCAACGTCAGGCTTCACCGCCACGGTTGAGGCCAAGGACAATTCCTTTGATTTCCCGCTTGAGGGCGGCGAGGCTCCCAAAACCGACGCCGCTCCGAAGGAGTAGTCTGATCGATTGCACAGACGATCTGAAGCGATTCTCGCATCGCAGATCGCCTCGGCGTTGTTTCGTCCGATGTCTCGCAGACGGAACAATCGCTCTTCCAGATCAGCGGCAAACGGCCGCGGTTGACAATCGTGTGTCAACCGTGGCCGTTTCTATGCCCCCCAAGCTGTGGATTCGCACGGAACTGGTTTTCACGGCCGGTAGGTCACAAGGCCTCTCAGGTCTGCAGCCGAGCCGCTCCAGGGCGACTCGCTGTCGTCAACGCGAAGCGGCGGCGTCCGGGACGGCCTGGTTTCTCCACACCGCCAGCCAATGGCGATCCTTCCGAGCCCAGGTGATGTGAGGCCCCGGCCCCGTCACGAAGTCCAGGTCGCCGTCCGCGTCAAAGTCCGCCATCTCCATGGTGGCGTAGAACGGCGACTCGCTCTCGAGCGTATGCCGCACGAAAACGCCCGGCTTGACCTGCTCCAGGCAGATCACCGAGGCCAGCGGCGCCGCCTTCACGCTCGCCGGCTTGACGTTGCCGGGCAGCCATGCGACGACGATCACGTCCAGGTCGCCGTCCAGATCCATATCACCCGCCAGCGCCCTGTAGGCGCCCGGCATGTCGGTGAGCCGGTGGTAGTCAAATTGCATGTTCCCGAGATTTTCGAGCCATTGCACTCCGTGCGCGGGTGTCGCGTAGAGATTGTCAAAAGCGTCGCCGTTGGTGTAGAGAACGTCTGTGTCGCCGTCTTGATCGAGATCCACAAGCTCGATTCCGCTCGAACCGAAGGTGAGGTCAGGCCCGGCCCAGAGCGTCTGCAGGCGGAAAACTCCTCCCCCCTGGTTCAGGAAGGCATCCACCGATTCATATTCCTGGCTAACCAGCGCAACGAAATCCACCTGTCCGTCGTCGTTGAGATCGCAAACCGGCACATGGATTGCGCCCGGCCGATCGTCGATCTCCTCGACCTGAAACGTCGGCCCTTCGCCAGGCTCGGAAATGTCGCGTAGGAGTAGTACCCTCCCCGTGCGGTACCAGCCGAATTCCGCCACGACCATATCGAGATCCCCGTCGCCGTCAAAATCGGCCGGACGCAAATCGGCGACCCGGGCCAGGCCTGACGCCAGAACGAGCGGCTCCAGATCCCCCTCTTCATCCTGCCGCAGCCAGACGATTCGACCACGGTTGTGATCGTACGGCATATAGCCGCCCTGATCGGCTACCAGGAGGTCCATTCTCCCGTCGGCGTTGAGATCGCACGGCTCCGCGTGGCAAGGATTGTTGAGCAACGCAACCGTCACCGGCAGCGGATTGGGGGCCGTCAGGTCGACCATTCCGATGATTCCCAACTGCATGTCAGAGAATACGAGTTGCGGGTGATCCGCCGCCAATCTGGTCCACTTGAGATGGGAGATCTCGGGCATGGCGTTGGCCTCGGGGGCCAACATCAGCTTCTGTACGGTGAATGAGGTTCCCAGCGTGGCGTCGGCTTCCTGCGGCTTCGGAAAAACCGGTTCCTCCGGGGCCAACGACCGGTAGTAAGCAACCGTCGCTTCCAGCGGCGGCGGATCCAGATCGGTGCGCCCCGATCGGGCATGATACTCGTATCCCTTGCTCACTTCGTAGTGCCAGCGATCGCGAGGAAAACTCTCGGGCTGCGGCATGCCGTGGCAATCGCTGCAAAAGGCGGTGATCCGCGATACCATCTCCTCGTCGACTTCCCCCAAAGACAATCCGCCCGCGACCGGCTCCGCCCCTTCGTCCGGGGCCGGCGACTGAGAGACAGGCGAACAGGCCCACACGCCCGGGAGAACGGCACACGCAAATGCCGCCGCCAACCACCTTGCCCGTCTCGAAAGCCGTGGTGTCGCATGCCGGTGCTTGTTCATAGCTCGATTCCTGGTTGCCCTTCCACGATCAACCGTGTGCCATTTCGCCTCTCCTCCGGCGCCGACGGCAATCTCGTCGACACGGAATAGAAAGCACACCACGGTTCTCTCAACTTAGCGTGCATGGCCGGAGTTTCAAAGGGTTGCTACCGCTCAGCCAGGGGAACTGCAAAGTGGCAGGCACGCTCCGCCGTGCCGTCCGCAGAACTACCGGAAATCGCGATTTTCCGCCAGCGGCGCTCGGAGAGTGCCTGCTACGTCTCTCGCCACATGAGGACTTTGCCGTTCTCCTGCCCGCCCGGCCTCAGGCGGCCTCTGTGTCTGTATTGCTTCTCCGCCGTCGGGTAGAATAGACACCAGCCGAAGAGTCTGACAACCTCTACAGCGACGTGCCGAATGGAAACGAACCCGCAGAATATGTCGTCCCAGCCCCCCTCCGCCGACCCAGAACCTCCCTCACGGAGGCCGCGTCTCCGGGCTTGGCTGGCGATCGTGCTAATCATTGCCGGTGTGTTGATTGGTTTGCCGAGACTCTTGGCTTGGCGAGCCCGGGAGACTGCCCGTTGCCAGATCGGCATCGGTGCCTTGAGCCCCGCCCAAGAGTGGCTCGCCTGGTCCAAACGTTTCGCTCCCCATAACGGGACGACGAGTCTGCTCGAAGCGACCTGCTTCCGACGACTGGGCGAAGAGCAGCATTGGAACCAGGCCCTTCAGTCTGCCCGGGAGTTTGGGGCTGACGCCTGGCAAATCGACCAGGAGCGCCGACTTGGCGATCTCCGTTGGGGGCGGTTCCAGGCATCCCCCGAGGCTGAATTATCGGCTCTCCTTACCGAGGGGGCCGCACCAGAGGACGCCGCTTCATCGGTAGTTTTCGGCCTGCTCACCCAGGGGCAACCTGCCAGGGCCAGAGAAGCACTCGACGTCTGGGCCTCCGACCTTCCAGACGATGCCCATGTCCAGTTCATGTACGGGATCTTCTACCGCTGGGCCGGAGATTTCGCCCAAGCCGAATCCTATTACCGCGGCACCCTCGCCCGGCAACCTCGCTACGAGTTGGCACGAGCCGGGCTTATCGAACTGCTTGAAGGACAAAACAGGTTACGCGAAGCCCTGGAGTTGAATCGGGAACTGGTGGCAATGGCCCCAACGAACACATCCGCCAAGATCACCTTGGCGAGACTCCTTCGAAAATCGGCCCAGTTCAGCGAAGCTCGGGCGATTATCGCGCCGCTCCTCTCCGCGCCGGAGCCACCCGCCGGACTTGCGATCGAAATGGCGCAAATCGAGTTCGAAAGCGGCAATCAGGAAGAGGCTGCCGCCTGGTTCCGACGGGCCGACACGGGAGGCCCCCTGCCTGAAGAGGCTCTTCGAGCGGCCGGAAACTGCTTCTCGCTTCAGGGAGACTTCAACCGGGCCGACGCTATCTTCCAGGCGATTGACTTCACGCGTGACCGTTCGCTCAGGTTTAACGACCTGCAATTGCAGCTTGCCGTCAATCCCGGCAACCAGGCAGCCATTCACGAACTACAGCAACTGGCAACAACCGGCCCTGTTTCAGCAGACATTGGGGCCGCAGCACCGCCGACTCCGGACCCGGCACCAGCTTCGAGAGCGTCCCAACTCTACTCGCTCCATTGCAGTGCGTGTCACGGAACCAACGGCGACGGCAAAGGACACGCCGCCCGGCACCTTTTTCCGGCGCCGAGAGATTTCCGCACCGAACGCTTTCGCTTGGCGAGCACGGCCAACGGCGTGCCTGCCCTCGAAGACCTGGAACGAGTGACTCGCCAGGGCATGCCCGGCACGACGATGCTGGCTTTTGAAGACTTCACCGACGAGGAGCAACGCTTGCTGGCCGGTGAGGTGATGCGTTTGGTGAAGGAGGGCGTGCGAGAGGAGTACGCCCAGGCATTGCGGCAAGCAGGAGAGGAAATCGACGAACAGGATCTCCGGGAGGCGGCTCAACTCGCCACGACCCCCGGTGAGTTGATCCCCGTCCCGCCGATCGGTCCAGCCGATCCCGAGGCGATTTCCGCCGGAAAAAACCACTACCTGGAGTGGGGTTGTACCAAGTGCCACGGCGATGACGGGACCGGCCCGTCAGACGAGCCGCTGTATGACGATCAGGGACGGCCTACCGTCGCTCGTGACCTGGTTCACGATCCCATGAGAGGCGGACCCGAGGACGCATCGCTCTATCTCCGCCTCCGGTTGGGAATGCCCGGCACTCCCCATCCAGCCTGCCCCAACGTCTCCGAGCAGCAACTGATCGAGTTGCTCCATTACTGCCGTTCGCTGGCTCGGGAGCCGAAACGGGTCCTTACCAGCCACGAGCAGCGACTTGCCGCCACCATTCGGCCGCAGGAGGCCGCAGATAGCGTCGCCAAAGGCCCCTGACCTTGCTCATTCGTCCGAGCGGGCAGGCAGAAACGAACGGCAAGGGGTATGTTTCCGGCACGGTCCGCCCGTTGCGGTCCAGAGACTCGTCCATGTTGAAGGTCCAGCGTTCGTAGTTGGTGTGTCAACGAGATGCAGGCATGGCAAGTCCCGCAGCTCTTCAAGACACTTCAGTTCCGTGTCGCGAACCTGGACGTGATCAATCTTGACGAATGCTACTTCGTCGAAGAAATCGTCCCCCAGAGGCCTCCGCAGCCAAGAGGAAGCTGGTTTCTGTCGGACGCCCCGACGCTGCCAGTCGTACACAGCGTTGCCACCCAGCCGCTCAATCGCCTCCACCGCCTCCCTCTGCCTCCTCGCCCTCTCCATCCGCACCGCAAGCCACGACAGGGGTAGGCTCAGCACCAGGATGACGACGAGGAGCGTCCGCAGGCGGAACTGGAACCAGCGGCGGGGTTTGGGGGGATCGGTGGTCATGGTGAGCAGCGAAGGTCAATACCCGAATGGACCGTACCAGGAGTAACACAGGTACCAGTTGCCTTCAAGCGGGAGGTAATAGTGTCCTTCGGCTTCAGTCGGTATCTCATGCACATCTGGCACAATTGTCCGTTTCACACCGTCGGTGAAATCTTCTTCGGGTATGTAGTCGATAGCAATCAGCCCGCCATAAAACATGCCGAAGGATGCCTCGAAGAAGCCGACGCTGGCACCGTGCTTATTGATTGCCTTCACGTGCAGGGCTTCCATCCGTTCCAGGTAGAGTTCGTATCGCTCCTGCGTGATTCCGACATCGAGCAGAATCGCCGATAATGTGGTCTTGGTGTGCTCCTGGTCATACCACTGTCCACCAGGTTCATATCCTCCGTACTCGTCGTCAGATGTGTATATGTAGTCGTTGATCGTCCCTCTGGCGCGGATCCAGTCACCCAGCTGTGTCAACCCATCATCTTCCATCTCAAACTGAAAAGCCAGCATTGCTAGCAGGCTGGAAAATCCGATGAAAACGGGTCTATCCTACAGTGTTGTGTGTCCGAAAGGACGCCTTCCCGGCTGGGGCCGGGACGAGGCCATGGAGGATA
>JAAYAY010000350.1 GCA_012719125.1 Planctomycetaceae bacterium | reverse complement strand
TTTCCCAATTCATCCCACGTTGCCCGCCTTCCGACCGGTAGCTCTGCTACTTCAGATGGCTGAATAGATACCAAAACGCCACACCAGCAGGGGCCGCATTCGACCTCGATCAATGAAAACCAGGAACGACACCACTCCCGGCACGCACCGCCGCGACTGCCGCAATCGTCCGTCTCCACGCCAATTATCCCTGGGCCCCACACACCGAGCTTCGGCACGGACGATTCACCATGCCGATCGCGGCGAGTGCTACGCAACACAGCAAGCAGAGGGCCGCCGGCAGGTCGCCCCACCACAGGTAGAGACTCCGGCGCTCGTCCTTCGAGACGTCGGCAACGATCGCCCCCGTGGCCAGCCGCGGGCCTTCCTTGCGGATCCGGCCGTTGCCGTCGATCCAGGCGGAAAGGCCCGTGTTGGCGGCGATCAGAAACGGCTTGCGGCACTCCACCGCCCGAAACACCCCGCAGATCATGTGCAGGTCGAGCGCGTTGGAACCGAAAAACCAGCCGTCATTCGTCAGGTTGACCAGAATATCGGGTTCCTTTTCCGCGGCCTTCAGTTCGGTCACCTGGCGGCGAATCACCTGGGGCACCACGCTTTCGTAACAGATGTTCGGCGCCAGGCTGAGCCCGTCCAGGTCGAACGCAACCGGCTTCTTGCCCGCCTGAAGCCCGATACTCAGCGTGTTGACCGGCGTGAACCGGTAGAGGAACTCGAGCTTGTCGGAGAGCGGGAAGTACTCGCCGAACATGACCAGATGGATCTTGTCGTACATCTGCATCTTGTCGTAGTCGTTGCTCTGTTCGTCGGATTTCGTGACGAGCACCGCCGTGTTGTAAACCGCTTCGCCCCGTGCCTTGTAGTTCCGCCGCGTAAGCCCCACCAACATGGGCACGCCGACCTCCTGGGCCGCCTCGCCTACCTGCCGGCGAGTCTCCTCGGCGTAGGCCGGGAATCGTTGAAGGAAGTCCTCTTCCGTCCCGCGCCACCACCACGGTGCGGGCGCGCCTCGCTCGTAAGACAAGATGTCGTCGAAGAAGGTCGATTCGGGCCACATGACGAGTTCTATCGACGGGTCTTTCGCCACCGTCTCCAGCGTCAACCGCATGTGCTCGTCGTGCATCTCCTTCTTCTTCTCGAACCCCATGTCGAGCGTGATGTCGGTCGAGCCCTGGATCAGCGCCACGCGAAGGGCCGGTTCCTCCTTGGCTTGAGCCATCCGCCCGTAGCCATAGGCCAGGGCGGCACCCAGCATGAGCAGCCCCGCCACCGCCGGCCACAACGGGCGGCGCTCGTCTTCCTGCAGACGAATCTGCCGCCCCGAGCAGGCCGCCAGAAACATGACGACGAACCCCACCGCGTAAGCGCCCGCCAGATCGGCCGTCTGGATCATCGCCGTCCACCGATAGATCACGTGCCCCAGACTGGCCATGGTAAATCCGCCCCAAAAATACCCGCGGATCAACTCCAGCCCCGTCCAGACCACGGGCGCCGCCGCCACGACCGAAATGCCCAGCCGGTGAACCGCCACCCGGGAGAGACCGACAAACAGCGGAAGAAGAATCGCCAGATAGGCCGATAGTGCAATCCATCCCAAACTGGTGGAAGGATGGGGCATCGTCATCCAATAGAGTTCGGCCAGCCAGAACAGGAACCCCGCCAGCCAGATCGCGCGATAGGGGCGTTTCCCCGGCAATTCCTTGCGGCGGATCAGAACGATCCAACTCAACGGCGCAACAAACGCCAACGGCCACCAGCCCACCGGCGGCAATGCCACCCACAGCAGCAGGACTCCCAATCCCGCCTGGCCGAAGGCCCCCGTCAGATGCCGTCGCCAGAACCCCGTTCTCGCCTCACCAGCCTTCGACGGCGAACCCTGCAAGCGCTCCGCGCCATTCCGCTTTTTCCTGGAAGACTTCGCCATCGATTACCTAGGCCGAATTATGCATGAACCTCACGCGCAACCCGCGCGTCATTCCCGCGAAGGCGGGAATCCAAACCCCAGACCCCGAACCCCGAACCCTGACAACTCTCATACGGCCAGAAACCTCTCCAACAACCTCGGGCCGACGTCCGTAAGAAAACTCTCGGGGTGGAACTGCAAGCCGAACAGCGGGTACTGCTTATGGCGGATGCTCATGATCACCTGCGAACCGTCCGGTTCCTCCGACCAGGCCGCGACCTCGAACTCAGGACTCAGCGTGGGAGGATCGATCACCAGACTGTGGTAGCGGGTTGCCCGAAAAGGATTCTCCAGCCCCTCGAACAGCCCCTTGTTGTCGTGGTGGATCATGTCGGTCTTGCCGTGCATGAGCCGGTTGGCGCGGACGATCGCCGCCCCGAAGGCCTGCCCGATCGACTGGTGACCCAGGCAGACCCCCATGACCGGGATCTTACCGGCGAAATGCCGGGCGCACTCGAGCGAAATCCCCGCCTCGCTCGGCGTGCACGGTCCAGGCGAAATAATCAGATGGGTCGGCCCCAGCTCCTCGATCCGGGCCACGTCAATCTTGTCGTTCCGGTAGACCTGCAAGTCGAGCGACGGATCGAGCTCCCCCAGCCGCTGAACCAGGTTGTAGGTGAACGAGTCGTAGTTGTCGACCAAGAGGATCATGGGCACCTCGGACGGGACGCGGGAACTTGGCTGCCGAACAGAACCGGGAACGCGGGGGGCCCGGTAACCCGCTGGTTCCCCCAGTTTACCCGCTTTGGCCCGGTTTGACCACGGCGATGAGTAGGTGCCGGGCGCCGCAGGGTTGCTTGAAGTTGAATACCGCTCGGAAACCCAGAAACCGTGCGGCGCCCGGTACCTGCCTTCTCAACAGACTGCTACCGAGGCCGCCGGGTTCGCAGCCCATCGGGGCCGCCGATCGGTACGAAGCGTTCCTCGGGCATGGTGATCGCGTTGATCCGCAGGCCGAACTTGTCGCCCACCTTGACGGCCTCGCCGGTGGCCACCGACCGTCCGCCCACGTCCAGTTCGAGCATCTCCTCGCAGGACTTGTCGAACTGAATGATCGAGCCCGGCCCAAGTTCCATGATCTGGCTGAGCGGCTGCCGCTTGTGGGCGAGCGTCACCACGACCGGAACCCTGATCCGCAGCAGGCTCCTCGAATAGGCCGGCAGTTGATCGATGCTGACGGTGCGTGCTCGCATTGGAGCCGGATTCGACCTCGCGGCCGGCTTGGCAGCAGGCTTCGGAGCCGGTTTCGCGGCAGGTTTGGGTGCCGGCTTCGCGGCAGGAGCCTCCGCCGTGGTCGTCCCCACCACGTTGCCGGGCTTCGGAGCCGGGAAAACAAGAACCGCAGAGGCCTTCTTGCCGCCCGCGGTGATCTCGAGAGGGATGAGCGCCGCGCCGTCCGCGATCCCGCCGCGAGCCAGACCTCCGCGGAGGCTCTTCACCCGCCCGGCCTGAAAATCGTCGGGCATGAACTGCTCGGGGAGCAGAATCATCCCCAATTCCTGGGCGAGCGTGGTCAACTTGCTCTGACCGGTCGGATCCGGGGCCGCCGTCCACTCGGGAACGAGTCCCGAAGCCTCGGTCAGAGCGAAAATCGCGCCCACCCCGCCCGTCGTCAGCACTACCGCCAGTCCCGGTCCGTCAAACCCCTCCGGCAGGGCAGTCATGTTTACCTTGCCGGGTTTGCCCACCGCGATCGATACGCTCGCGAGCCCCAACGCCCGCTGCAACGCCTCGGCTGCCTCGGCCGCTCCGCCGCGACACACCTCGACGATTTCTGCCGCCACATCCGGTGTCAAGTTCGCCATTGCCACAACGCCTTGGGAGTCGCGATTCTTTCCGGGATTCTCTCCGTAGATCCCGACGTGTTGTGCGGATATCGGCAGACCAGCCCGCAAACTTCACACAATCTTCCCAATATGCCATTCGATGGTCCTTCCTCACAGCAACGCGTCCGTCCTGCCGACAATTCCCGTCGCCTCCGGCCAAACGAATCAAGCGAGCGCCGGGGCCTCATCGCAACCGCTTTTCTGCAAACAGGTTACCGAGGCCAGTCGGCGGCTTGGCCCTCGCGTGAGTCCGCATTCTCGACAGGTTATCCACGTCCCGCCGCAGTGAATGTTGGAGGATTTTCTGGGTTTTTCGGCGAGCGGATACGGCGATTCTTCCGCGGATTCCGGCCTGTTTGAAAACGGTTCAGAATTTCTCTTCGGGGCAACCTCAAGGGCTGTTTGACAGCAGCGCTAGCACCGCTAAAATCAACTTCTCGTTGATTGAGACAAATGGAGCGAGACGGCTCTTCGAGCTGCGAAAAGGGTCCTTCCAAGCGGGCGTCTGCCCACCCTTGGGCCGCGTTCGTCGGCGACCCTTCGACCGGCTCCTATCCGTCGAAGATCGCGGCTCCTTTTCCGCGGTCTCCCAGGTTGCGAACCCTCAATCGCTTGGCCTCCAAGGGGAGGCCCGAGCGATCAACCGGTTCGGGGCCCATAGGGCCTGGTGCTTCGGGGGACAATATCTGCACTGATGGAAGTGTGTGTTGAGCGGAGAAGGTGCGCGCCGGAGGCGCCTTGGAAGTGACCAAGGACGATATGGACATCGTGTCAGCCCTACGAACCGCATTGGCTGGCAGGGTCGGACAAGATCGATTCGAACTGTGGTTTGGCGGAAGAACCCAGCTCGAAGTCGTCGATGGCGTCTTGACCGTTGCCGCTTCAAGCGAGTTCCTGCGGGACTGGTTGCGCGCGAACTTCCGCCAGCCGATCGAGGCGGCCTGCCAGGAGATACTCGGTCCCGCCGCGCCTGTTTCCTTCGTCGTCACCGCTTCTCCTGCTGAGCTGCAACCTGCGTCCCTTCCGCAACGCGAGCCTACGCCGAAGGCCGAGTTCGCCACGCCCACAGCAGACACACCTGCTACGCTCAGCTTGGTTCAACACTCCGAGTACACGCCCGGACCGCAAGCCTCGAACGGGAACGGTCGTCATCGCCGAGAGACGCCGATCGACTTCCGCTCGTTCGTCGGCGGACAAACCAACAAACTCGCTCGGGCTGCTGCAGAGATGGTGGCCGGGCAGCCCGGCGAGTTTTCTCCCCTGTTGATCTACGGACCCACCAGCGTCGGAAAAACCCATCTCCTTCAGGCAATCTGCACCGAGACCCGGCGTGCCAATCGCGACCTGTCGGCCGTCTATCTCTCGGCCGAGCAGTTTACCTCCGAGTTCCTCCAGGCCCTGCGAGGCGGCGGCTTGCCCAGCTTCCGGGCAAAGTACCGCGGTCTGGGATTGCTGGCCGTCGACGATCTTCACTTCTTCTGCGGCAAGCGGGCCACGCTCGTCGAACTGCTCTACACCATCGACGCCCTGATCCGGCGGCGGCGCCAGATTGTCTTTGCCGCCGATCGGGCCCCCAACGACCTGCGGGCCCTGGGCGGCGAACTCCTCTCCCGCCTGGAAGCCGGCATGGCCTGCCGGATCGAACCGGCCGACTACCCGACGCGTCTGGGGATCCTCTCCCGCATGGCACAGAAGATGGGCATGACCCTCGCCCCCGAGATCAGCGAATTCGTCGCCGCACGCCTGACCAATCATGCCCGGGAGTTGTCCGGCGCGCTCTGCCGTCTCCACGCCTTGAGCCGTGTCGACGGCAGGTCCGTCACCCTCACTATGGCCCAGGAAGCGCTCGCCGAAATGATCCGCGACGGGAGCCGCGTCATCCGCCTGGCCGATATCGAGAAGGCCGTCTGCGATACCTTCGGCCTGGAGCCCAAGTCGCTCCAATCGGACCGCAAGGCCAAGGCCGTCAGCCACCCCCGCATGCTCGCCATGTGGCTCGCCCGAAAATACACCCGGGCCGCCCTTTCCGAGATCGGGCACTACTTCGGACACCGCAGCCACAGCACCGTCGTCTCCGCCCAGAAGCGGGTCGACCGCTGGATCGCCGACGACGCCGTCCTGAATCTTCCCGAGCACTCGCGCACCGTCTCCGACGCCATCCAGCAACTCGAACAGCGAATCCGCGTGAGCTGAACCCCCACCGGGCTGCTATTGACGGCTGCATAGCCAATGGACGAGGGCGACCAACGGAAGCCCGGCTTTTCACAGCCTTCCGCGGGTGAGCCGTGAGCATTTTCAATGCAGACATCAATAGAACCCGTGGCCGACAAGCGGCATCGCGACAAACGCTCGCCGCAAGCTGTGAACACTCTTCTGGGTTTTTTCGGCGATCTCGGTTAAAATGCCGGGCGGCAGGCCCTTCCTGGCAGCCGGCGTCTCCGAGCACCCCGTGCAACAGGCCGCTCGATGATTGCCGAAATTGCCGTACCGACGCTGCTTGAAGATCGGCAAAACCGCCGCGCGCAACTCGAAACTGGTGCTAGCCTGGATTCCCACAGCGCAGGTTGGGCCTAACATTTTGGGTCGCACGGGGCCGCGGGTCGACGTTAGTTTAGCCCTTAACACCATGGGGCACGATAGGTTCATCCGAACTGGAATTGGAGGCGTTTTCGGCCCAGCCAAGGAACACGCACGTCCGTT
>JAAYAY010000029.1 GCA_012719125.1 Planctomycetaceae bacterium | reverse complement strand
ACACGGCCGAGACCCCCTTGAGGGCGTCGTACGCGAGCCAGGTGAAGCCGCCGTCGTTAACCCCGCCGGGCGACCAACTGGTGCCCCAGGAATTGGCAATGCGGAAGGCGCCCTTCTCGCCGCTGTCGATCGTGCCGTTGCTGTTGATGTCGACCCAGATGCTGTCGTCGTAACCCACCACGGTCATCACGTGGCCGCCGTTAGTGCCGTTGACCCAGTAGGCTGCCTTCTTGCCGACCGCGTAGTCGTCGTCGGTCGTGCTCGGGTCGTTGCCGATCGTCTTGTATTGCCAACTGTTGATGTAAGTGCTGTAGTTCAAGAGGTAGCCGTTGGCCAGCAGCGTCTTCACCTGTTCCAGGCCCACCGTCGCGCCCACGTTGCTCACGTATCCCATGTCGTTCGGGCGGTACTGGATGGCGTCGCGCCACACGCTCGCGTCGTTATAAACCCACTGGCGAAAGTTGCTGTCGTAGGGCATCTCGGCCCAAGTGGGGGCACCGTGGTCGGCCAGCACGCTCATCACCTCGACGATGTTCGCCCCGCCGTCGACCCCGTCGTTGACCATGTTGTAGGTCCACTTGGGCGAGAACTTGTTCGTATTGTCGCTCGGGTTGGTCACATCCCAGCCCCGGGCCATGGCCGTCATGTGCGTGAGCGTGTAGTAGGTCACGCTGAACGGCACGCACGAGCCCAGGCTCCCCTGGTTGCGAATGCCCGGGAAATACTGCAAGGTGCTGTTGTCCACCGCCGAAGGCAAAACGCCCTGCACCCCGGCCATGTCCAGCAGTTCCCCCCCCGCGCCCCCGGCAGTCTGATCCAGCAAGGCATCCACGACCTCTTCGCCCAGCGGGGCGATCGCGACTTCCTGCTCGCTGAGCGGCGCCAGGCCGAGCTCAGCTCTCGCTGAATTGACTCGTTCCAGCCCAAGTTCGTTGAGCAGCACGTCGCTGGCGGCTGCCAGATTCTCCGCTTTCCAGACGAGGTCGGCTTCGCCCAGCTCAAGCGAGCCCGTGCCGAACGGTTCGTCGTCTCCCGTCCCGCTCACACTCAGCAGGTTTCGAGTTTCGAGGGCTTCGAGCCGCATCGCTCGGCTCCCGCCCACTCGGGCCGAACGACGCCTGGAATCGGCTGTTTCAACGTGCTGGAAGAGGAGTTTGCCCAAGAGATCGCCGACAGTTGCCCGGGCTGACATCACAGAACCTGCTTCGAAGAGGAGAAAGTGCGTTTGCCGTGCTACCTGGAAGCCTAGCTTTTTTCTCCCTGGTTGGCGCGGTTTCAAGGGGTGCCCTCCCGATTTGATCGAAGACCTGTCTGTCGCGCTAAATGTAAGCCAGCCGGCTTACGGACACCACAGCCCCCCTCTTTAGTAGGTCACATTGCCTATGCAGGTTTTGTGAATTAGCACCCGAACAGGTCATTCAAACGCCAGTAAAACCCACCCACAAGAGTTGATTTTCCCGTTCTTGAGGATTAATCGAGTTTTCCGTGTCAGGATCGCCCCTTCGGCGGCCTTAGGTTACCAGATTTTGGATAGAGCCCTTTTCTCACGGTGCAATCTGAGCTGGAAAACCAATACAAAACGAGGGAAATCCTATGAAACCTGCAACCGCTTCCCTGCCGGCTCGCGCTGTTTCTTGGGTGGATCGCCGACCCCACCATCCGAAGAGTGGGGGGCCAGCCCAATTCTTTTGATCTTTCCAACTCTTTTCACATTCCAATGTCAGGAATGCGGCCTCGGCAGCCTTTAGGGTAGTAGAAGAATGGAGAATTCGGCCTCTAGCATCGAGCGATATCATGAATCGACTTGCACTGATCATCGTCCTGGCAGCCCTGCTAAGTCCAACGCTATTTGGCCCATGGTCTCCCGTTATTTGGCCGAAAAGCTGGTCAAATGTTTCAAGTTGCTTGTCCGGCTCGGAACGTGGCCTTTGAGAGGCCAGGTAAGGGCGGGGTTCAATTTAGAGATACAGGGCGGGGTATTGGGCTGGGTTTGGGGCGGGATAAGGGACAATCAAAATGAGCCAGATTGGGCCAGTCTCTGCCAGATAACGTGACACGCCGGGACAACGTAATTGAGACGCCGCAGCCCTGGCAACGACCCCAGTCGCCCACGGCGCGATTACCGTCAACGACACCTCGGGCGACGTCGTCTCTGCCTTCGACCAGAATGCCACGGCCGCGAAACCCGTGGAACTGGTCGCTCTCGCCGCCAGCGACTGGCAGAGACCCGCCCAGCGGGGTGAAGTTCTCCTCTGCGCCGATGAGGACCGAATGGCCGCCCCAGCGGTCCCCGAGCCCGCCACCCTGGCCATCTGGTCGTTGTTCGGTGCGGGTGCGGCCGCCGCGGACGCGATCCGCCGCCGCAGGCGGGGCCGCTGGTCCGATCCCGAGCGGTAGGCGATCCACAACGTGATCGATCGCCACGGCGCCTGAGCAACGTCGTGGTTCGCTCCGCGAACAAGCGCCTTTTCGCAGAGCCAAAGACGACCACGTGCCACAAGCCGCTCCCGGCCCAGTCCTGAGGCCGAACTCAAACACAATCACGCCGGCCGGCAGCTGCTTCCCTGCCGGCTCGCGTTGCCTCTTGGGTGATCCAAATGCCGGTTGCCTCGGCGTGTGCCCCCCGCAGGCTTGTCATTCGAGGGGCCAGGCATGCCCCCCCTAAACGGGTTGATTATAGTGATTTTTTGGGTTTTCTGCGAATTCCTGTGTCAGGAATGGGGTCTCGGCGGCCTATAGGTCTGCAGATGATGGAAGAAGATCTTCCGCTGTTGAGAAGTCATCCTGGAACGAGTCGTAGGGAGAAAGTCATGAAACTGCGTATTGTCGCCATAGTCGCGTTTGCAGTCGCCTTGAGCCAATGTGTTTCAGCAAACGCCGCCCTCACCATCGTGTCGGCCGTAGGTGGTCAGCCATCGACCGCGCCGGGGGTCAAGTACGTGAACTTCGATTTCCTTAGTGGCGATTTGGCTTATGACACAACCAACGCAGACTACATCACTGTGGGCCTCAAGCCCGACGCCGCCGTCGTCTCTGGTAGTGCATCTGGACTCTACGCTGCTCCGTACCTCTCAAGCAGCAACGGAGTCCTTTTTGGCGATAACACGGTCTCCGGCGTGGATAAGACTCCTTATCTGACGAGCGGAAAGGAAGGCGGATCGTATCCCGACGCCGCGGTAACCTTGACTTTTACCGCTTACCAGAAGTATCTGGGATTATTGTGGGGCTCCGTCGACAGCTACAACACGTTGGAGTTCTTCAGCGGCAGCACTCTTGTTGGGTCAATAACCGGGGCTCAGGTCTTGGCGAATCCTAACGGTGACCAGGGCCTCTATGGGACGGTCTATGTGAACATTGACTCGACGGTCCCGTTCAACAAGGTCGTGGCAAGCTCCTCGGAATACGCGTTCGAGTTTGACAACGTCGCCTACAATTCAGCCAATTACGACGGCACCGGCGCCGTCCCCGAGCCCGCCACCCTGGCCATCTGGTCGATCTTCGGTGCCGGAGCCGCGGGCGTCGCTGCCGCTCGCCGGCGCAGGCGGGGCCGCTGGTCCGATGCCGACCGCCAGGCCATCTACCACGTCATTGATCGTTAGAATCGGCCCACAATTGCCGCAAGGCATTTTGAGGCAAGAGGTTATAGTCTCTATCACAAGTCGCTGCCCAGAAGACGGAAGGAGACTCGAAGACACAGCCACAAGGGAATTTCGGAAATTCTCAGAAAACTCGGATTTTCCATGTCAGGATCAAGGCCTCGGCGGCCTATAGGTTAGTGAAGATCGAAAGGTTTCCCGATTGCTCAGGGGCGCGGGATAAGCAAACTCTCAACTCAGTGAGGTGCATTATGAAAAAAGCGTTAATTCTCATGTTGGTCGTAGCCTTGGCTGGCCTGCTGGCCCAGCCGGCTTCTGCTGCGATAGACACCGGCCAGGAATACCGGATCGATAATCTGGTTGATGCCGGTAACAATGGCGGCCCGTTCTTGATGACGCAAGTGGTCCCTGATCAGCCAAGTAACCCGATCTCTGGGGGAGAGGTTTTTTGGACGTTCTGCGTTCAGAGGAATGAGTACTTTAGCCCAACGACTAATGCCTATGAGGTCCAGAAGATCCAGACGTTCACTGAGCTCACAGCTCCGAAGCGGTATCTGACCGGATATGGAGCCTGGGTCTACGACAAGTTTCTGAACGCGGTAGGAACCGCCACGTGGAATGGTTCTACGCTGGGCAGTTTCACAAAAGCCAATCTGGGGCTTTTGCAGAAGGCAATGTGGGCAAGTATGACCGACGGCCTGGCTACGGTTGGTGGATTCGACGTTGGGCTGTTTACTCAAGTCGGCACCGCTAATTCTTGGTGGACGTTAACAAGCAGTGAAAAGACGGCGTTGGATAACCTTGGCTACGGGTTGACTAGTTTTGCTGCTGCTTGGAACCCGGTTAGCGGGCCTGCAACATGGGCAGGTCAGGATTACATTGGTGACATTCGTGTGTTGGTGATGGTTGACGGTAATGTGCAGGATTTGGTCGGGCGTGTGACCGATGATTCTTCGCCCAATGTTCCAGAGCCGGCCACCCTGGCCATCTGGTCGCTCCTCGGTGGTCTCACCTTGGCTGGCTCGCAGATTCGACGCCGGAAGTAGCCTTACCCAACCACGCCGGGGGACGGCGTTTGTGACAACAAGATACGAAAGGGCCACCGCTAAAAGCAGGTGGCCTTTTTTGTCCAGTGGGTCGGTCAAGAGACCATGCTCGCCCACGACGCAGTCACCCCTGCTTGGCATCTGAGGTGCCACCATCCTCGGCAGCCTTCCCATCCTGTAGCAACGGCCGGTGATGATCGATCCAGTCCAGATATTCCTCGATTTGGTGAAGCGGCATACCGAGCGACATGGCCGTGCGAATCGCCTCTTCCCGCTCCAGGAACGTTCCGGCGTGCTCCAGAATCAGCTTCGCAATTTCGTGTGCCATGCCCGCCCCGGGCCAGTGAGGGCGACGATTGTCAACTCAATCCCCATTCTACTAAAGTATACCCCACGCGCGGAGCAGGCAGCGGGGCACGGATTGGACGAACGAAACCGCCACCTCGACCTTCCTATTGCTGGTTGCGGGGCCAAGGCGGGAGGCCGGAGACTGTAGGCTGCAGGTTTGGATGCAACGCGAGCCGATAGAGGGCAAGCCGATTCCGATGTACTGCAAATGCCTATGTTTTCAGCCCTTCGGTCTCCAGTCTCCGGCCTCCAGCCTTGTTTTTCCCTTTCCAACCGGAGAGTCAATTTGTCGGTCGACCCTTGGCACCGTCGAATCAATAACTGTCGTATTGTCGCCTTTCGCTCCGCGAAAGCAGCGCCACTTTCGCGGAGCGAAAGGCGACACTCATTTCCTCTGCGATCCTTAGGCTTTGCCGGCGGCTCCATACAGACCCGGCTTTCGAACAGCAGAAACTCGCAGAATTCTTGTTAAATCGCACCGAATCAGCCCGCGTTGGGCGTGCAGAATGAGTCTTCATCGGTTATTTTGGAAGCTGGCCCGTCGTGAGCCGGCGGGCCGTCGACGATCGGTCACGGGGGTGACAACACAGATTCTCTTCCACAAATGCGGCATAGTCCTTGCGCCGTAATCGACTGTCTCGGAACCTGGAAGTGGCAACACGGGTCAGGCACGGATTGCTTCGCTGAGCAGCGGCATACCACGTGATGGATGACTAGAGCAGATCCTCACCGCTCGCGAACTACGAGACAAGATGAATACTCCTTACCCCAAGCGTTTGCGTGCTGCCGTGCGCTCGTGCGCCGGTGCGATTCGCTTCTCCCGTCTATTCAATCGCTCGCCGGGCAAGCCTGCCAAGTCGCCGCGAGTTCGCCAGCAGCATTTCGAGTGCCTCGAACATCGCTGCCTGTTGAGCGTCGGCGGCCTCGGCGCGGGCCGCGAGTTTCATGCTCAGGCCGAATCGGCCCAGGTCGCTCTTCTGAAGAACGACCACCCGGCCGGACTAGGCGTCTACAGTGCATCGCCTATGGCCCAGCAATCGGCCGCTCGCATCGCCGCCCCCATCCGAAAGCTCGTAAGGGAAGCACCCACGATGCCCTACGGGCCCCGGCTGGAACATCGCACCGGCTCGCTCGATCCGACCGACGAACAGCTTCTCTGGAAGCGAGAGAACCTGATTCAGACCTCCGAGGTGAAGCTCAACGAACTGGGCTTGGAGCGGCTCGAGCAGCAGCAGTCCCGGCCGGCCGCGTCCCAAAACGATCTGCTTGGTTCCAGTCTGCTCGCCGCCGATACCGAGATGGCTGCGATGGGGCTCTACGGCCCCGGCAGCCTGCTCCCCAAATCGGTCGACAACAGCACCCTGCAGTATTTCCCCGGGATTCGCGACCAGGGCGGCCTGGGCTCGTGCGTGCCGTTCAGCGCGACCTACTACACGCTGACCTACATGACCGCCATGGCTCGCGGCTGGGACGCCAGCAATCCGGCCGACAACACGACCAAGTTCTCGCCCAAGTGGACCTACAACATGGTCAACGACGGCGTCGACGGCGGGGCGAACCTCCTCGAGGTGATGAGCGTGCTGGCCGACCACGGTGCCCCCACTTGGGCCGAAGTTCCCTATTCAGGCAGCACAAGCCCGTTGAACTACCGCGAGTGGGTCTACGACAACCCGCAGATATGGCGCAACGCAATCCAGTATCGGCCCAATGACATGGGCTACGTGTCCGATGTCGCCAGCACCGACGGAATGCAACGGGTCAAGACCCTGCTGGCCAACGGCTACCTCCTCAACTACAGCACCTACATCAACAGTTGGCAATACAGGACGATCGGCAACGACCCGAGCACGACCGACGACGATTACGCCGTCGGCAAGAAGGCAGCCTACTGGGTCAACGGAACCGAGGGCGGCCATGTGATGGCCGTGGTGGGCTACGACGACAGCATTTGGGTCGACGTCAACAGCAACGGTTCAGTTGACAGCGGCGAGAAGGGCGCCTTCCGCATTGCCAATTCCTGGGGCACCAGTTGGTCGCCCGGCGGGGTTAACGACGGCGGCTTCACCTGGCTCGCGTACGACGCCCTCAAGGGGGTCTCGGCCGTGT
>JAAYAY010000349.1 GCA_012719125.1 Planctomycetaceae bacterium | reverse complement strand
GTGTTCGCCGGATGGACTGGTGGGCGACGACGGCCTGATCGAGATCAAGTGTCCAAGTCCTGGTGTTCATGTTTCCTACCTGATCGACGCGAAGCTGCCTACCGCCTACATCCCGCAAGTCCAGGGGTGTCTGTGGGTGACGGGCCGCGAGTGGTGCGACTTCATCAGCTACCACCCCGAGATGGAGCCGTTGATTGTCAGGGTGTGCCGCGACCAGTCGTACATCGCGAAGATGGCGACGCTGGTCGAGGCGTTCATCGCGATGATGCTCGAAGAGCGACAGATTCTCCTGTTAAGGGGGCTTGGGCCAAAGCAGTAGGTTATCAAATGGAGAGAGAAGGGGGTGCTGGAATGGTGATGTGTGCTGTGTTGCTCGTGTGCTTGTTGGCGTTCTGTGCATTGTGCTCTCTGTTACGCGCAACGTGGGTAAGGCGAGTGTATCACGTGGACGACATCGAGAAGGCTCTGCGGGAGAAGAATCAGAAATAGCGCGGCGTGGCATGGCTTGGCGCGGCATGGCCTGGCAGGGCCTGGCGCGGCTACGCGACGCAAGGCAAGGGAAGTTTTTTGAGGTTCACGGATGGACTTCTACGGCGAAACGATAGACGGACAGCCGGCCACGGACTGGCCGGCGATCCACAAGGCGTGCGCGAAACACCGGCGGTTTGTGGTGCGTGTCGAAAAGTTCGATGAGAAGCGCGAAATCAGCCGACAGCAGATGCGTTACCTGCATGGGGTGGTGTTCCCGACGGTTGCCCGCGAGATGCACGTGTCGCTGTGGGAGGCGGAGTTGCTCTGCAAGACCCAGGCGGGCGAGCAGTGGTTGGTCAAGAAGATGGGCGACGTGCGATTCATCCTGAGCAAGACGGGCATGAGCGTCAAGGACTGCACGGAGTGGATAGAGAACATCTTCGATTGGAGTGACCGAAATGGGTTCTTCGTTCCACCCCCGGACAAGACGTGGTGGCGGCGACGCATAGAGCCAGACAGGGCGGTGTGAGGCGTGACTGGGCTCGGCTTGACATCGCGACGCATCGCAAGGCCAGGTATTGTTTTGAGACAAGTGTTAAGGAGTGAAGCATGAGTGACACGAATGTAATTGTGCTGTTTGGGCGGCTGACCAGAGACCCGCAGTTGAGCTATACCCCAAGCGGTACGGCGGTTACGGATACGGCTCTGGCGTCGAATCGTGTGTGGAAGTCCAAGGATGGCCAAAAGCAAGAGAAAGTGCTTTTCGTGGACGTGCGGGCGTTCGGGGGCATGGCCGATACGGTCAACAAGTATTTCAAGAAAGGCGACCCCATATTGATTACCGGATCGCTTGAGTTCGACCAGTGGACCGCGAAGGACGGCACGAAACGGAGCCGACATCGGGTGGTATTGACGGGGTTCCAGTTCCTGCCGAGCGGCAATCAGGGCCAACAGCAGGGCAACGGTGGCCGACAGCAGCCCCCGCAGCAGCAGGCTGCGCAGGGCCAGCCGCAGGCTCCGCCGCCACAAGGACAACGAGAGCCCGGATGGGACGATGACTTCGGGCCTCCGCCCACCGACGACTCGATCGCATTTTGATTCCACGCGAGACAAGGAGGTTTGACGTGACAGGGTTGCACGTAGTGCGAAGCGACAAGCTGGACGGGGTGCTGCAAGAGTTCTCGGAGATCCTCTGGACCGAGTTTGGGGAAACGGTGGTCGATTCCGCAACCGACACGCAGTTGATGGAGGTGGTGGCGCTGTCCAGCGACGACCTGCTCGGCATCGGCTTCCGCGCCGGTGTTCGCGTGGCGATGACTCAGATGTTGTCGGGCAACGTGGAGGTGGAGTTTCTCTATGGCAAGAAGGCCGAAGTACCCAAGGAAGATGCGCCAGAAACGCGTGCCGTGCGAACGCCTGTACGATCCCTGCCAGGACGCGCGCTGCGATGGTTGCGGCGGCGGCTTTGGGGCCGGTGACATGGTCGTGGTCTGCGAAACGCAGGTGAACGACTTTCGCGACGACGACTTGGTGAAGATGTATCACGAACAGTGTCATGACCGAGTTTGAGCAGTTGTCTTTGTGGGTGGCCGGTCACAGCGTTCACGACGACGAGCGTGGCATG
>JAAYAY010000348.1 GCA_012719125.1 Planctomycetaceae bacterium | reverse complement strand
TCGCCTTGACCACTCGGCCTGCGTCGTCGAAGACTTGCCGGTCCTCACGCCCGGCGGGGTCGATGGTCTTGTAGGCCTGGCCGGCGTCGTTGTACTCGGTCGAGGTGACGAGGATCGTGTCGGTTCGGCTGGGCACGACGGACGCACGACTGAAGGCGGCACCACCGTAAGTGCCGTAGTTGGCCACGGCGACCTGGCGACCGATTTCGTCGTGGTACATGGCCGCGTAAGTGACGCGGGCTTTGGGGTGGCTACCGGAGGGAGTGGTCAGTTCGCCCGTGCCCGTGGCGTTGTGGAAACGCTGGCGGGTGGTGGTTTGCAGGACGCTGCCCGCGTCGTCGTACGTGATTTCGAACTGTTCGACGATGGTGTCGTCACTGACGCTCGAGGCGTCGGCGTAGGCCGTTTCGTCGGTGTCGTAACCCACGTACTGCTTGACCGCCCGGCCGAGCGAATCAAAAACCGTTTTGGTGAAGGCCTGCCTGCCGGCGGGCTGCTGCTTGATCGCATGGCCGGCGGCGTCGTACCAGGTGTTGCTGACGAGCGAGTTGCCCACGCTGCCATCGCTCACGTCGATGGCATAACGCTTCGTCTGGTAAACGCGGCCGCGATCGTCGTAGGAGGTTTCGCTGCGGGCGAGCAGCCGGTCGGCGCTGCCGGAGATCTCCAGGTAACGCTCCTGCTTGACGGCCCGGTCGAGGTTGTCGTAGGTCGTCTGGGTGTAGACGGTCCGCCCGGCGTCGTCGGCCGGCGGGTAGACGCGGTACGTGCGGCCGCGCCAGTCGTACTCGAAGTCGGTCGTGTGCCAGGTGGCGGCGTCGACGTGGCGGGTTTCGGAAACGAGTTGCCCCGCTCCACCGCCGCCGCAGGAACAACCGACGGCGCCGTCGCAGTATTCCCGCTCGGCCACGAGGACCATGTTGTTGTTCGGGTCGGGCGTGGTCGAGGAGGAGGACGACGTGGAGGAAGACGAGGACGACGGGGAACTGCCCGTGCAGATCACCAGGTGGGGATCGCCGCCGGCGCCGGTGGGGTCGGCGTCGGTCGCGCTGGAGTCGTTCGTGCCCACGTAGTCGGCCACGGCCTGGCCCCGGGCGTCGAACACGGTACGGCGGATCGTGCCGCCGGGAGTGACCGACTTGTTCTGCCGGCCGAGGCCATCGTAGCCGAAGGTCGATTCGTCGTAGTTGGTGCCCGAGCTGCCGTCGCCCGAGGCGGGGATGGTGTGATAGACCCGCGTGGCCGTCAGTTGGCCGGTGTTGTTGGAGAGACTCACCGACCAGCGGGTGTAGCTCGATTGGGCGAAGGTGTCGGAAGCGGTCAGCTTGCCGCTGGTCGAGGCGCGGACGGCCGAGATCGATTCGCTGCGGGTGCCCGTGGCGTTGCGTTTCTCGATCTGCACCGGATTCACCAGCGTGTAGTTGTAGCCGCCCTGGCCGTCGCTCACGGCGTAGCCTTGGGCGCTGCGGGTTTCGCGGTCGGCCGTCTTGGTGACGGTCCACGAGGCCGTGCGGACGGTCGTGCCCTGGACGTCATGGGCCGGGCCGAGGGTCTGGGTGAGGCGGTCGAGATTGTCGTACTCGAAGTCGGTCACCAGGTGCTTGCCGCCATCGGCCGGGGTGGACCAGCCGCTAGGGACGGTGAGCTGGGTATCGTCGACGTCTTGGATAGACTGCGTCACATTGCCCGAGGCGAGGTCATATTCTCTGTACGAAATATAGCCCCGTTCGTCTTTCGTCCACACGAGCCGGCCGAGTTCGTCGAACCGTTCGACCCGCGTGGCCGAGGTGCCCGAGCCGTTCTGGCCGGCGCTGACGGCCGGCAGGGTGGTGGTGCGCTGCTCCATCTGGACCGAGTCGGCGTACCAGGTGTAGGCGTAGGACGTTTCGATGGGCGAGGAGCCGTTTTCGTTGGGGTAGGCGATCTGCTTGGCGACGGGAAAGACGGTCAGCTCGATCGTATCGCCGGCCGAGCTGCTGCTCGACGAGGAGCTCGACTGGCTGCCGGGCAAGTCGACCGTGGCCGAGTGCTCGGTGTACTCGTACTTGCGGACGTTGATGGGCGTGCCGTCGCGGCCCTGCTTGACCTGGTCGTACTCCTTGTAGCCTTCGACGGCGTAGCCGCTGGTACCGGTGGTCGTCTCGGTATAGTAGGTGTAGACGTGGACGAGGCCGACGTTGTACTGGCCGCTCGCCGATTTGTAGACGGGCGTGATAGTGCTGCCGTTTACTGTGTAGCCGGCCAGGGCCGACGGGGTGGCGTGGAGGGTGAGGTTGCCGTTGGAGTCGTACTGGTAGAAATTGAGGGTGCCGACGGCTTCGCCCAGTTCCTTCGATTCGGAGAGCAGCGTCTGCCCGTGGAAGTTCTTGTATGTCACCTGGACGGCGCAGTTGCCGCGGGTTTCGACCACCTTGCCGGCGAAGGCGTTTCGGTTGGTTTCGCTGCCGGTGCCGCCGGTGTAGGCGTAGGTGGTTTCGACGCCGTCGGCCGACCGGCGTTTGGAGACGCGGCCTTCGGAGTCGTATTCGAAGTAGGTGGTGGCGTACTGGGCCAGCTTGGCTTCGGAGGCGGTGTCGGGATCGCTGACTTCGGGATCGGCCATGAGTCGCTGGTAGGCCTCTTCGTCGAAGTCGTACTTGGGCGCGTTGGCGCTGCCGTTGGCGTCCGACTCGCCGTAGTGCTTGGTGAAGGTCTGGCCGACAGAGACCCAGGCGCTGTCTTCGTAGATCTGCCGGGTGATCGACTTGAGGCTGTAGAGGGTTTGAGCCGACTCGCTGGAGCCGATCTCCAAGGTGCGATAGCTGAACAGGATCCGCTCAATGTCTTCAAGGGGACTTGCTTTGCGACGGACTGTGGCGGACTGGAGGTGCTCGTTGTCGGCAGCGTCGACCGCGTATTCGAAGTCGAGATAGCGGTAGACGGTCTGGGCGCCGTCTTGATAGGTAGCCACGATTCCCTTGATGTGGGCGCCGTCGGTGTAGGGGTAGGCGGCGGGATTGCCGGGATCGTCGCGATAAGCCGGGTCGTAGACCTCGTAGCCGGTTCCGGCGGGCGAGGTGTAGCGGACGAAGCGGCCCCTGGGCTCGTCGTCTTCGAAGCCGGTGAACTGCCAGATCTCGCCGTCGGGCGAGGTGAGGGTCCAACTGCCGTAGGTGAGGGTCCAGTCCTTTGCCGGGCCTTCTCCTTCGTACTCGCCGGTCGTCGCGTTCCACTTGAACCACAGCGGGGCCATGGGCGGGATGTTGACGATGACGCGGCGCGAGTCCGCCTCCTGGTTGGTATCGCAAATCCAGGGCCAGGCGGAGTTGAGCATGTTGGGGCCGGCGCCGAAGTCGTAGTCTGTACGTTGGAACAACGGCAGCTTCTTGGTAGAGACGAGCCTTTCGGTCCGGTAGAGGCACGAGGGCACAGGCGAAACCGTGAGCTTGCAGATGGGCGGGGCGGTATCACAGCCGCAGTGACCGCAGTCGAGCGGGGTGACGCAGATGCATTCGCAGTTATTGCAGGTGGTAGACATGGGTTTTGTTCCTATGGTTGGAAGTGATGGAGTCGAGATTTTGAAATAGACTCGGTGCGTCCGAAGCTGTACTTGTGTGGGTTGCGCTCTTGACGCACCTTCTGCTTGGGAAGTACTTACGGGGATGGCACCGTGACGGTCACTTGCCACCATCCGCCGGCATAGAAATCGCAGCAGTCGCACTCGTCGTCCTCCTCGACCAGCGGCGGCTCGAAGGGAGGATAGGAGACCACCGGGAACGCAACCACGAAGGGATTGCAGCTATAGCAGGCCTCCCAAACCGAACCCGCCACCGAGAAGCCGCACTCTCCTCCGTCGGGGTTGTAACAGCTCCCGTCGGCTCTGTTCCGGATGACCAGGCCAAACGTCTTGGATTCACCGGTGATGCAGTTGCCGTCGGGAAAACACGAGAATTCCCACATCCCGTTCGTCAGGCATGCGGGAGTATTCGCGTTGCGGTCGCTGACCCAGGTATCGGCGCCGGCCAGGTAGTCCAAGTAGAAGGTGGTACCGTCGAGGCTTGCACACCCTCCTCCCGCCGACATCGTTGCCAACAGCCTGCGCGGTATGCAGAGGCCTTCGCACATGCACTGAAAGGCGCAGCAATGAGTGGTTTCCGGGTAGGCATTTCCGAAGCTGAAGTTCGAGAACTCGAGGGCACTCGTCCCGCCGTTTCCCAAGCCGCCCCTCTTCCCGGTCATGAACAGTTCGGGATTGCAGTCGAATGCAAACGTGGCCACAGAGAACGGCGAGGGAGGAAGGTTGAGAGAGAAGGTTTCGTCGGTGATGCAGACGCCGACGATTTGCTCCGTCGAGTCCATCGGGGGCTCCACCTCGTATTCCTGGAGCAAGGTGTTGCTTCCGTTCTTTCTGCGGTAGAGGCGTATCCCCGTACAGTTCAACTTCTGTTCCACCTCGGCGAAGAAGTAGTTGTTTGCGTCCACGGCGTTGACGATGAGACGGATCTTGTCGCCTACCGCCACTCCTCGAATGATGCACGAGGCTGCGTTCTCTCGGTTGTCGCAGACTGCTGTGGCCAACAGGCACGCGCCTGGCGTGCCGTTTTCTCGAAGGCAATCGGTGCCCGTATATACCCAATCGCCCGATTCTTCGCTCCAATTGGCGTTGAGCGTCGTCGACGCCTCCTCGTCAAAGTCGTCGCTGAAGACGGCACAAGTCTTGTCACAGCAACAGCAAGGGGCTGGGTAGTTGTATGTCATCGCATGTTTCTCCTGAATAGTTGTTGAGCTGGGGTACGAGTTGAAACGCTCGGTCTTGTTCACGGGACGCAACGACGGGGCGTCGCCGTCCAAGAGGGCTCGTCACGACGGAGCGTGGTGGCCACTTCTTTTGTCTGCTTGGCGGACGGCACGGCGGAGCGTGCCTGCTACTTTTCGTGACGGCCACTTCTTTTGTTTGCTTGGCGGACGGCACGACGGAGCGTGCCTGCTACTTTTCTTGGTTGCAGACCGCGGCCGGCCACTTGCCTTCGGGGCACTTGAAGGCTCGGCCTTGGGCCTTGAGCGAGAGGCGGCAGCCGCACTTCATGCAGCGGTTGTTGCGGCGATGGGGGCAGCCGTCGCAGATCTCCAGCCGCTGGCGGTATTGCTCCGCGGTGACCGTCTTGCAGCCGTCGGCTACGAAGTCGGCCAGCGACGTGGCCAGGTTCCAGGCCTGGCGGACCAGGGAAGGCGGGTGGCCAGGGCCACTGCCGGTTGGTGCTGCCGCACCGCTGGAATGGACGCTCGAAGCGACTTCGGTTCCATCCTGTGGTTCAAAGTGGCCAGGTGGCGGAACGGCCGGCGGGTGGTTTGACACCTGGATCGGTGCCGGGTCGGGGTTGGGCATGGGAATGCTCCTTGGGGTAGTGAAATGGGATGTTGAAGCGCACGAAAGCAACGAGCGTCTGTTCGCGGAGCGAAAAGCGACGCTCGCCGGCAATCGGTAGGTGTGGTTGCTGCCCGGGAAGAGAAAGCGGCGATGAATCGCCGCACTCCAAGAGGCGCGCATAGAAAAAGGGGCCCGCCGCTGGAGAATCCTCCAGGGACGGGCCCCTTCATGATACCGGGCTCCGATCGAGGTTCGCTTGGCGATGGTTCGGCCGCGTTTCCGCGTGAACCGTTCGCCGGTCAAGCCTCAGCCGGCCCAGCTCTTCTTGATACCCGTAGGTACGATCGAATGGTCGGTCGTGAAGAACGTCACATTCTTCACGATTCCCTTATAGCAGATTTCAGATTTAATTCAATACATTTTTTGAACACCTGGCGAAGAATTTTCGGGGCATGGCCACAACACCCCATCGGGGGTGTTCAAAAAATGTATTGAATAATCGCGGGAACATGCTATGGTGTGGGCGTATTACGAAACAGGCGTACACAGATACGACCGCATTAGACGCCGGCTTGCCGAAACGGGCGGCCGGACTCTGGGGCCGAAATCGTTCGCGGGCACACCCCCGAACCCTGAACCCTGAACCCCGAACCCCGAACCCCGACAACTATCGCCATGTATCCCCTACTTGAACCTCAAACCGATCTCTCCGTGTTCGTCCTCGGTGCGCCGAGCTTCTACGGCGGGGCGGATACGGAGTTGTGGCACACGCTACGGCTCTGGCGGCGCGGCGGCGCCGGCGTCACGATCGTACCCACCTGGCGGATCGATGCGGCCTGGCGCCGGCGGTGCGAAGGGATCGGCTGCCGCGTGGAAAGCATTGGCGGGCCGGAACAGCTTGCCCAGGTGCCGGGCCTGGCGGGCGGAACCGTCGTGTCGTTCTGCAACGGCAACTTCCTTGAAGCGGCCGGACGGATTCGCCGGCTCGGGTGCCGGGTTGTCTGGGCGGGCTGCATGCTGTGGATGTTCGACGCCGAGCGGCGGCATTACGATCGCTGCGGCACGTTCGACCGCTACGTGTTCCAGAGCCGCTATCAACGGACGACTCTCGAACCGGAGCTGCGGCGCTACGGCTACTCGCCCGGTCAGGGCGCGGTGATCCGGGGGGCGTTCGAGGTCGACGAGTTCCCCTTCCACCCGCTGGCACACGCTGCCGGCGAGCCCTTTGTGGTGGGCCGGATCAGCCGCGCCGACCCGGCCAAATACGCGGCCGACACCTGGTCGGTCTATCGCGGCATCGACCACCCGATCCGCGCCCGGGTGATGGCCTGGGACCGGCGGATCGCCCGGAAGCTGGGCCGCTGTCCCGAGTGGGCCGAGTGCCTGGCGGCCGGTGCGGAACCGTCGGCCGAGTTTCTGGGCCGTTTGCACTGCATGATCCAGCGGGGCGACTGCCGCGAGAACTGGCCGCGATCGGGTCTGGAGGCCATGGCCCTGGGCGTGCCGATCGTGGCTCAGAACCACTCGGGCTGGCGGGAGATGATTCGCGACGGCGAGACGGGGTTTCTGGTCGACGGGCCGGAAGGGGCGGCCGAGCGAGCGACCCGGTTGGCCCGCGACGAAACGTTGCGCGTGCAGATCGCCCGCAATGCACGAGACGCCCTGGAGAACGAATTGGCCTGCCCGGATCGGATCTGGGAGGCTTGGCGGAAACTACTTGCGGGAGTACGTAGCGAGACGGAAGCGACGATCGCCACGTAGGGAACAATGGACGAGTGTCGTTGTTCGCTCCGCGAACAAGCGCCTTTTCGCTGAGCGAAAAACGACTATCGGTGACAAAACAAGAAACTGGACTAGCGATGAACACCCCAGAACCCCAAAGTTATCCGAAACTGGCTTGCCTCTGCTGCACCTATGCCCGGCCGCGGCTGCTGGAGCATGCGGTCGAGTCGTATCTGCGGCAGGACTATCCGAGCGATCGGGTGGAACTGATCGTGTTGGACGACGCCGGGCAGTACGTGAGCCAGGTGCACCGCGGGCCCAAGCGGTGGCAGATCGTGAGCACGGCGCAGCGGTTCCGCACGCTCGGCGAGAAGCGGAACGCCTCGGCCGCCCTGGTTTCGGACGACGTCGAGGCCTACGTGGTTTGGGACGACGACGATATCTACCTGCCGTGGACGCTCAAGGCGCATGCCGCCGCACTCGCACAGGCGCCCTGGTCGCTGCCGGGCCGGGTGCTTGTCGAGAAACCGGGCAAAGATCGCCTCGAATCCAAACAGACCAATGGGCTATTCCACTCGGCCTGGGCCTTCTCGCGCGAGTTGTTTGCGAGCGTGGGCGGTTATCCGTTCATGCAGTCGGGCCAGGATCAGGCCTTGGCCGGGCGTTTCCGCAGCCAGCGCAATTCGGGGCTGACGGCCGATCCGATCGAGCTGGGCTTCGAGCCGTTCCTGGTCTACCGCTGGGAGACGACGGGGAGCTGGCACCTTTCGGCCCTCGATCGGCGACGGGGCTATGAGCGTCTTGCGAGGCAGCGCCATCAGGGTCCGCCGATCGAAACGATTCGGCCCTGCTGGCCGCGAGAGTACACGGGTGAAGGGTGAAGAGTGAAGAGTGAAGAGTGAAGGGTGAAGGGTGAAGGAAGACAGGAATGGTGGAATGATGGGGTTGGAGGACGAGCCGTGAGACCGTTGATCAGTTGTTTGATGGTGACGCAGCCGGGAAGAGAGACGCTGATTCGGAGGGCGATTGCCTGCTTCGAGCGGCAGACGTACGAGCGCCGCGAGTTGGTGGTCGTTCACGACGCGCCGAACGCAACAGGCGACGGGCGGGATTCGCTGGCCCGCTTCCTGCGGACGGAGGCCGAATCGGCGCGGATTGTCTCAGCCGAGCCGGGCCGAAGCCTGGGCGAGTTGCGGAATCGGGCGATCGAGCAGGCCGGGGGGGATCTTGTCTGCCAATGGGACGACGACGATCAGTACCACCCCGATCGCTTGGCCCGGCAGTGGGAGGCGATGCAGGAGGCGAAGGCGGACGCGTGTTTTCTGGCCTCGCAGCTTCACTACTTCGCGGGGTCGCGGGAGTTATTCGTGCGCGATGTGGGAACTCGCGGAATCGAGGGCACGGTGATGCACCGGCGCGATTTGCCGGTACGCTATCCGGCCATGGCCAAGGAAGAAGACACTGTGTTCATGCGCGAACTGGTCAAGCGATTCAACACGACGGTTCTCCACGGCGAGCCTTGGCTCTACCTGCGGGTCTTCCACGGCAACAACACCTGGGACGAGCAGCACCACCGCCGCATGATGCAGAGTGCATGGGACGTCGAGACGCTGCGAGCATGGCAAGACGAACTCACACGCCAGACGCGGTCGTACGACCTCCTGCGACCCGTGACAGTACGCGGGCGCGACGGCCGGGCCTTTGGAATTCCGCCGCGGGATGGGCCGCCGTCGTGTGGCGATGCAACTCTTTCGGCGCGGCCTGTCCTGACTCGATGGAAGGTGGAATCATGACGACCCAATATAATCCGTTCACAGACGACCTGGCGGTGGTCTGCTGCCACTTCAATCCGATGCACTATCGGAGCCGGCTTCGCAACTACCGGCAGTTCACCGCGGCAATGGCGGCCAGCGGCGTTCGCCTGCTGACCGTCGAACTGGCCTTCGGCGACGATTCATGGGAGTTGGACGGCGGCGACGATGTCGTGCAGATCCGCACGACGGACGTGATGTGGCAGAAGGAGTGCTTGCTGAACCGGGGCATCCGGCAACTGATCGGCGAGGGCTACGAGAAGATCGCGTGGGTCGATGCCGACGTGTGGTTTCACGATCCGGCATGGCCGGTTCGGGCCTCGGCGGCGTTGGACGAGCATCGCTTGATTCAGCTTTTCGAGTCGGTGCACCGGCAGCAGCCGGTGGGGCCTCCGGAAGTGAAACGAGGCAGTGCGGCAAGATTCTGCCGAAACCGCCGCATCGACACCGACGACTCGACGCCCGGTTACGGCTGGGCAGCCCGGGCGGAAGTCCTGGCCGAGGTGCCGCTCTACGACGCGATGATTGTGGGCGGCGGCGACGCGGCCATTTTTCTGGCAAGTTGCAGCGGCGTGCGATCGTGGCGACCGACGCTGGGGCGGCAGCACTGGTTCCGGTCGATGAACATGGCCTGCCGGCGCCGCTACGTCGCCTGGGCCGCCCGGTGGGGTGCGGCGATCGGCGGACGCATCGGGTACCTCGCCCAGCACGCAAGCACGTTCTATCACGGCTCGCGAAAGAACCGCCTCTTTCACCAGCGCTGGTCGCTCGTTGCCGGCCTCGACCCTTACCGGGATCTGGCGAGATGCCCGGAAGGGTGTTGGCGTTGGGCGCGTGACGATGTGTCGATGAGGCAGGATGTCTGCCGCTACTTTCGGGATCGCAAGGAGGACGAGGAGGAGGCGAGGCCACTCAATTGCAGACGATAATAGGCCGATTCGGCCGCAAAGAACTGGGAGAGGTACAGACGGTCCCAGCGGTAACGGCCGATCGCTTCCAGGATTGCCGGGGTGTGACGCCGCACGACGGCCGGATCGGGACAGAGTGCGACGACCCACGCGGCGAACAGCGGCTCGCGCATGAGCCGGACTTCATAGCCCCGACGAGGCGAAAGCGAATCGAGCAGCTCAAGCTGTCTCCTGGCCAATTGGAGCGTTTCTTTGACGGACCCTTGCGGATGCCACAGTTCATTGATCGCGTGCCAGTCGACCAGGAACGGTTGCCGGTCGTCGTTGTCGAACTCCAGGGCCAGCGAAAGGCTTTCGGCCGCGACGGCGGCGCTTGCCCTGAGTCCCTCCTCATAGGCGGCTTTGAGTGCCGGATCGTTCTCCAGCTCCCACAAGCCGCGCAGCCCGACGACGCCCGGGCAGGCTGTCCAGGTGTGATAGGTCTTCAGGGCGGAGACCATGCCCTTTCTGCACGTCTCCAGCCGGCTCGTCTTCCCCGAAGGGGCTTTCTCCTCAACCATCCGGCGATAGAGATCCTCCCACTTGCCGTCGCCGGTCACGTCGGCTGCCATCTTCAGGAGGAACAGCAGCCGCGGCGCGCCGTTCCAACCGAAATCGCCGAAAGAGCCGAAGTAGTCGAAGGGCGCCCGGTCGCCGGGAACCCGCCACCCGTGGCTGTCGAGGGCCTCCACGACCTCGATGATCTCGGCCTTGACCGCTTGCCGCCGGCCTTCGTCCGGGATATCGCTCCGCAGGTAGCGCCACATGCCGTACAACCAGGGCAAGGTCTGGTCGTTGGAACTCAGGGCGTAATGGGCGCTGCCGTCGGCCGTCAGCCCGCGGGCGATGAAGCCCTTGGTCTGCCCCACGGTGGCCAGCTTCACGAGGCCGTCGGCAATGCGAGTCGCCTTGTCGCGGTCTTCGGCCTTGCCGGTGATCGTCGATCGGTGGACGGCCGCCTCCATATACAACCCGCCGAACATGGCGCCGTCGCTGATCGAAATGTCCCACGACAAGGCATTCGGTTTATCGGCTCGGCATTCCTCGGCCGTCGGCAAGACGACCGTGCCGTCCAGATCGGCGTGGTTGTAGATGGTGTGCCAGCGGGAGTCGATGAATCGCCGCCACAACTCGTGGTGGGCTTTCTCGATTGCTTCGCTCGCGTTCTGCGCCGCGGCTTCCGTTGCGCCGCGATCGTCGGCCCGGACCTGCTCGGCAGATCGCCCCAGATGCGGGACTCCGACGGCTGCTGCCAATCCGCCCCCCCAAAGGGCGCAGTCGGCCAGGAATCGGCGTCGCGTCACGGCATGTCGGCCGGATCGCCTTGTTGCGGCGGCCTGAATGATCTTCACGGTTGGATATTCCTTCTTCAGGTCGAACGCGGTTTCAGAGTCTTTGTTCGGGACTTCTGCGCATGGTGCGCGCATGTTTGTGAAGGTTGGGATGCGGGCTTGCCCCGCTTTGGGGACAAACAGGAGGTTCTTGAGCATCGTGGCATTCCTTGAAGGTGGAACGGCGAAGCGTGACGCAGCCGGTATCGTTGTGTTAGGATGGGTCAACAGTTCGACCGTTGAGTGACTTGCGGAGGACAAACCAATGCTTCGCGGAAACGAGATTCCTCTGGTTCTGGCGGCCTTCCTTCTTCTCCAGTTGCCGGGCAGGGCGGACGACGACACGGCGTTCGATCGGGACCTGGCGGCTAAGTACGGTCTGCAAGTCCCTCCGGCGGCAACGGAAATCGAGCCCGCACCCGACTGGATCCGGCAAGCGGAGATTGTGTCGAGTTCCGCGGCCGTTTGGAGGGGCTACGAGTTCCTGCTCGAAGAAACTCGCGTAACCCGCATTGTCAGGGCTCGGGCGGGGCACCGCAAGATGCAGGTCGTCAACTACGACCCGGTGGAGAAGGTGTCGGGGATCGATGCCGAAGCAGTGCGGGGAATTCCGCTTCTGTCGCACGTCCCCCACAGTGCGGATGCCTTCAGGCTCGCCCATGAGCAGGGAATCAAGGCCATTCCTTACGTCCATTTCATGTGCATCCACACGAACTACAGGGATCAGGACGTTGACTACTTCGAGCATCCGGAGATCCTCATGAAGGACGCCGCCGGGCACTGGGTGCATACCGGCATGGACGGCTCCGACCGCCTGCACCGGTTTCGGACTTGCGCCAACAGCCCCGCCTATTGGAGGCTCTCGCTCGACTACGTGAAGAAGATGATGGACTTGGGCGCCGACGGAGTCTTCATCGACAACTGTGGGCGGAGACCGCCCTGCTTCGCCCCGCGTTTCAATCATGTCCGCAACCCCGAGTTCGGACCCTACGTTCACGAGCACCTGTTCGCAAACGCGTCTGGCGACTATGCCTGGGGCCGCTTTCTTGATGCCGTCCGCGTTTTGGTCAAGAGCTACGGCGAGGACAAGATCGTGATCCTCAATTCCGGGATCGGCGATCCCTGGCAGTCGGCCGGGGACTGCGCGATGTGGGAATCGTTCATCTTCAGTTGGGCCTGGGAGGGAAGGCGGCACACCTGGAGCGACGTGAAGGCCAAGGCCGAGGCCAACCGGTGGTATCTGGACGCCGGCCGGCAGATCGTTGCCTTGGCCTTTCTCGACCCCAAACGCCACGAGATGAAGCACGATTCGTTCTGGGCGTTTGGCTGCGCCCGGTTGGCCGGTTTCATCCTCTGGGCCGACTTCGCTCACACGGAGGTCGAATTCCTGAACCGGGTCCACCTTGGCCCCGGACTCGCGCCGTGTCAGGAGGCGGAGCAGATGGCTCACCGCTTCTTCGAGAACGGTCTCGTCGTGCTCAACGACAGCCAGGAAGAACGAGAGGTGACCCTTCGTGTTCCGGACGAGCTGGCGCATACGCAGTTGCTCGATTTGTACGACCGCAAGACGATCGTCTCGCCCGACGAAGGTATGGTGAAGGTGAGAGTCCCAAGCCAGGCGGCCAGAATTCTTGCCGCCCGCGACAAGAAATGAGCAGGGGGCTTTGGACCAAATAGAAGACAGATGGAACCTCACACAGGAAAGACTCATGCGTAACAGAATCAACTATCTCCTGTCGGCCTGCTTCGTCTCTCTTCTCGCGTCGGCAGCCTGGACCGCCGAGCCCGCCGACGACCTGCGCATCTACCAGACTCCCGACGATCGCCAGCAGGCTCGTTCGATGCTGGTGAACTACTTCCAGGAGAAGACGCAAGTTCTCTGGGACAAGCGGGATAAGGAATTGGCGGCGATCGATTCGCCGGAGGCCTGGCGAGCCAGGCAGCAGCGGACCCGGAACCTGCTTCCGGAGATTCTGGGTGACTTCGGCGAGAAGTGCCCACTCGACGCCCGGATCGTCGGCACGCTGGACCATCCGGACTACGTCATCGAGAAACTGATCTTTCAGAGCCAGCCGAACTACTACTGCACGGCCAACGTCTATGTGCCGAAGGACCGGCTGTTTCCTCAGCCGGGTGTGCTGTTCACTTGCGGTCACGCCGCGGACGGCAAGGCCGCCGTGTTGTATCACGAGGCCTGCCTGGGACTGGTGCTCAAAGGGTACGTGGTGCTGGCCCTGGACCCCATGGGACAAGGCGAGCGTTCTGAGTACTTCGAGCCCGAGACGGGCAAGCCGCTCGTCCCGCTGTGCGTCAGCCAGCACCACTACCTGGCCCGGCCGTCGTGGCTGGTCGGCCGTACGCTGGCAGGCTATCGCACTTGGGATACCACCCGTGCCGTTGATTATCTCCGAGGTCGATCCGGAACGGATAGGCGTTGTGGGCAACTCGGGGGGCGGAATCATGGCCCTGCTGGCCACCGCCGTCGACTCCCGGATCAAGGTCTGTGCGGCCGCCCATCCGGGCGGGAGCATGGAGGAGACCTACCTCACCGGCCGGGATTTGCCCAAGGCCGACCTGCTCGGCCTGATCGCGCCTCGCCCTTGCCTGTTCATCGTGGGACGCGAGTCGGGCGAAGAATCGGGCCACCGCCGCAAAATGGATTGGATGCGACCCTACTACCGGGGACTCGGCGCCGAAGACGACCGCCTGCAGATGGTGCTCGTCGACGGCGTGCATGACATGAAGCAGCCCAAGCGCGAGCCGGCTTACGGCTGGCTCAACCGCTGGTTCGGCAAGGAGGTCGAGGGCTCGCAAGAGCCGCCTCTATCCCCTGAGACGCCCGAGCAACTCCGCTGCACGACCACGGGCTACACGCTGCGCGACTTGAAGAGCGAGTCGGGCCAGAGCCTCAATGCCGCCTGGGCGGAAGGCTTGCGCCGCCCCCGCCAGATTCCCGAGAAGCCGCAGGCAATCGACGAGGTCCGCGCCGGGATCCGCGAGGCCGTCCAGACGCGGATCGGCCTGCGACTGCCCGAGCAGCGTGCGATCCCTTCCTGCGTCGCCCGCGGGAGCGTCGACGGCGATACTTTCACTGCGGAAAGGATCGAGTTGGAGAGTGAACCCGGAATCCGCTTGCCGGCGCTGTTGCTCAAACCCAAACAGGGCAACGCTCGCGAGCCCGTCGTCATTCATCTCTCGGACGAGGGGAAACCTGCCGGCACAGCCCAGTCTTCTCTCCCGCTGGATTTGGTCCGAAGCGGCCGCCTGGTGTTTTCGGTCGACGTCCGCGGCGCCGGCGAGACCGATCCCCGCGACCGGGCGAAGCTGTCGCCCTTGACCCGTTACGACGCCCAGCAGTTCCGCTTCGATTCCTGTGCCGCCTCCGCCACGAGTCTGGGCACGACCTTGTTAGCCATGCAGACGTTCGACGTGATTCGCGCGCTCGACTGGATCGCCGCCCGCGACGATCTGGCAGGCCGGCCCGTGGTCCTGGTCGGCGAGGGACTCGGCGGCGTGTGGGCCCTGGCGGCGGCCGCTTTCGACTCTCGGGCTGCCGGCGTCGCCTGCGTGCGGACGGTGCCGTCCTACCGGCTGATTGTCGACTCGCAGTACTACGCGTGCCGCGATTACTTCTGGGTGCCCCGGGCCCTGGCAAGCTTCGATCTGCCGGACCTCGTGTCGCTGGTGGCACCTCGGCCCATGGCATGGATCGATCCGGTCGACGCAATGCTGGAGACCCTTGGGCCGGAACGCTGCGAGACGCTGTGCGGCCGGCCGCGGGACGTATACCGAGGCCTGGGATCGCCGCAGAAACTCCAGATCATGCAAACGACCGACGGAACGGCCTCCCGCACCGTCGAGCAGTGGCTGAGTTCCCTGGTCGAGTCGGGGCGGTAAGGTCCGGCTGATGCACCTCCAGAGAGGGGGGTCGGTTGCTTGGGGTGCCTGTCAACACGGGTGTATACTTAATGTAGACAGGCCTTGGTGTGCGGGGCGAAAACGGGCTGTAACGGGAATGCCTACCGTGTCGCCCCAGATTCGCCATATTGCGGCATTTAGATTGACATGCGAAATTTGGCGAAGTTATACTAGCGAAATGGAGTACCCGGGTTCGCCTAAACTTCGTGGCGAACAAGGCTTATCGGGGAGAGCCAAACGGAGGTGGCCCAGGCGTTTAGCACTTATCATACCGGGTAGCGGTCGATCGGAACTCGCCCTCCCGGATGAACGAAGCAAGGCAGTCGGGGATCGTTCGAGGTCCGTTCTTCCACGCAAGCGGGACGGTGCCGGGCGATTGCCCATGTTGGTTTCTCGATCGGCTCGCGATGGTTGGGTTCTTACCCCTGCCGAGTGGTCAAAGGAAAGGTCACCCCAATGAACCTGGTCGGCAAGATCTTCATTGTGCTCATTTTTATCATGAGCATCCTGTTCATGGGCTTCACGGTCGCTGTCTACGCAACCCACACGAATTGGCGCGACGTGGTCATGAAGCCCGATACCGGTCTGGATGCGCAACTCAAGGCCTCACAGCTTGAGGTGGATCGCCTGGCGGGCGAGAAGACCAAGGCCCAGGAGGAAGCCGCTGTCGAGAAACAGGCACGCACCAGTGCGCTGGGTCTTCTGGCAACCGAAAAGGAACGTCTCGAGAAACAACTCAACCAACTCAACACCGACTTCGGAACCGAACAGGAAAAGGCCCGTCAGGCCATCGCCATGGCGACCTCGGCCCACGAGACCCTTGCCGCCCTGCGAGGCGAAGTCGACAAGCTGCGTGCCGATATCCTGACCGCCCTGGCCACTCGCGACACGGCCCTCACCAGCCTCGTCGCCAAGACCGACGAAGCCAACGGCCTGGCCATCGAGATGCAGAGCCTGCAGAGCAAGGCAACGCTGGCCGCCGAACAACTCGCGGACGCCATGGAGGTTCTCCGCCAGTTCAAGCTCGAGCCGGTGCCGGACAAGTACAGCGGGCAGCCGCCTAAGGGCGTGCCGGGCGTCGTCCTGGCCGCGACCGCGGACAATGTGGAAATCAGCATCGGATCGGACGACGGCCTGCTCGTCGGCCATATCCTCGACGCTTACCGCGGCAGCACCTATCTCGGCAAGATCCAAGTCATCAAGGTTGTTCCGGACAAGGCGGTCTGCAAGGTCCTGCCGGAATTCCGCAAAGGCATCATTCAGGCGAACGATCGTGTCAGCACAGGACTCCAATCTCAGTAAGCCGGTTCGATACCGCAAGCCGAAGGCCGACGTGTTTACCCTGCTTCTGGGTATTGCGCTTGCTGCGCTGATTGTTGCTTGCATCTTCGCCTACCTGGAGATCAAGGAATACGGCGCCAGCCCCTTCTCGGGGGCGCCGTCGGTGGCGGTGCCTGTCGAGCGTCCGGCCAACCTGGCGACGGCCTTGCTGCCCGAGAGTCAGACTACGCTGCACTCACCATGGCGATTACACGGATGACGTCTTCCCGTTAGCCGCGATCGTCAAGGGTCGCGGCCGAACTTCACCGGCGAGCAAGGATGCTCTCAAGATTCTTTCCCAACTTCCGTACCGACCTGGTTGTCGATCTGGGGACCGCAGTCACGCGCGTGGGACTGCCCGGTGAGGGAATCGTTCTCGAAGAGCCGACCTTGGCGGCAGTCGATCAGTCAACGCGCCAGATCCTGGCGGGCGGCTGCGCCGTCGGACATCTCGCGCAACATATGGTGGGGCGCACCGCCGATTCGATTGAAGTCGCCGAGCCCGTCCGTGCGGGGGTGGTGGCGGATTACGAGATTTTCGAGGCCATGCTTCGCCACTTCTTCGCCAAAGCCCGGCCGTCCGGCTCCTGGGGCAAGCCCCGAGTGCTGGTGACCATCCCGGGCGATATCACGCCGGTCGAACGACGAGCCGCGCTCAACTCGACCTATCGGGCGGGCGCGAGGCAGGTGCTTCTTCTTTCCAAGCTGAAGGCGGCCGCGCTGGGGGCCGGCCTGCCGATCGCCGAGCCCGTGGCGAGCATGGTCTGTTCGATCGGCGCCGGTTCGACCGAGGTGGGCGTGCTCAGCCTGGCCGGCCTGGTGTCGACCCACTCGATTCGGGCCGCCGGTCGCGAAATGGACCAGGCCCTGGCCGACTATCTCCGCCGCCATTTCAGCCTGCGAGTCAGCCGGCAGAGCGCCGAACGGGTGCGGATCGAGATCGGCAGCGCCCGGCCGCTGGAAGAGGAACAGGTGCGCCAGATTCGGGGAACCGATCACGTGAGCGGACTCCCGCGAGAGGCACTCGTCGCCAGCGAGCAGGTCCGCGAGGCCCTGGAAGAGCCGCTCGAGAAGATCATCGACGCCGTTCGCGTCACCCTCGATCGCCTGAAACCGGAACTGGCGGCCGACCTGATGGACCAAGGCGTGGTGCTTTGCGGCAGCGGCGCTCTCCTCCGCGGTCTCGATCGCCTGATCGCAGAACGAACGGGCTTGCCCGTGCGACTGGCGGAAGAACCCGGCACCACGGTAGCACGTGGGGCCCTGATCTGCCTGGAACACCTGGAGCGGTGGCAAGCGTTGCTCGAACCCGGGGAGTATCACGGCTGATGGTTCCATGCCGATTGTGTTTTCGATCGACGCTTTTGCAGGCTGAAGCCTGGACTCCAACTGTATGAACTGTGCCATGTACGGATCGAGGCCAACTCACTCCTTTGCCGCACGACGACGCCCGCTTCTGGTGGGCGTGGGGCTGCTGCTGGCTCTGGGGCTGGCCTTGCTGCCGCCCGGACTTGCCGACGCAATCCGAACCCCCATGGCGGCCGCGTTGATGCCCGCCCAACGGGGCCTGATTGCCGTGCGCCGGGCAGGTGGCGCCACACTCTCCCACGTTCGCGCCCAACTGGCGGATGCACAGACGACGGGCCGCAGGGAACTGGAGTCGAAGCGTCTGGCCGAGGAGAACCGGCGACTCATGGGTGAGTTGCAGGCCGCCCGCGACCAGGTACGTCTGCTCGCTCAACGCGACCGGCAAGATCTGCCGCTGCTGGCCGCCAAGTGCATCCCTGCTCGGCTACTGGGAACCTCCGCACAGGACTACCTGGTTCGGCACCAGTTGCTCGATGCAGGACAAACTCAGGGCGTTCAGCGGGACGCCCTGGTACTGCGAACCGCAAAGCCTCTCGTAGATCGCGGCATGCAGACCGGCGTTGCGGAGGGCGGCGTCGTTCTGGCGGGCAGTTGCGTTTGGGGCAAGATTGTTGCGGCAGGCCCCCATACGAGCACCGTCTGCCCCATGACCGAGCCGGGATATCGCGACCTGGTTCGACTGGCGGCACCGTCGGCCGATGGACGCACGTTGCGCTTCGGCGCCAAGGGAGTTTTGGAGGGAACGGGGGAACCGCTGGCTCGACTTCGCATGATCGAGACGACCGAACCGGTCTCGGAAGGCGACCTCGTCTATTCGATGGCAGGCCAGGGATTCGTTGAAGTACCGCTGCTGTGTGGGCGAGTCGTACGCGTCGAGAGCCCTCACGGCGCCGGCCATTGGGACATCTGGGTCGAACCTGCAATTGGCGATGCCCCCGAGGATCTGGCCATCCTCTGCCCAACGGGTCCGGCGATCGAAATGGCTCGGCGTCCGAGTGCGTCCGGCGCGGTATCCGGATCGGAGTGAACCCATGCGTTACGCAATCATTGCCATCCTCATCTATCTGGCCGTTGCGTTGCAGACAGTGTTTGCCGACGTGATTCAGATCGGCCGGATCGCTCCCCAAATACCGGTGCTGGTCGCCGTGGCCGTTCTACTCCTTCATCGCGGCACCGGAGCCCTGCTAATCGTTGCGGCCATGGGACTGCTGGAAGACACGCTCTGGCCCGGCCGCTTGGGGATCGCCATGGCCTGGTATCTTCTGCTGGGTTGGGGCCTGGTCGAGATTGCCGAACGCTTCGACCTGAGGCCGCTGGGCCGGCGGGTTGCCGCAACCGGGGCGTTTGCCTGCCTGCTCGCCTTGGGCGTCGGAGCGACTCGGTCGGTCCTTGGTGAAGCGACGGTCGGACTTGCCTGGATCGCGACAAGTGCGGCCGCAATCGGCCTCTACACCGCAGCGGCCGCCGTTCCTTTCTGGTTCGTTCTTGGTTGGGCAGAAAGTGCCTACTACCACCGCCGGGCACATTACCAAATCTGACAGCCGCAGGACGGGGCGATGCGACCGACTCGCTACTTCCATTGGGAACGCTTCCAGCCGGCCTCGTCCCGGCGGACGGTGGGCGGCGATTCGCTGAGCCGCATGCGGACGGGCTTTGTGGGATTCCTCCTCCTGCTGGCCGTCGTGTTCGGGCGGCTGGTTCAACTCGAAGCGACCCAGGGAGCCGCCTTCCGCATCGAAGCGGCAAAACCGCTCCAGCGAGAGCATCTCGTGCCGGGCGTTCGCGGGCGGATCCTGGCGGCGGGCGGCGCCGTGTTGGCCTGCGACCGGGAAACTCGTGCCCTGGCGGTTCACTACCGCTGGATCGAGGAGCCGGCCGACCCCGACTGGCTCCGATGGACAGCTCGTTCACGACTCACTCGGGCCGAGCGACGAGATCAACAGCGAATGGCCGACGCGAAGGCTGAACTCCTGGCCGAACGGCGAGCCCTGACCCAGCGCGTGATCCGCCTGACCGGCATCTCGCAACCACAGTGGGACGAACGCGCCCGGCGAATCCGCGCTCGCGTGGAACATATCCGCGACTCGGTCAATCGGCGCCGGAAAGAGGACTTCGAACACAGTCGCCAATCCAACGGCGGAACCTCGGAGGTTGCCGGCAATTTCTGGACACGCACGAAGGCGGCCCTGCTCGACATTCTTCGTTCATCGTCCGAATCCGACCAGTTCGAACCCATACGCGTGGCGGAGGAGTATGACTACCATGTGATGATCGACGACGTTTCCCTCGAGGCGGTGGCGGCAATCGAGGGTAATCCGGAGCAATATCCGGCCGTCCAACTTGTTGCCCGCCAGCGGCGGACCTACCCGGAGGGGAAACTGCTCGCTCACGTCCTGGGATATCTTGGAGCGGTCGACGCGGAGAAACTCGCATCGGACGACGCCTATCATCCCGAAGACCGGATCGGTCGGGCCGGCCTGGAACGGTCCTACGAACAGGCGCTTCGGGGCACACCGGGAGTCGCGGTCGAGCAGACCGATCGCAGCGGGAGGATTCTTTCGGCCTACTACCGGCTCGAACCGACCGTGGGACGGGACCTGCTGCTGACTATCGATGCGTCGCTGCAACGGGCAGCCGAGACGCTGCTGGAACAAGCCCTTCAGCGGCGCCGGCTGCAACTCGTCGACGCTCGGGCGGCAGGTGGAGCGATCCTCGTGCTCAATGCGCGGACGGGAGCCGTGCTTGCGGCCGCCTCGGCGCCGGCGTTCGATCCGAACGTGTTCGGCGACAACGACCCGGCCGCCGTCCAGGAGCTATTGGAAATGCCGGGCAACCCGCTGTTCAACCGCTCGGTCCAGATGGCGATTCCGCCCGGCTCGGTCTTCAAAGTTGCCACGGCGACGGCGCTCCTGCAGGAAGGAGCGATCCGGCCCGGCGAGCCAATGGAGTGCCGCGGCTACCTGCGATCGCCCGACCGGCTCCGCTGCGCCGTGTTTCGCCGTCACGGCGTGGGGCATGGCCCGGTGACGCTGTCCGACGCGTTGTGCGTGAGCTGCAACGTCTACTTCCTCCACCACGCCGGCCGGCTCGGCTGGACACCGATTGCCCAGTGGGCGTGGAACCTGGGATTCGGACGTCCGACCGGCATCGACCTGCCCGAAGAAGTCTCCGGCCGGCTGCCGATGCCTCGCCCGCTGCCCGAAGACGGTATCGATCGCAGTGCCGAACTGCCGTCGATCGGACAGGGTGATCTGACAGCCACGCCGATCCAGGTGGTTCGCATGATGGCGGCCGTCGCCAACGGCGGCAAACTGGTCACGCCCCATCTCGTCCGCGGATACGGACTGCCGGTTGCGGACGACGGGACATCTGGCGTCGAATCACCAGCCACAGAGGACTTTGTGGTGCCCCCACCGCCGGAGCCGATCGAGGGCCTTTCCCCCGCCGTTCTCGAGGCGATTCGCGACGGGCTAGTTCGAACCGTGACCGACCCGGCGGGCACGGCCTACGACGGCGACGGGGCCTCTTCGATCAGTTGGGCGGGAAAGACCGGCACGGCGGAAACGGGCATCGACGAGCAGGAGCACGCCTGGTTTGCCGGCTACGCCCCCGCCGACCAGCCGCGAGTTGCCTTTGTCGTCGTGCTGGAGCACGCCGGGGATGCGTCCGAATCGGCGGTTCCGGTGGCAAAGCGGCTGGCGATGCAGATATCGCGATTGTAGGTACCGGGCGCCGGAGACTACTGAAAAAGCTTCGCGTTGTGCATGCGTTGCTGGCATGCGTCGGCAACGGAATAATTCGTGAGAGCGTCTAGGTGTTTTGTTGGACAGAGTGAGTAATTGGAGAGGCGGACGGACGCCAACGCTTGGAGC
>JAAYAY010000347.1 GCA_012719125.1 Planctomycetaceae bacterium | reverse complement strand
TAGCCAGCCGTTGCCGAATAGGCCCGGATCCGAAACTTGTGGGCGACATCGGGCGCGAAATCGTGATCGATCGTACCCGTTACGGGATTGGAGCCGTCACTCGCGACCGATCCCAATTGCGTCCATTTGCCACCGATCAGACCTTCGACGAGGTAGCTTGTCTCCATCCCGGAGTCGTCCGGCCAGGTCAATGCGACGCGGTGCCCATTGATCGACGTCAAGGTCAGGCTGCCGGGACCGGTAAGCAGCGACCGGGCCGAAGCGACCGCGGCGTATCCCGACGCCCCGAAGCCGTTCGTCGCCTGGACCCGGTAGTAGCGCAGCGTGCCCTCCGGCACCGTGTCGACAAAATCTGTGGCATGGTCCGAAATGATCGTGAGATCCGTCCAGGCGCCGCCGTCTGCCTTCCATTGAATCTTGAAGTCGACCGAAGCCGCGTCGGAATGGTCCCAATCCAGTTGGATCTGGGTGTCTGAGGTCGTCGTGGCTGTGAAACTGATCGGCGCTGCGGGCCATGCGGGGGTCTCGGGCACGGTGACCTCACAATAGTCCGAGTCGCCCGCTGCGTCGGAGTGGGCTCGAACGCGGAACGAATACACGGTCTGGGCTTCGAACGTGTGATCGATGTTGGCGGTCACGGTGGCGGCAGCGGCCGTGAACGTTCCCAGCGGGACCCACTCCGCAGCGAAGAGTCCCTCGACCTCGTAGCTTGTCTCGATGCCCGAGCTGTCCGGCCAGGTCAGCGTGACCTGGTGCCCCGTGAGCGAGTCGACGGTCAGGCTCGCGGGGGCCGTGAGGAGCGATGTGGTCGAGCTGACGTTGCTGTACCCCGATCCGCCGGAGGCGTTGACGGCCTGGACCCGGTAATAGCGGAGTGTTCCTTCGGTCAGACCGATGTGGTCATAGCCTGTGCCGGTGACTCCCGTCGCGAGGTTTGACCAATTGTCGCCGTCTGCGCTCCATTGAATCGTGTAGCTGGTCGGATTGCCGACGGCAGACGGCGTCCAGGCCAGACTGATCTCCGTATCCGACTCTGCCGCGGCCGCCAGGCCGGTCGGTGCCGCGGGCCAGGCGGGCGTCTGCGTTGCGGTCACTTCGCCGGCAACGGAATAACCGGCCCCGGGCGAGTAGGCCCGCACTCGAAACTCGTAGACGGTCTCCGGCTCGAAGTTGTGCTCCAAGGTGGCCGACGTGCTGCCGGCGCCGACCGATCCCAGGTGAGTCCATTCCGAGCCGATCAAGACATCCAGCGCGTAGGCCGTCTCGATATCGGAGTTGTCCTGCCAACTCAACCCGACCTCGTAGCCGAGCAGCGACTGCACCGTCAGCCCCGTGGGGGCGTCGGGGAGGGCCCTGGAGGTGCTCACGTTGCTGTAGCCCGAGTCGCCCTGGTTGTTGGCGGCGAAAACGCGGTAATAGCGCACCGTTCCTTCCGTCAAGCCGCTGTCGTTGTAGCTCGTGGCGGTGACCCCCGTGGCGAGCGTCTGCCAGTTGCTGCCGTTCGGGCTCCACTGGATGGTGTAGTCGTCGACCTGGCCGGCTGCCGGGGTCCAGTTCAACTCGATCGTCGTGCTGGAGGTTGCCGCGGCGCTCAAGCCGGTCGGCGCCGCAGGCCATTCGGGTGTGCTCACATTGGACAATACCAGATAATTCGAGTTGCCGGCCACGTTGGAATAGGCCCGCACGCGGAAGCTGTAAACTGCACCGGGCAGGAAGGTGCGGTCGATCGCGGCGGTCTGTACGTTCTCGGCGACCGACGCGAGCTGCCTCCAGGTGCCGTTGATGAGGCCCTCGACGTAGTAGCGAGCCTCGAGGTTCGAGCTGTCGGTCCAGGTCAACACGGCCTGGTGGCCGGAGATCGACGCCAGTGTCAAACCCGTCGGCGCGGCCGGCAGGGTGCGGGCGGCACTGATGTTGCTGTAGTCGGAATCGCCCTCAGCGCTGGTGGCATGGATGCGGTAGTAGCGGAGCGATCCTTCGGACAGGCCCGAGTGCGTGCAGGAGGTGACGTCGGCGCCGACGGATGTGATCTCCGTCCAATTACTGCCGTCGGAGCTGGATTCGACGTGGTAGCCCGTCTCGCCGTCGTTGTCGTCCCAGTTCAGCTCGATCTGGGTATCGGAGACGGCGGTTGCGGTGAGGTTTTCGGGCGCGTCGGAGGCCATGGCGGCGCCGGCCAGGAAGAAGCTGCGGACGATCAAATCCAGGTCGTTTGCCTCGAAGGTGACGTCTTCCTGGACGGCCTTGGCCGTGACGGTGTAGTTGCCGGGCCTGGCGTAGGTGTGGCTGGTGTTGGGCGAGCTGCCCGGGACGAGGTAGGTCTGCCCGTCGCCCCAATCGACTTCCCAGGAGGTGAGCGGGCCGCTGCCCGGTTCGTTGCATCCGATGAGCAGCGAGTAGCCCGAGTCTTCCTGGGCGGCCGAGCGGCCGTTGATGGTGAGGACGGGCGCCCCGCACTCGGCGGCCGCGGGCCGGCCGTCTTCGAGATAGACGATCTCATCCAGGCAGTCGGCGCTGGCGAAGGCGTCGACCGCCAGCATGCAGCGATCCTGGAGTTGCTCCACCCGCATGGCCCGGTGCTTCAACATCCGCATCCGTCCCGGCTTCTTACGCAGCTTGAGCCCGAGCCTGGCCAATGTGTTCGTCCAGAATGGGATAGGCTTATCCATGATGCGTTCCTTGGGAAGGAGTCACCGCGGGAGGATTGCGTTATGAGGCTATTTATAAACACGCACGCTTGTTTGGTGGCCGGGTCGCCCCGGCGGGCAACCGCCGGGGCGACCCGGCCGCCTTGTGGTCGTTTCACGCTTGAGCAGGGCCACCCGACCCGGCGTGCGGGCGACTCGCGCGACAGGTGTGTGTTTGGCGTTCATGTCAAGGATCGTGTTTGCCCCTGTCGTTTGTCCAATGTCCGAAGTTGGCTGCGAATCCGGTCCCCCGAATCGTGGCCGCAGCATTGTCGAGATGCCAATGGCACCACAGCGGAGAGAAGTGGAACGTATTGAGTGCAAGCTCATGACTCCGGTAGTGCTACTTCACTCCGTGGTATAAACGATGGGGGCAACCAATGCCACCCGGCCGTGTCTGTCAATCTTATCGGAGTACTTGTGTCCACTGTCATGTCCACATAGCGAGACGGTCTCGCGTAGTCGGATTTCCTATCGACGTCTTTCACACTCGATCAATCGATGAACCGCGCCAGATCAGCGACCAACTCATCGATTGGACGAGTGTTTATGGCAACGAAGTCATCAAGCCATTTTTCCCAAAATTCTCTACGAGTCGTCGTATCGTTCTTTCGAGGACTGCGCAGATCGCCCGCGACTATCTCTGATGCCCAGAAGTGGCATTCGAGCAAGTCCCAATCATCGCGCTCTCCGAGCTCATCAAGTTCTCCAGCTTGAACGCCGTCCCAGGCCTGTTCAATTTCTTCACCCAACTCATCGTCATCATAATGGCGAGCGCCAGCAATCAATGGACCAGCTTCCATGATTGCCAAGATGGCAAGGCAGAGTGGCTCGAACTCCGGTATCACCAACGTCTCCATCTTTGCCATAATCCGATCGTAAGATCTCTGGTCGAGAGCACGCGGTTCGCCCATCAACTCCTTGGTGCACGATACCAGATACAATCGGGGCATGCCGGCGCAATCGGGCGACGGAAGCATGCCGGGCGATCCATGGGTCGCGTTTTCCCACATTGGCAACAACGGCCAGACAACTCGCGCAGCCAAGACGGCTCGTCTCATTGCGGAGTCATGGTAGCCACAATGTTCGTCCATCGCCCGCCAAAGCCGGACACGCGCTCTGCTGAAGATGTGGCCAAATTGGCGATCCGCCTCGAGCTCGCGCTGGACCCTGAGGAATTCATGCCGCAACTTTTCTGGTAGCAGATGCTCGTTGTTCAAAGCGTCACTCCTGGTCATTCTCCGGGTCGGGGACCATAATACCCGGTTCGGAAACCACTTCAGATACAATGATCACCCTTACTGGACGAGACAACCCGGGGCGCACAACCGGAATGTTACCCGGTAATGTCGCACCGTGGTGTGTGGACGCCTTTGACGCGCCTGGCGTAAACACGTCGACCCTGTTGGGCCCCCACACATTGAAGACCTCTCCAGTCAGGTCTGCTCGCTCCTGAATGAGTGGTGTACAGGATGGCTTACACGGTCCATCCGGGTATGAGATCGGGAGTGTTCTCTGCCTGGGATCGAGGGTCATCAATTGCGATTCGGCATCGTGCATGCGCGACCCCCCCTGAATTGTGGGGAATCGATGATGAGGGAACATGGCCCGAATGTCGTCAGTGGTCGGCTGTTCGAAACGATCCGGTATTCTGCTCTTCACGAGTCTGGATTCAGCTCCGCCACTGATTACAACTCGGTTCTCACCGGCCCCGAATGTCTTGAGCCGCAACCTCTGGGCCTTCGGCGTTGTCCCTCTGAAGTGCACTGCCATTTCCACTAGCTCATCCGGTGTTGCAACCATCACATCAGAAGCACGTGTTAGCCCGAGCGTCTCGCCATACTTGGCGAACCACTTCTGTGCGCGTGGAGTTACCATGATATCGCCATTCATCACCATCTTGGATGCACTTCTGCTCAGCCCGGACGGGAGTAGCACACCAGGCGCCACGTCCATTCGTTGCCGCAGAGCTGCCTGAACCAGGGCAACCAATGGTGATGTCCAACGGTGGAGCAGCTTGATGAAAGCCTGATAGCTTCCGGCAAGCTTGTGTTGCAACGAAAACAGGAATTCGGCTATGCTGCGAGTGGCCTCGAAACGGTCAGCCAGCGTCGATTCGTTCGACCATGCCCACAGCATGGCGGTACATGCAAGTAACCGCGGCGTGTAGCTGCAGTCGTCGCGAAACTTCACGGAACACCATGAGATGCCTGCCAACAACCAGCGAAGTGCCTGCTTCAGGCAATCTCCTTTGAGCGAAACTTCCAAGTCTTGATGCGACATCCCCGACTCCTTTCGGGTGAGCGTCTGGCCGTGCCTTCCTTCTGGCAAAGAAAGATATGACCGTAACGCCCAATCGCATCAAGACGTGTTTTTGACACCGAAAAAACGGTTAACGGCGTAGAGTGCCACCCGGCCGCAATTTCGGGGTCTAGCCGGGTCATCGGCCCGCGAATACTGCAGCAAGGTGCCAACCCAATCACATTGGTCTATGTGATTCAACGTCGGGGTACTCATGACAATTAGCACGGTTGCCAAAGGCAACTGCCTCAAGAATAGTCGCAAGTGAGTTTGCTGACAGAAGAAACGACCACTGTTCATGGAGTACAGCAGCTCTGCCCGAGGGGCAGATCAGAATGATGTAACCTCCCCCGCCCCCTATTGGGCACGCCTCTTCCTCAAGCAGTTCCGTGAGATTAGAAAGGTGGTCTACAATGAACGTGTGCCTGGGTTCTGTGAGATCAAAACGTACCCAGGGAACACCACCTTCAGGAAATGTGAACTCTAATCCAGCAAACTGTTCAATTGCAGCCTGCGCCACTTCATTCACATGAAAACCCCGAGCTTCAAGCTCTCTGATACATCGCTCTATGGTGGATCTGTCTGGTTCTCGCCACCCAAGCTGTCTGAGTGCTTCCACCATTTCGTCTGAAAATGTCCCAAGTGCCGATTCAGGTTTGTCAAACAATGGATGATCCCTCCTATTTCACAACTTCCAGATGTTCGTATGGTTTGGGGTAAGGTGGCATTTTCAATTGTGGTTGAACGTGCTTCGGCACAGTGCCGGTCTCTATAAAGCTCCGATTGTCAATTATCCATTGGCAGTTCTTGCAGGGCGTAACGTACGACCACCCTGAGCTGTATTCTGCAGATTGTTGATACCCACCAGGAGTAACTAGTGTTGCACGCGGGTTGTTCGGGTAATATGGCCCACCAAAGTAGTCCGCCAGTCCAGTCACAGATTTTGGCATTCCGCATCCCCCAGCTTGATTGAACTCGAATTGAGTTCCTGGTGGAATGCCCAATGCGGCTTGCGATCTCAGAACCGACCCTTTGCCACCACTAACACTGATCGAGATTACGCCCGTTTCCAGGTCCATTGCACCTTCAACAACTCCTGATGAGTGTAGTATCGGTTCTTGGCCATACGGCTGCGCAAGTGTCCGGTTCTGGAAGTTCTCTGCTTGTTGAAAGACAGCCTCGTTCAGTCTAGCAGATGCAGTATCCCACGATACCTGCTCGACACCATACTTGGCTGCATAGGATCGATACCATTGGGCAGGATCATACGGTGCATGCGCGGGCCCCATTGGCGTGGCTTCGATCGCTCTGGCTTCGACGGCAGATGCCGAGAATCTCTCCGCTGCGTACTTGCCTTGCGCCATTCCTATGGGGCGCGACTGACCTGGCATACGCGGATATCCTTTCACTGTGAATGCCATTCCGACCGCAAGATTCACGGTGATATCGGTGCCTTCGCCGATGAGCGCCGCCGTTTTCAGGTCGGCTCCTGCGAGCGAAGCAACGCCACCAGCCAGATGGCTCAGGCCGCTCCGTTCGGATTCGCCCGTAACTACCATCCGCACAGCTCGCTGGCCTTGGTCGAATCCGTGGGCCATTAGAAACACTCCGGCGACCTGCGACACTCCCGTAGGCGCCTCGATGAGAATGGCGCCTGCCCAAACCTCCAAAGCACTTCCGGCAAGGGCGACGGCCCCAAGGACGCGATTGCCGGTTTCCTCGTAGTCGGCCTGGTCTCGGCTCCATACGTGGTCCTCGATCGCTTTCTCTGCATCCGAGTTCCCCGGCACGATCTCTTCAAGCCCCCAATCGGGTGTGCGCACCCAGTAGTCATGCCAGCGAAAGATCCCTTGTACGGTGATTCCGTTGCCTACCTCCACGGGAACACTGGCCCCCAGCGAAGCGACGTGAGGCACCGGATGCGCATGTTCGACTACTCCAGGAATACTACGAATTGCGGAAGACGGCACGCTGTCCAACGGCGAGCCGAGCTTCTTCTCCAACTCGACTCGTGCGCGCTCACGGATTGCCTGGCCAAACGCGATCTTCCCATATTCCAGCAGTTCTTGCTCCGACGGGGCGTCGCCATACTGTTTGTACGTGTCCAGCGTCGCATCGAGTTGGCGATCGACGAACCCGGGCCAAGGTGGATGTGCCTTGTCACGAACGGCGGCCTCATAGGTGCGAGTGCACCGGTCGCGGGCAATCAGAATCTCGGTGTACTTCCTCTGAGCCGCGTCGAGCAGCGCTTCCGTTCTCACACGCTCCTGGATCACTGCCGGCGACTCTGCAAACGGATTCTCGGCGAAGGGGTCCACCGAGCCTGGTTCGCCAAATGCTTCGCGACATTGTCGTTCCCATTCCTCCTGTTCTTCCTCCAACCCACTCGGATCCGTCATCACCGTCACGTAGTTCTGCACATATCGCGACAGGTTTGCGTCGCCGGCCTCGAAGCCGAGCGGGTCCTCGCTGAGGAACTTGGCGACGGACGGGTCGTAGTAGCGGGCGCGGTTGTATTGCAGGCCGGATTCCGCGTCGCGCTCGCGGCCGGTGAAGCCGAAGATGTGCTCGACGGCCGCGTCGGTCTCGCTCGTCACGTTGCCGAAGGCGTCGTAGGCGATGTGGTTGGCGATCTCGGTCACGTCGAGACTGCTGTCGTAGTCGGCCAGGTCGCGGACCGTGCCCAGGTTGTCGGTAAGCGGCCAGAGGACGTCGCCCGAAGCGTCTTCGTCGGCGAAGATCTGGTCGACCTCGGGGCCGTGGAGGTAGCGGTGGTTGACGGCGCCCGCGGCGTCGAGGGTGAGCAGCACGTGGTCGCCCGCATTGTCACGGGACTCACGCTCGCCGTCGTTGACGTAGTAGGTCGTCTCGTCGATCGCCGCGTCGCCGTCGGCGTCGACGTACTTGGCGATGCGGCGATTGAGCGGGTCGTAGACGTACTCGGCGCTGCCGGCGACGTCGCCGCCGGCCGTGGCGAAGTTGGTCACCGAGGTGAGCCGGTTGCGGTGGTCCCAGGTGTAGAGGGTGATGGCCGAGTCGCCCGTGTCGAGAAGGCCGTTGGCGTTGGCGTCGACGAACCGGGCCGTGCGGTTGCCCTCGGCGTCGTAGGTGTAGGCGTAGGTGCCGTCGGCGGTCGTCTGGTTGGCGCTGCCCGTGGCGTAGCCCGTGTCGGTGCGATTGCCGTTGGCGTCGTAGCCGTGGGCCTCATCGGTCTGGTAGCTGTAGTCGACGCCGGTGAGCTGATTGGCGGCGTCGTAGGTGTAGTCGGCCGTGCCGTCGGTGAGGGAAGCGAACTGGGTGACCCGCCCGGCCAGGTCGTAGGTCCAGCCGTAGTCGGCCAGGGTCGTGGCGCCCTTGGCGTAGGTCAGATCGGTGATCCGCCCGGCCAGGTCGAAGGAGTAGTCACTGGCGGCCACGGTCTGCGTTCCCGCCAGGTCGGCATAGCGGGTGACAGCATCGAACTGGCTTGCGGCGTCGTAGGTCAGGTCGACTCGCTTGTAGGCCACGCCCGAGCCGCTCTGCTCGACACGCGTCATACGGTTCAGCGCGTCGTAAGTGTAATCATTGACCACACCGCCGACACTGGAGGCGAGCTGGGTGCGATTGCCCGCCGTGTCGTAGGTGGCCGACAGGACCACCGCCGTGCCCAGAGCGGTGATCGTCTGGGTGGCCGAGGTGATGCGTCCGACGGCGTCGTAGACGTAGGCGGTTGTCGAGTCGGTGTCGGCCGCGGAGCTGAGCTGTCCCGCGGCGTCGTAGGCGAAGTTGAACGCATGAACCGTCGCCCCGCCCTCGACCCAGCGTTCCTGGGTTCGCAGATTGATGTTGTTGTAGTCGTACTGGATGAGGCGCCCGTCGCGGTTGGTCTGCTGGGTGAGGTTGCCCACGTCGTCGTAGAGGTAGAAACGAGAGTTGCCCAGCGGGTTCGTTTCCTGGCTGACGCGGTTCATCCAATCGTAGGTCCAGGTGGTGACGTTGCCCACCGGGTCGGTCAGGGTGAGACGGTTGCCTACGGCGTCGTAGGTGTAGGCGGTGACGGCGCTCAAGGCGTCGGCCACCTGGGTGAGCCGGTAGAGATCGTCGTACTCGTAGGTCTTCGTGTGGCCCAGCGGATCGGCCACGGTGAGGAGGTTGCCCACGGCGTCGTAGGTCATGGTCGTCGTCTCGCCCGCCCCGTTGGTGACCGTGAGCCGGCGATCCAGGTCGTCGTAGGTCATGGTGGTCGTGCGGCTGAGCGGGTCGACGTCGGTGAGCAGATTGCCGACGGCGTCGTAGGTGTAGGTCGACTGCTGACCGAGTGCGTCGGTCTTGGTGTCTCGCCGGTTCAACGCATCGTAGGTATAGGTGGTCGGGTTGCCACGTGCGTCGATTTCGGTGAGCAGGTTGCCGACCAGGTCGTAGGTGTAGGCGGTTGCGGCGCCCAGGGGGTCGGTCACGTTGGTGAGCCGACCGACGGCGTCGTACTGGTTGGCGGTCGTGTTGCCCAGCGGGTTGGCGACCGTGAGGAGGTTGCCCACGGCGTCGTAGGTATTCGTCGTCACTCCGCCTTCTGCGTTGGTGACCGTGAGGCGCCGGTTGAGCAGGTCGTAGGTGAGGGTGGTCGTATGGCCGAGCGGATCGACTTCGGTGAGGAGGTTACCCACCTCGTCGTAGGTATAATTCGTTACCTTGCCGGCCGCGTCGGTCATGGTGAGCCGGCGATTCTTGGCGTCGTAGGTGTATGCCGTAACATGGCCGTTGGCGTCGGTGACGGAAATCAGGTTTCCGACAGCATCGTAGGTCGACTCCGTTTCGCCGCCGAGGGCGTCGGTGACCGTGGTGAGCCGGTAGAGATCGTCGTACTCGCTGGTCGTGGTGTTGCCCAGCGGGTCGGAGACGGTGAGCACGTTCCCGACGGCATCGTAGGTGTTGCTCGTGACTCCCCCGGCCGCATCGGTGACCGTGAGCGGGCGGTTGAGCCCGTCGTAGGTCATGGTGGTCGTGCGGCTCAGCGGGTCGGTTTGCGTGAGCAGGTTTCCGGCGCCGTCGTAGCTGTAGCTCGACTGCTGGCTGAGCGCGTCAATCATGCTGACCTTGCGGTTCAATGGATCGTAGGCATAGGTAACCGCATAGCCGCGTGCATTCGTTTCGGTGAGCAGATTGCCGACCAGGTCGTAGGTATAGGCGGTTTCGGCGCCTTCGGCGTCGGTGACCTTGGTAAGCTGGTAGACGGCATCGTACTGGTTCGTGGTGACGTGGCCGAGGGCGTCGGTCACGGTGAGCAGGTTGCCTGCGGCGTCGTAGGTGTTGGTGGTGACGCCGCCTTCGGCGTCGGTGACCGTGACCGGGCGATTCAGGTTGTCGTAGGTCGTGGTGGTGAGGCGGGCGAGAGGCGCGCTGACGGTAAGCCGATTGCCCGCCGCATCGTAGGTGTAGGATGTCTGGTTCTGGAGGGCGTCGGTCATGGTGACCCGGCGGTCCAGGTCGTCGTAGGTGTACGACGTGGTGCGGTCCAGCGCGTCGGTGAGAGAGAGCAGGTTTCCGACCGCATCGTAGGTCGACTCGGTCTCGCCGCCCAGGGCGTCGGTAACCTTGGTGAGCCGGTAGAGGTCGTCGTACTCATTGGCGGTGACGTTTCCGAGCGGATCGGTGACGGTCAGCACGTTGCCGACGGCGTCGTAGGTGCTGGTCGTGGTTCCGCCCTCGGCATCGCTGAGGGTGATCCGGCGGTTGAGCCCGTCGTAAGTCGAGGCGGTCGTATGCCCCAGCGGATCGGTTTGCGTGAGCATGTTGCCGACGGCGTCGTAGGTGAAGGACGTCTGATGGCTGATCGCGTCGGTCTTGGTGATCCGGCGGTTCAGCACGTCGTAGGCATAGGTGGTCGAATTGCCGCGGGCGTCGGTTTCGGTGACCAGGTTCCCAACGGCGTCGTAGGCGTAGCTCGTAACGGCGCCCAGGGCGTCGGTGACCTGGATGAGGCGGTTGAGGGCGTTGTATTGGTTCGCGGTCAGGTTGCCCACGGGGTCGGTGACGGTGAGCACGTTGCCGACTCCGTCGTAGGTGGTCGTCGTGACTCCGCCTTCTGCGTCGGTGACGGTGGTCGGGCGATTGAGGCCGTCATAGGCGTAGGTGGTGACCCGGCTGAGCGGATCGGTTTCCGTGACGAGATTTCCCACGGCGTCGTAGGCATACGACGTCAGCGTGCCCGCCGCGGTCACGGTGAGGCGGCGATTCATTGCATCATAGGTATATGACGTCGTACGACTGAGCGGATCGGTCTCGAAGAGCAGGTTGCCGACCGCGTCGTATTCAAACTGCGTCGCGCCGCCGAGGGCATCGGTCGCCTGGGTCACCCGGTAAAGGTCGTCGTATTGGTTCGTCGTAACGTTCCCCATGGGGTCGGTCACGGTCAGCACGTTGCCCACGGCGTCGTACGTCTGGATCGTCGTTCCGTTCTCGGGATCGGTGACCATGACCGGGCGGTTGAGTACGTCGTACGCGGTGCTGGTCGTTCGGCCCAATTGGTCTGTCTCCGCCAGGCGATTGCCGACGGCGTCGTAGCTGTAGTACGTCGAGTTGCCGGCCGCGTCGATGATCCGGGTCTGCCGGTCGAGCATGTCGTAGCGGTACTCGGTTGTCCGGCCGAGCTCGTCGGTGACAAAGCGGAGATTGCTGTTGGAATCGTAGGAGAAGTTCCTGGCGTTGCCGAAGGCGTCGACGGTGGACGTCTTGCGATTGAGGGCGTCGTAATAGTGCCTGGTGTAGGCTCCGTTGGCGTCGTACTGCTCGATCAGGCGGGAAGCGTTGTCGTAATGGAACTCGGTGAGGCCGTACTCGGCATCGAGAATCTCGATGCGGTTGTTCAGGCTGTCGTAGGAGTATTGCGTGAGTCGCCCGAGCGGATCGGTTTCGCTGAGCAGGTTGCCCACGCGATCGTAGGCATAGGTCGTGGAGTAGCCAAGCGCGTCGGTCATGGTGACCTTGCGGTCCAGGACGTCGTAGGCATACGAGGTCGTCTGGCCGAGCGGATCGGTCTGGGAGAGCAAGTTCCCGCGCAGATCGTAAACGGAGGTCGTCTGGCCGCCGACCGGGTTGGTTTCGCTGACGACCCGTCCCATGCCGTCGTAGACGTAGGTTGTGGTGTTGCCGAGGGGATCGGTTTGCGAGTGGACGCGGCCGACGGGATCGTAGACCGTGCTCCAGCTGTTGCCCGCGGCATCCACCATCGTCAACGGGCGACGGAACGGGTCGTAGGTGTAGGTCGTCGCGCGGAGGAGCGGATCGATTTCGGAGAGTTTGTTCCCGACCCAGTCGTAGGAGTAGAACGTCTGACCGCCCAGAGGATCCAAGGTGGTCAGCCGGCGATTGAGCCCGTCGTAGGTGTGGTAGGTGGTGCGGCCCAGCGGGTTGGTTTCCGAGACGATGTTGCCGGCGCCGTCGTAGGCGGTTCGATGGGCGCCGCCGGCGGCATCCCAGACCTCGATGACACGATCCATGCCGTCGTAGACCCAGGTGGTTGTGTGGCCCAGCGGATCGGTTTCGCTGGTCTTGTTGCCGACGCCGTCGTAGGTGTAGTGCGTGACGCCCAGACGCGGATCCATCGTGGTGATGCGGCGATTGAGGGAATTGTACTGGTGTCGGGTGAGCCGCAATTCCTGATCGAGCTGGGTCATCAGGTTTCCGGCGGCATCGTAGCTGTACTGGATGCTGTTGCCGCCCGCGTCGACCTCCAGCACGAGCCGATCAGCCGGATCGTAGGTATACAACGTCGCATGGCCGTTCTCGTCGATCAGCCTGGCGATATTGCCGACAGGATCGTAAAAACAGATCTTCGTACCGCCGGCGGGATTCGTTTCGTAAACTAGCCGTCCCACCGCATCGTAGATGTAGCTGGTCGTCTGAAGAGCTTCATCCACGACTGTCAGGAGGTCTCCCGCGAGGTCGTATTCGTACTGTTTCCGGTTGCCGTGCGGGTCGGTTTGTTCCACGAGGCGATTCGCGGCGTCATATTCGTAGGAATAGACGGCCCCGATCTCGTCGAGCTGGGCAAGCATATTGCCGACGCCGTCGTAGCTGAAGAACTTGCTGTGCCCGAAGGCGTCGGTGCTGCTGAAGAGGCGGTTCAGGGCGTCGTAGGTATGCGTGGTCGGTACGCCTCGCTCGTTCCACTCCTGCAGGACGTTTCCGACCAGGTCGTAGACATAGGACTTGCAGTAGCCCTCGGCGTCGGTTTCGCCGATCCGCCAGCGCATACCGTTGTACGCATAGGCCGTGATATTGCCGTTCTCATCGATTTCCTGAAGCAGCAGATCCAGCGAGTTGTAGCCCCAGTATTTACTGAGTCGGCCGCCGTTGATTACCGGGCTGCGCTCTTCGATCTTGCGGTTGAAGACGTCGTAGAAGTACCAGGTGTCGTTTCCCATCTCGTCGGTGCTGAACGTCCTGTTGCCCACGCCGTCGTAACCATAGTAGCGTGTTCCGCCGGCCGGATTGGTTTCGCTGATTTTGCGGTTCAGCACGTCATAGACGTACGTCGTGGGACGACCCAAAGCATCGTACGAAATAGCCAGGTTGCCGACGGCGTCGTAGGCGTAGACGTTCGTTTCGCCCGCCGGATTCGTCTCGGTCCAGAGTTGATTGTTGGCCGTGTAGGTGTAGGACCAGAGGCCACGCGGATCCGTTTTGTAGATGAGATTGCCGGCCTGGTCATACTGCTGCCTGGTAACCGCACCCGTTGGGTCCCGCATGTAGATCTGGCGGTTCGCCTGATCATACTCGTACGTGGTGGTGCGTCCTTCCTGATCGGTCTTGCTGAGCAGGTTTCCGACGGAGTCGTAATCCCAGCTCTGCGTGACGCCCAACACATCAGTCGTGCCGGTCCGCCGCCCGTCCGCGTTGTAGCTGTGCGACGTCCTTCGAAGCAGAGGATCGATTTCCGCGTTCAGGTTGCCGGCTTCGTCGTATTCGTAACGCCAGACGGCGCCGTTCGGATCGATCTTGCAGATCTTGCGATTGGCCGTGTCGTACACGTAGCCTGTGGTGAAGCCCAGCGGATCGATCTCCTGGGCCACGTTTCCGACCACGTCGTAGACCTTGGTGTTGGTGCGCGCCATGGCAGTGCCGGCGGCCTCGACGATGCTGGTCTGGAAACCGCGGCCGTCGTAGTTGTAGACGGTCACGACGCCACTCTTGTTCCTTTGCGATTGCACCAGCCCGGAGGGGTAATAGGACGTCGTCTCGTAATATCCCAGATGGTCGGTCGTCTTGACGAGGCGGCCTCGGGAGTCGTACTCGTAGGTCGTTTTTCGGCCCAGGGCGTCGTAGACGTACTTGATGTTCCCGGCGTTGTCATAGCTGGCCGTGGTCACGTGTCCTTCCGGGTCGCGCTGGACGACCACGCGGCGGTTGGCGTCGTACTCGAAGTTCGTCGTGTTGCCGTTGGGATCGGTCGATGAGTCGAGCAAGCCGTTTACCCAGGTGTACTGGGTGACGGCGCCGATCGCGTTGGTCACGCGTTCGATCAGCCCGGTTATCCAATTCCGCTGATAGGTGGTGGTATTGCCCGCCTCATCCTTGAACGACTCGATCGAATTGAACTTCTCGTGGAATGTGTAGGCCGTATCTGCCGGGTAGTAGTCGTCTTCTCGAGCCTCGCTGGTCACGTTGCCCCTGCCGTCGTCGTAGCCGTAATTGTACGTGCCGGTGGGGCCCACGTAGTTCCTCACGAAGCCGGTGGTCTCATCCCGCTGCCACGTGCGATTGTCACCTGTGCTCACCTGGGTTCCGTCAGGCCCGACGTACTTGAGGGTTCGGCCCTGCCGATCGAGCGTGTAGGTTCGCTCCCGACCGAGCGGGTCGACGAGTTTGGATGCCAATTGGGAGATTCCGGTCACCGACGTCGAAAGCACGGCATTGTCGGTCCCGGAGTCGACCTCGTAGACTGTGCCGCCCGTCCGGTTTACCACCGTGACCAACTCCGTCTCCGAATCGTAGGTCATCGACGTCAAGAACGGCGACCAACTGTCGCCGGTGAGGTGGCCGTGCGAGTCGTAACTGAAGCCGCGGTACGATCCGTCGACGTCATTGAAACTCCCGATCCTGTTGCCGGTCATGTTCACGGTGAACGTGCGACCGCCCGTCTCGTGGATTTGCGAGAGATAGTTGCCGGAGTACGTGAAGGTCGTCACCCCGTGATCCGGAGCGGTGACTTGCGAGAGCCGTCCTTCGTCGTTGTACTCGTAGTAGATCGACGGCTGCGACGGCGAATCGACCTCGATCAGCAAGCCCAAATGGTTGAAGACGTACTTGGTCTGATCCTTGGCCGTGTAGGTGAACTGGACTTCCGTGGCGTCGTAGGTCCATTCGCCAAAATCGTTGCCGGGATTCTTCCACGTCGGAACTCCACCTTGCTCGGGTTCCTGGTATTGGTAGAGACGAGCCTCACCGTTGGCGCTGACGCGCAAGAGGTCATGGTTCTCCTGGAAGATAATCCTGTCAACGCCGCCGATTGCCCACCCGGCGCCGTAGGCCGCGAGGTTGTCGAACGTATCGTCCGGATTCAGATCTCCCGTGTCGTTGACCACCACGGCGGCGACGCCGTCGAGGCTCATCTCGAGCGGGTCTTCGCCGCCGCCGTAATTCATGCGAATGTCCAGACGCCAGGAATACACTCCGCTCTGCTCGACTGGATCGTCGAGTTGAGCGGCAACGACCAGGTCGTTCTCCGTGAATTCGGTGGTATCGAAGCTGATCCAATCCTGGGGGTCGCGATCGGCCCAGACGAGACGCACGTCGATCGACTGCGGCAGGGCCGCGGGGGCGCCTTCCTCGCGTCCCAGAATGCCGATGATGATCGGGCGCGGATGGACCGTGTTCGAGTTGTAGGTCAGGGTCGGACTGCGTCCGACATCAGTCCCGGGACTGATGTCAAAGTCGAGCTCATGGGATAGCATCACGCCGCCGGTGTGTGGCAGGACGGCCACCGTTCCGAAGTGCAGTTCCTGAGCTTCGAGCCAGTCGTTGGTGGGCTGATAGGCTTCGGGCTGCCAATCGGTGTCGATGGTCACGTCGCTCTTGACGACCAGTGACGGGGTGTTGGTGTCGTCGATCTTGACCATCAGCTCGTACTCGCCGTCAACCTCATAGCGATGGCTGCCGTAGATCTCGATCTGTTGGGTGTCTTCGTTGAAGCGGACGATACCCTTGCTTAGATTCGGGTTGTTCTCATCCTCGGAGTCGCCCCAGTTGATGGTGGCACGGAAGCGTTGCCAATCGCCGGACCAATCGGTGATGGTAGCGACAAGGATTTCGCCCGTATCGACGTTCTCGTGAACGCGGATGTCGCGAGCCTCGGCGGCCAGGGCGGTATCGACGATGGAGGCCTCGGTGCGGAAGAGACGCGAGGCTCCACCCGCGCTTTCGACAAGGATCGAGATCTTGTACCGTCCCTCTTCGTGGTAGACGTGGTCACCGGAGATGCCAAGACGATTGTTGGTGGTCAGGAAGACGTCTTCTATCGTGCATTCACCATCGCCCCAGTCGACGGTGGCGGTGAGGCCGGCGGGAGAATTGTTCCAGTGTGACGAACTGAAGGTCACCAAGGTAGCTGACGTCGTCTCGTCCTCAGTACCGTACAGGACCGGCAGGGCCAGTTCGTCCGTCATGAGGGCCTCAGCAACCGTGATATCACGGTTGAGGCCAAAGGTGGTGGTGATACCGTACGTGCCGGGATTCCGGTAGACATGATACATCGAGCCGGGCTCGATCCAGGGGAGTGAATCGTAGTCCCAACTACCGTCGTATTGCCACGAATTGGTGTAGCTCGATCCGCTTGAACCGTAGCCCCAGCCGTACCACCCGGGGTAAGATACACTCTGTGAGTACGAACCGCTCGACCACGAGCTCCAGTTATCATGATGCCATTCGGCATTCTGAGAGTAATTCCCCGACCACCAGTACCAGCAATACCCGCTTCCACTGTAACTCGATGTACCGTCGACTTCCCACAGCCCCGTTGTTTCGTCATGCTGGCGAGTGACTGAATAGGATGAAGAATGGTTGTAGGGGTAATAGCCCCACCAGCCATAGCCCCACCAGCCATATCCTCCCCAATAGCCGCCCCAGCCGTAGTATCCGGGCCAACCGTAGTACCCGGGCCAACTCCAATAGGTGTCGTACGAACCGGCGCTGCCATCGGGGCCGGTCCAACTCGAGTCGACGACCTCGCTGTTGCCATACCATCCATTCCAGCCGTACCATCCATTCCAGCCGCCCCAGCCGTACCCTCCGCCCCAGCCATACCACCCGTACCATCCTCCCCATCCACTCCATCCACCCCATCCGTAGCCACCCCAGCCATATCCCCAATAATAGGGACTGGAGTAATAGCCGCCCCAATAAGGACGGTAGGGCACGGTATCGTAGTTGGACGGATTACCATACCACTCACTGTAGCCGTAGTTGGCGATCCAACCGTACTGATCAGGACGCGTTGACGCCGGCCAACCCGCCCATGCCTCGAAGGTTCCGTTCCCGCCACTGCCGTTAGTCGACCTGTTCACGTAGTTTCGATAGAGGGAGAGGTCGTCAGAATAGCCGTCGCCCCAATCGATGGATTCGGTCATGAGGGCGGCCCCAGCCGTATACTCCCAGGACTGGGCGCCGGTGGAGTAATATGTATCCGCGTACCAATTGTGGTGTGAAGAGTAGACGTCTTGGGTGAAGACGACTTCGTCGTACTGGACCCCCAACTTTCCCGTCATGTTCGTGAAGACGCCTTCAGCACTGTCTCCCACATAGCTGTGCGCGACGTTCACGACACTCGTCAGATCCAGGACGCCCGTGGTAACCGGACCGTCTTCGATGTGGACGCGGAGTTGATACGAGCCAACCTGTGTGTAGGTGTGTGTACCGATGATGAGAAAACGGCTTCCCATGCGCCGTATCTCCCCGTTGCTCCACGTTCCGTCGCCCCAGTGAATGGCTGCCTTGAAGTCAGCTTCGGTAACTTGGGTGGTCGAGGCTTGCACCTCGAACTCCGCAACAACAACGTCCTTGAGTTGCCCTTGCGAGCCGGCGGACAGGTTGCGCGCGCTGCCGGTAAGGTCAGGCGTATCGACGAGGATGGTCGTGATCATGTCCAGCCGGTCGGCCTGATCGACATACTCGATCCAGATCGGCCATGCTCCGCCGTCGCGGTAGGTGTGCGTACCCCGGACCACGAAGGTATCGCCGCCCGTGTTCTCGATCTTGCCCTCCGACGAGGTGCCGTCACCCCAGTGAATGGTCAGCACATGCAGCCCACCGATATGCTCCGGATTCGCACTGGAGAACTTGGCGACGATCATGTCGGTGAATTCTACGCCTTCGTCGGCGACAACGGCTCCCGGGTCGAGCGGTTCGAAGGGGCCTGAATACTCGGGATCGAATCGAACCTCGATACTGGTGGTGAAGATCTTCACGCGCACGCCGTTGCGAACGGTGACACGAGCTTTGTAGAAGCCCGGCACTTGGTACGTATGTGAGCCGGTGATATCTCCGCCGGCAATGCCGGCTTCCTCCACACGCCCATCACCCCACTCCACCACGGCGACGGCATTGTTGCCGGCATCCGTTGTACCGAGAACGGCGTTCTCCAGCGGCTCGTTCATGTTGACGACGAGACTTGCCCCTGGGGTTGCTGTGAAGGCGGCGGCTTCAACCAGCACACCGCTGCGGAAGCTGCCTTTGTAGAGTTCGACCACGCTACCGTAGGGGTTGACGGATTTGCTCAGTTCGACTGTGAGTTGATACAGGCCGGGCTTGTTGTATGTGTGTGTGCCGATAACCTGGCCGCCGGCAAGCGTGCCGCTTGACTTCTCACCGTCACCCCAAGTGATTTCGGCTACCCAATCGGTTCCATCACCCTCGTAGGTACCGACTGCACCCGAGAATTCCACCTCTTCAGTGGCACAGACGGTCATTCCGAACAGTTCCATCGGGGCAATCGGATTGACCGTAGGCGAAGGCATAGCGGGGGCATTGCTGGTTGTGTCCGGACCCGGCGCCGTGGGAGGCTGGGGGGTATTGACGGTACTGACGATATCGACGCGACTTCCACCGCTGCTTTCAGCAACATGGACCGTGATCACATTGGGTGCGTAGTACGCTATGGACATCGAGTCGCAGACTTCGTACAGGGAGATGGTATTCTCGAGGTCGATGTCTCCGACCGAGAGCTGGGACACATAGCTGTTGGCCTGGGCTCCCAGGAAAGTGACTTCCCAGGGGCCTCCTGCCGGGCCGGTGACCGACACACGGTCGATGCCGGGAAGCGAGTTGATTGCCGCTTCGACCACAGTTGCTGAGGCGTCGAACGGGACCGCGACGCCACAGATTTGGAACGTGCCGGCGTCCGGAAGCATTGTCAGGCTGATTCGTTGGACTTCCGTCTCGGGCGGTGTGGTGGAAGTACCAGCGTGCCCATCCACGATGGTCTCGCAGCGCACGGAAGAGACCTTTCGAACGTAGCCGGTCGTCACATATCCGGTGGCGAACTCGATCTTGGCAGAGAACTCGTACGCACTGGAATGTTCATTGGGGTCAATGAACTCGGCAACAATGGTTTCGTTGAGTAGCGCGTTAATTGTCCTTGACACAGGCGTCAAGGGAGCGCTTCCCACCATCGCCGAGATGTAGATCGACTTGGAACCCTCGGGCCCTTGGATGTTGATCCGAGGCTTGAAAGCACCCTCTCGCGTGTACTCGTGTTCTCCGTACACTTCGAAGAAGTCGTCCACCTGAATCAAGACGCCGTCCGAGTCCTTCGAATCTCCCCAATAGATCTTAGCAGTATAGTCTGCGACAGTCGTATCGTCCTGCAGATCGCTGAATCGGAACAGCAGGCCGGAGAACAGGTCCCCCTCAACCACTTCAATGGTTTCCGGGAAGACACGCAGGTAAGGCTCCTTGATCCACTCCAGGCCATCCCCGACATTCGCTGTCGAAACACTCGGATCGTCCTCAGTAACAACGACATCGATTCCATAGGATCCCTCGGTCTCATAGGTGTGGCTTCCGTATACTTCGAAAACTCCGTTGCCGCCGACGATCTGTCCCACGGAGGCCGTGCCGTCACCCCACTCGATCGTGGCAATGAACTGCTCGGCCAGGGCCATCGTGTTGTTGCTGGTAAACCTCGCGACTTTGCCTTGAACCACACGGCCTTCCACGGCTTGGACGACGACGCCCGTGACAAGTACCTGATGATCCACGTTCACCGTGTTGACAACGGTAAATACCTGGTTGTCGGAATCGGTAATCGTCAGAGTAATCTCATATTCGCCGGTCAGATCGTAGGTGTGCCCCTGTTGGACCGTAACCACTCCATTCGCCACGCTGACAATTCCGATGGACTCGCTTCCGTCGCCCCAATCAACCGTCACGTCGAAGTCATCGGCCGTGGCGGTGGGATCGTCCTGGAAATTGGCGAGTGTGCCGAAGAAAGGCATGCCTTTCACGAGCTCCATGTCGATTCCATCCACGTAGATTCCCGTATCGACCACTTCGCACTCGATGCTAGCATTGTCCGAGTTTCCCGCGGGATCTGTCACAATCACAACGATGCTGTACAGGCCGTCTTCCGCGTAGCTATGGGCGGCAGCCACCACGAAATCATTGCCGCTGGGAGTGATCGTAACGTCCAACCCACTGCTTGTGCGGCCGTCGCCCCAGTTGATCGTGGCGGTCAGGTCTTGGCTCGTCAAACTACCGTTGACCGTGTGAATAACCACAAGATCGACCGCCATTTCGGCTCGTTCATCGGCCTGAAGTGTGCTTTCCAGCGTTTCAAGCGAGATCGGCGAGATGTTGAGGGTCACAGTAGCCGGAAGGCTGGTCGCCCCGAGGGGATCTTCAAGACGATATGAGAAGTTGGTGATCCCGAAAAAGCCGGATTGAGTCGGCGTGAACACTACCGTGTTATCCGGCGCGATCATGACGGTTCCATCGGGCGACGGATCGACGAGGATCGGTGTCAACGGCCCGCCCTCGGGGTCGGAGTCGTTTGCCAGAACATCGAGGGAGAAGCCGGGGCCTTCTGCATAGCCGAAGGCGAAAGAATCGTCGACAGCAGTCGGCGCGCTGGCATTCACGCGAATCGTGACCCGTGCGAAGTTGCTTTCCAGCCCCTCGTGGTTCGAGGCGAGGCCGAGCGAATCGATATCGCGGTAGACGTAGGTGAACGTGTCCTGGCCCACGAACCCTTGCGGCGGAGTGTATTCGTAGCTGCCGTCGGCATTGAGAACCACCTGGCCGTAAAAAGCACCTCCCACCAGTTCGGCAAGGCACGGGTCTTCGTCGGGCGAATTGGCGGCGGGGAGTTGGCCGGACAGAACCTGATTCTTGCCCGTGGACACGGTTGCGCTAGTGGCAATCGGACGTTCGTTGACGACAGTGATTCTCGCCGTTGCCGTTTCGCTGTAATCGCGGCCGTCCCAAGCGCGATACTCGAAGGAGTCGAATCCCGTGAAGCCGGCATCGGGCTCGTAGGTGAAGCTGCCATCGGTGTTGATGACAACGGTTCCGTGCGCCGGATCAGACACCTTGTGCGCTGTCACGTCGTCTCCATCGCGGTCCTTGGAGCGGTACAGCAGTCCGTAAACGGTCGGCGTTTCCGCGAATCCAGCCTCAAATGGCCTGTCGTGCCAGGCGGTGTAATTGGCGCTGCGAATTTCGGGGGCGCGATTCGCGATGGTGATAGTCACGATGGCCGGTACGCTCCAATCCTGGCCATCGGAGATCCTATAGGCAAAGCTGTCGACAGTCTGGTCAACTCCCGGGTTGGGTACATAGGTTGCCGTCCCGTCGGACGAGAAGGTAACCGTGCCGTAATAGGGCCCATATTCGGCGCCGATAACCTGCTCCGCAGTGAACTCGGCGCCCTCGGCATCCTTATCGTTGAGAAACAGTGGCAGTGCTTCCACATTGCCCCGCCAATCTTCCACGGTCGCCAACTGCAGCGTGTGTTCAGGGCCGATGCAATACGCATCATCACCAGCGACCGGCGGTTGGTTGGTCGCGATCTGTGTGTTCTCACGAACGTTGATGGTTACGTGGGCAATGTCGCTGTCGAGGAGTCCATCGGACAGCCGGTAGGAAAAGCTAACCTCGCCGTGAAATCCCTCGTCCGGCAGGTAGCTGAACGCCCCACGTGGATCCCACTCAAATTCCCCATTCACGGTCAGGGTGTCAATCGAGACAGGAAGGCCAGTCAGCGGGTCAACCAGTGTGGCGACCAGAATATCGTTATCGGCATCAGAATCGTTGAAGACAACACTATACTGGACGCCTTCGCCGAACCGGATCTGATAGGTGTCGTCGTTTGCAATTGGCGCTGCGTTCTCCACAACGAACGTGACGCGAGCGACGTCGCTGCGCGAACGATTGTCGGGAAATCGACCGTCGCTTATTCGATAGTCGAATCCGTCCATGCCGTGAAAACCCGCGTCCGGTTGATAGGTGAAAGAACCATTCGCATTGAGGATTAGCGTCCCGTGTTGAACATCTGTGTGCCAGATCACTGTCTTGGGGTCATTCTGAGCATCGGTGTCATTGACCAGAAGGTGCGGCCGGAATAGATTCGTTGGGATCGGAGCGACAAACACACTATCAGGTCTGATGCGATACACGTCATCGACGGCAACCGGAGCCGATTCGCTCACAGTGATCGTCACCTTGACAGTCTGGCTGTAGTTGACGCCGTTGAACAGGCGATAGTAGAACGTTTCCTGCAGGTTGAGCGCGCCCGGCGGCGTGTACACGAAGGAAGCACCACCCTCGTTCCAAGTGAAGGTGCCTTTCAGCCCAAGATCTGCGGGAGACGGATACGACCCATCCAACGGATCATACAAATGTGCCGTGATGTCCGATGCGAGATCGCTGGAAGTGAGGAGAGGCACACTCAGGGTCTGGTTGAAGCGAATGGTGTATTGCCGATCGGCCAGTGTGGGAAACGGCGCCGGAAGTACCGTGATTTGGATCGTTGCCGGATCACTGTGGTCAATCTGGTCGAAGGTGCGATAGCTGAACGTCTCAACGCCTGACCAATCCACCGGGGCCTGATAGGAGAACACGCCTGTGTCGCTCCACGTGAGCGTTCCGTGCAGGCCCAGCGCGGACTCTGCCGGCACGGGTTGCCCGCTGCTATCGAGCAACTCAAACACGAGCGGGTCCATTTCTGCATCAGACGCTGCCGTGACCAGGCTCGCCGACAAAAGCCCGTTGCGTTTGACCGTGTAGGCACGAGCCGAGGCCGTGGGCGCGGTTTGCACGTAATCGATCGACAAGGTTGCGGGCTCGCTGTATTCCAGGCCGTCGTACGCCCGATACGGGATGGTGATCGTCTGATCCCAGTAGTCACTGTTGGGGGTGAAGGCAACCGATCCGTTAGAATCGAGTTCCAGAATCCCGGGAAGCCCCAGGTCGTCGGGCGTGACCGGCTGACCTGTGGCGGAGTGATTGAGCTCCCCTGTGACCGGGTCGACCAGGAAGAATGACAACGCGTCGCCTTGCGCGTCCTGGGCAAATGTATCGAGATCGCCGGTGAAGGTCCGTCCATGCCCAATCGACCTTTGACCCGGACCGGCGACCGGGGCGGTCTGGAGAACGTCGATCGTGTACGTGGCAAGTTCGCTGTACTCTCGCCCGTCGAAGAGTTTGTAGGTGAAGCTATCGTTTCCACTGAAACCGGTTTCGGGGAGATACTTGAACGTGCCATTGCTGTTGAACACCAAAATACCGTGGGTCACGTCCGATATCAGTGTCGCGGACAGACTCTCGGTCAGGATTCCGCCGTTGTCAGGATCCGAAGGACCGCTGTACGTGCCACCATAGTAGTAGGGATTGAGCACTGAGGAGGTTAACACGCGATCGTGCGACACTGAACTCGACAGATTGCCAGCGACAGGAGGTCCTTCGGTAACCGTGATGTTGACGGTGTGAGTCAGACTCTCGTCAAGTCCGTCGAATACTCGGTATTGGAACGATATCGTACCCGTGAACGGATCGTCGCCGATTGCCCGTACCGGCGTGCTGTAAGCGAATTCGCCGTCGCCATGGAGACAGACGCTGCCTTGGAGATCTCCGTTGGAATCGCGAGGTCCGTCTACCAGGATCCAGTGCAGCGCATCGCCGTCGGCGTCACTGGCCTTCCACTGGAAAGATGTAATCAACGTTTGATCGTGGGGCATGGTATAGGCGGCATCCTGCGCCACGGGAACGCGCTG
>JAAYAY010000346.1 GCA_012719125.1 Planctomycetaceae bacterium | reverse complement strand
GGCAAAGCCCGGCCGAACGCCTCAACCAACACCGTTACCATGAAAACTGGCTCCAAAACCTCCTGGTCTCCGCTTCTCTCGGTGGATACCAACATCACCCTCCCCAAAATCCGTGACGGTCAGCAAACTTTCTGTCCGTCAGCCTCTTGATCGTACCTTGTGGCATCTCTGCGATTCCTCAGAAAAAAACCTCAAACCACACATGAGCCGATGGGCTCGTGACCGATTCTCTGACCGATTCTCGACAGCCATTCTACCGCCTCAGCAGCGACTCCGGTAGAATGGCGGCTTCAATGAGGAAGAACTGATCACAACTAACATCAGGAGAGAGAAATGGACAACCAAGAAACGGCTAGCCCCAAGAAGCCGATGACGAAGACGGAGATTGTAGCTTCCCTGTCCGAAGCTACCGAACTCACCAAGCAGCAGGTCACTGGGTTGTTTGATGAGCTTGCCAAGCTGATCGAGAAGAACCTCAGCGACGAGGGACCGGGTGAGTTTGCCATTCCCGGCCTGATGAAGATCAAGGTTGTCCGCAAGCCTGCCACCGAGGAGCGTAAGGGCATCAATCCTTTCACGAAAGAGGAAACTGTCTTCAAGGCCAAGCCCGCCAGCAATGCGGTTAAGATCGTGCCTTTGAAGGGCTTGAAGGATATGGTGTGATCGTCACTTCCCGATCAACGGACGCACTCCATCAATGCGAAAATGGACCAGATGTTGCGTCTTGCCCTCGTAGCATTCATCGGGGAGATTCCTCCGCCGAAGAGGTTTTATCTTCTCTTGATCGTCGTCCTGCCCAACCTTGGTCAGCGACAGTCTTTTTCCGACGTATTCGTCGCCCTCTTCGATGAAGAGGTAGGCTGCGTGCGGGTTTGCCAGGATGTTGGCATACGACAGCCGCTCGTTCATAATGAACGATGCCGTGTTATTGTCGTCCTCATTCAGGAAGTGAGGCCGTGCGTAGATGGCAACATTTACTTTGCCATCAGCGTCAGCGGTTGCTAGGACGCCGACGCCTTTGGTGTTCTCGAAATAGTCTTTCATATCTCTCATGTGCCTTTCGTGGTGGCTGAACATCCACCTGACTCCCGAGACTGCGATTGGATTGGCAAGCGTCCAAGGCAAAACGGACACCTACCGTGGCTCTGTATTACTGTTCGCAGGAAACGTCAGCCTGGATTCACGATACCTCCCGAGAAGGGGTCGGGAATCGCCGTGTCCAATTCACGCCGCTCGGACGGTCGGCATCGAAAAGAGGCAGGCTTCATTTGAGTTCGTGGAACTTATGGATCAGTTTTTGCCAAGTCGGAAACTGCTTCCAGTGCTCGGCCTTGAACGATTCTTGCTTGCCAATAGAGAGCCAGAATTTGCCGTTCTGTTTGTCCGGGGAATATGCTACGAGGTAATACCGTCCCGGTTCCTTGAGCGGGATCGTTTCGCTCCGTAGTATCCACGACTGTGTGCTGGTGAAATGTTCGTTGAAGAACCGAGGTTTCTCCACTTCCTTCGTTGTGAAGATCTTGGCTCCTGTGGACTCGGGGATTTCGAACGGCACTTTCTCACTGGGCAAGCCGGGGCCTACGACCGCCATCGCCGGGCGAGACTTCTCCAGCCGGTCAATGACTGGCACACCGAGTTGGATGTAAAGCTCAAAATCCTCGGGCACATCGAAGGTTAGCCATATCTGCGGGGCCTTGTCGGTGATCTCACGATACACGACCTGTGAGACGTGCGGTTCGGTCAGTGGGATGGCTGTATCCGGGCTTTTTGCAGCGTCCTCGGTGAACACAGGCCGATGTGCATAAAGCGGCTGAGAAGACCCGATCAGCAGAATCAGAGGGAGCAGCAGAAGTGGTAGTCTGAAAGTGCTGGGCAGGTGAGACATGTCATCCTCCTTTGCGTGAAGTGTTCTTAGTTCAAGTTTCGCACATTTTGAGAGGTAAGTTGACGTCAAAATGATGTCGGCCTCCGTGCCTGAATCGGCTACCTTATTGGGTACTTTCATCCGAAGGACAGCCAAACGGCAAGGAGGCCGAT
>JAAYAY010000345.1 GCA_012719125.1 Planctomycetaceae bacterium | reverse complement strand
GGAACTGCACGATGAATGCAGTCCAGGATCTATCCTGAAAAACAAGAATCCTTGCCGTATCAAGGCATTTTTTGCAATATCACTTCTTCCCGCTGTTCGGTATGGTTAACGGCGTAGAGTGGCACACCGTGGTTGCTCCCGACGATCGATCAAGGCCACCCGTCCCGAGCAGGCAGTAGGCGTGGACGACGAGCCCGAACCGGTCGACGGCTTCTTCCAGGGTTTCGAGGAAACGCTGGCGGTCGGCGGGGTCGCGATAGATGGTTATACGCTCGTGTCCCCGTGCGGTGACGTGGTAGACGGCGTTTTCGAACTCGACACGGACGGGTCTTGCCATGCTGGGATTCTACGCCGAGACGCGGATTCTGTCAAGAGTCAAGAGTTGACCCCGTTGCGTAGTAGTCGGTGACGCTGTTGGCCGAGCCCGAGCCGTTCTGCTCGGTGGGGATCACCGGGTACCATAAAGAGCAGAATCAAAAGCGCAGTCAGCCACTGGGCCCGGCTGTAGGTAGGCCGCCATTCAGTATTCAAAACGCGTACGCTCGATTTCCGCTGCTCTGGAATTCGTTTCATCTTGCGGTACTCCGCGTCGGTGAGAAGGAAATGTCCTTGTTCTGTTGGGTTAGCCAACTCTCGTTGTGTCACGATTTCTTATTGTCAGCGGATCGTGGTGTTGGGACTTCTCCCACAATTCCAGTCACGTCCCATAGTCTGATGGTCTTGTCCATGCTCCCGGAGGCGAGAGTCTTGCCGTCCGGACTGAATGCCACAGATTGCACAGAGTCAGTGTGCTTTTCAAGTGTTGCGACGTTCTCGCCGCTAGCAATGTCCCAGAGCTTGATCGTATCATCGCGGCTCCCGGAGGCGAGGATCTTGCCATCCGGACTGAACGCCACGGATTCAACAGCAGGTCTGACACTCCCTTTCGACTCGGCTGAGTGCCCTTTCAGCTCGGCCATCTTCTTGCCGGTCGCCATATCCCACAGACTGATCGTTGAGGAACCTCCAGACGCGAGAAGCGCACCATCTGGACTGATCGCCACTGAATGAGTGGTCTGATCCAAATCGAGGACGACGCTGATCTTGCCACTGGCCACATTCCAGAGGCGAATTGCATCTCCGGCTGAGACCAGCGTCTTGCCATCGGGACTCCAGGTTACGGAATTGAGCCACCCAGTAGTTTTAAGCGTGCCGGTTCTCTTGCCGCTTGTCACATCCCATAGCCAGACTGCGCCATCGTTGCTGCCACAAGCGAGAACACTTCCGCATGGACTCCACGCCACGGAGTTAATCGGGTCCGTGATGCTCCAGTCCTCGTGCCCTTCGAGAGTGGCAGTACACTTGCCTGTGGTTCTGTTCCAGAGTCTGGCCGTGGCGAACAACGACCCAGTCGCCAACGCCTTCCCGTCCGGACTGAATACCACAGAATTGACAAAATGCATTGCGACAGATGGGTCAAGTGCGCCCACTTGTCTGCCCTTTGCCGCATCCCATAGATATACGGTCCCGTCGTCACTCCCAGAAGCCAAGGTCCCGCCGTCCGGACTCCACGCCACGGATGTTACGGCTTTGCAGTGCCCTTTCAGCACGACGCGAGTCTTGAGCTCTTGGGCCATCAGGGGAGAAGCGACTGTTCCCCCCAGCAAAGCCAACCACACCAGATGATTCATGGCTCACCTCCATCGTGCATTGGAGCACAATAATGTCTCGCGATAATCCGTTTCATCTTGCGGTTCTCCTCGTCGATGGAAAGGAAGGGGTCCGTTGAACTAGCCAACTCTGGGAATGTCTCTAGACGGCAGACTGCACCCCATTTCGCGCGAAAGCCGCTATCCGGCAGCGTGGCAGGCGAATCAGCTCCTTGCACAATCGTTGATCCTGTGACCTGCCTGCGCGCTGTAGGTGTCCATGGTCCTGGATGCAAACGTAACGGCAAGTCCCGTCGCACCAGATGCTCGATCAACTCCCACTCGATTCTGATCACTGCAATCGCCCGGCCGACGCGTTCTCGCCGAAACGCATCCATAGCAGTCTTCTTTTCTGTGCGTACCGCTCCACGCGGGACCAGAAAGCGTTCAAATGGCACATGCTCTCCCCCGTCTTCTCGCCCGCAGCAGACTTGTCAGAATGGTTCATTCCAGTACACCCTGCAATTCGGGCGCGCCTCGCGAAATCTGTTCACCCCCGTTGCCGTAACCGATGTGAATTCCACATCCAAGGTTCGAAGATTGGGAAGTTTGAGTAGCTGCCACAGGGCACCGTCGTCCGCCTTCGTCCTCGCCAGATTCAGTTCCTCGAGTCTGGTGCATTTGGCCAGACTCGCGACACCATCGCTGGTGACTTCTTGTGCCCCAGTGACCCACAGCCTTCTCAAGTTGTGCAAGTGGCTGATCGACTCGAGACCTCGATCATCGACATCCGTGCCGCTCAATATCAGTTCCTCCAAAGCCGGAAGATCGCTTGGAAAACGTACGTGAACGTTGCCTAGATGCTCGCCATAGAGATGCAGGTACTTCAGGGAGCGGCAGCCAGCCAGTGACTCAAGATCGTTGAGCTGTACTTCGGAATGCCTCAGCTCCAGATATTCAAGATGTGGCAACCTGCCGATCCGCGCCAAGATCTCTCGGGAAACGGGTTCTTTTCCTAACTTAACCACGATAATTGGCTCAAACCAATCTGAGCCTATCCAAGATGGGAGCCAGCGGCGTAAACCTTCAGGTTCCCATGGCTCGACGCACTCTGTTGTTGGCAGATGTGGAAACGGAAGCGTCATGTTCACGAAAGCGACCTGCGACCGGAACCGGACTTGTCCGCCGATGTACAGGGGATACAGGGTCAACTCGTGACTCTTGACAGGCAGCGTACTAACGCCTGTAGCTGTCGACCTAGCTGTCGATCTTGCTTTGCCCGTGCTTCCAGCCTTTGTACCACGCGATGGACGCCGCTGCCATCACGATAACCAAAAAGCTTGGCGACTTCGGTCATCCGCCGACCGCCGTGGCGGACCTGCAGCCAGATGGCGATCCGACGATCGGTCTGCTCGGCGGCAAGCTTGTCGGTGGCTTCGGCCAGGGCCTCGGCTCCGGCACGACGGGACCAGCGGATTTCGTCATCGCCTTCGGAGTCGGCCAGTGCCCGGCGTGCCGTTTCCCACAGCGTCTGGCCGGCGAGGACCAGTCGGCCGCGGAGTTCCTGCCAAGGGGAGGGAGCCACCTGGCCGAACATCTGGGCGATCTGGTCGCGGTAGGCCGCCTGGGCCGCTTTTCGGGTGCGGCCGAAATGGCTGAGCCACTCGGTGCACAACCAGGCCGGCGATTGAAGCGGATGCTGTAGGTGTCTGGAGCCAGCCGGCCGCGCCAGATGCCCTTACGCTTGCTTCCTCGTGCGGTGACGTGGTAGACGGCGGTTTCGAACTCGACACGGACGGGTCTTGCCATGCTGGGATTCTACGCCGAGACGCGGATTCTGTCAAGAGTCAAGAGTTGACCCCGTATCCCCCGTTTCCATGCCAGGGGGCGTTCTTTGAATGGGCGAAGGGGAAGAGAGAGTTTGGGACCGCGATGGGAGTGCAGGGCATGATGGGGTGGACTATCTATCGTCCATCGGCACTGCTTGGCAAGTGAGCTGGCACACGGTGATTGATTTTTGCGCTCACGCAGGGCCACGGGCGCCATCGTTTGGAGTTGATACGTCACAAACAAAGACTCCCGACCCCTTTAATCTGTTTGTGACGATCGATCAAGGCCACCCGCCCCGCGCTACAACACATGACCGAACCAGTAAGCAAGAGCTTTGGAATTAATTCCATCGGCTCGCTGCCACCAGCAGGCGGGATATGCCATGTCAACGAATCGACGTTCAGGAAGATCACGTTCTGACCAGGGAACAAAACCGCTCAGGAAACCGGGATGCGCGGCTGTCGCCAAGATTCCACAATACCCAAGGATGCCCACAAGAACATCTCGCTCCGCTTTGCTGGACTTGAACGCCTTAGCCAAGTACTTCTGGAGCACAGCCGAAGACGTTTTCACCGGGGTCCCTTCTATCGCCTTGAACACACCCTTGAAAACCGCTACATCGGCGGCTGTTGGGGCAACACGGGGCAGTTGGCGAAACAGTTCCATGTCCATGCTTGCATACAGAGGTTGATCGTGCCGCACGCCTCCCCATTTGAGGCGCTCGAAATTGAGAACGTTTAGGTCCTCCTCCTTTGGTTTGCCGTTGTACTCACCACACTCGGGACAGGGCTCACCGCCGGCGGGAGCCGGGTGCCTCGCAAAGTGTTGGAACACCGCGAAGCTGCCCAGTGCGGAGCGAAGGTCAAGGCGCCTTGAGGACAGACTGACAATAAATGCGTCGGCAACGGCTTGTCGTTTCACCGCACGGACTGCCGCAATCGCGCGTTTCACGATGTCGTCATGTGACACGCGGATTGGGTCAAACATGACTCCCGCTTGCTTTGCATACTCGAAATCATCCGGTGGAGTGGATCGCGACCGCTCATCGCGCCAACCGGCAGATGTCCAGTAGGTGTCAAAGAGCACCTTCAACGCGCGACGGTCAGGAGGGGTAGTCATGTCTTTGAGAATAACTTACTAATTCTACCCGAGTTCGTTTTTTCCGGACCGTCCAGTGTCGACCTGCCCCGGCGCCACTGAGGATACCGCCCCCCGCCTACCAGGTCAACTCGGTTCGCGGCATTCTGGGGGATTGACGGGCAGCGCGGTCGTCGCGTCGCGCGCGACGAGCGGATGTCAGAGTACGGAGATCGGAAGTGCCGTTCCCGGCGGTTCATTTTGAGAACTTCATCCAGTCGATATCGACGGCTGCGTTCTTGCGGCTGATCGGATCGAACCAGAGTTCGACGATCCGGTCTTTCCAGGTTGCCGAATCGCTCAGGGAGAACACGTATTCGTGGAATGCGCCGTCGGCCTTGACGGGGAGAGCGGCGGTCTTGTCTTCCTGGAGGACGAGATTCTGGACGAGGGCGTTCTGGTCGGTTCCCCAATAGAGTTTCGTGGTCTCGGTTCCGTCGGCATCGGCGGAACGGACCCTCATGCGGACGACAAATGAGCCGTATTCTGAGGCGGGGAAGGGGGCGACTTTGATACGCATCTTTGTGCGGTCGTCGCGGGTGGTGTCGAGGTGCAGGCATCCGTCGCGGACGCGGAGGACGCCGGCGCCGTAAGGCTGGCGGTACCATCCTTCCGTCGAGGCGTCGAAGTTCCACTCGGTCCGGGCGGGGTGGACCATGGGAGGATAGTCGTAAGGCCCGAGGCCGAGCTGCTTGGGGGTGACGTTTGCGGGCCAGCCCTGTTCGGGCTTCTTGCAGAAGACGTCGCGGACGGCGTCGTACATGGCGAACCCGTATTCCTCGTTCGGCTCGATATAGCTCCCCTCCTGCCATTCGTTGATGGGGGCTAGCACGATCCTCTTGATCCCGTGCTGGCGGCAGAAATCGCGGGCCTGTTCACAAATCGAGCGGAACAGTTCCGGGGTGCGGCCGTAGATCACGGTGGCCTTTTGGAAGGAGCGGGGCTGATCGTTCCAGCCGGTGGGAAGGATCGGAATGAAGGGGAGCACGCCCGCGTCGGCCTGCTCCTTCCAGCTCTCCGCGACGGTCTCCTCGACGCATTGGTACGAGAAGCGGTTCCTGGTTCCCTTCGCGTCTTTGTCCTTGCAGCGCCACCAGGCCTGGTGGGAGTAGTTGTAGGTGGTGGTTTCGCGGAAACCCTGGTCCTTCGACGCTTGCAGGTTCTCTTTGGTGTACGGGCGTTTGAACATTTCGATGAAGTAAATCCCCTGAAAGCCCGCGTCGCGGGCGATCTGGTTGCTGAGCGAGAGCGCTCGTTTGGCGCCTTCGCCCTTGGCGAGTGTTTCGCCTTTGGCGGCGGCTTCGAGGATGAAATCACTGTCGAGCTTTTCCGACTCCCAGATCAGGACGACCGGTTTGTCGTCGATCCGGTAGTATTCGGGGGTGCTGAAATAGTGATCGATCCAGAATTTCGTGACCGAAACGATGTCGTCGGCCGAGTGCGACCCCGGGGCATCGTGGTTGGCCCACATGACGGCCCATTTCAGGTAGGAGCGGTATTTTGCCCGATAGAAGCCTTGGACCCAATGTTCGAGACGCCGAGCGCCGCGATCCCAGTACCAATCGACGAAGAAGGTGCCGATGCCGTGCTCGACGGCCCACTTGATCTGCCAGTCAATCACTTCCGGATTCCCTTCATCATACCAGCCGAGGAGCGGTTTGATGTTTGGAAGCGTCGTCTCGACCATGTCCCATTCGGCCATCTGGTCGGTGCCGGGGTAGTAGAAGGCGGCGATCTCCAGGTCGGATTGGACGGGGACCGGCTTGGGGACGTAGCCGGGGTTCTGCTCGGCCGCAAAGGCGGTCGCCGCGGCAAGGGAAAGGAACGTGCACAAGGAAACGAGTTTGCTGGTCATGATAGGGACCTGGTAAGAGTGATGGTGATTGAGTGACAGGGAATGGGGTTTGCTCGGACAGGCCTGAGTGTAACCGGGGAGGCCGGCGAAAGAAAGCGGAGGGTTTGGGGGCGGGCAATGGGGCTGTGCTGCGTTGGGCAGGTTGTCTTGAACAGGAGTTGGCGGAGGGATCGGAGACGGGGCTCCAGGCAGGGGAATTATTCGGGCAGGGGAATTGCTGACGGTGCTGCGTTGTTGAGGGGTGTCGTCGCGTGGCAGTGGTTGGCAAGCAAGCTGGGGCGCACGGGGATGGATTCACGCGGTTATTCAGGGCCGCCCGCCAAATGTTCTCTGCTATGTGTCGTAGTCACCATCCCATGGCGGGTGAAAGGCCATGTAGTTACCAGGGTGTAGTTCGATGTAGAGTTCGTCTTCGTCGTCTTCGGGCTCGCGTGGAATCAAGCCGAAGGTTGTGCCAAAGCGATTGACTTCGAACGGAGCGATTTCGATGTCGCGAAACTCAATCTTGCCAAGCGATGCAAGCCGTGCGGTGTAGAGTCGTCTGGCTTCGTCTTCGTGCACGATCGCACGGGGACCAAGCTCGTCAATCTTCGCTTCAATCAGCTTTCCGGTTCGATCGAACAGAAACAGTGCAATGAACTCGCAACCCGGGTCCTCACCGCGGGCAGGAACGAAAGGTGTCGTGAGAAAGAACTGCCTTCCATCCGCCGTCCACCCAATATGTTTTGCATGGTAATCGTCGTGACAGATTGGGAATGTCTCCGGGTACCCCTCTCGTTCATCATCGTTGTTGTCCTCAAGCTCGATCTTCTCCCATTTCCACGCCGTTTGCCACTCATCGGTCTGTTGCAGGAACGCGGCGAATGCACCAAGGACGTCGTCAAGGGTCGTGTCATCTGGATCCGTCCCGAAATGACTGTCCGCTGCCCCATCGTGGTATTCGAGTTGATAGGTCCCGTCGTCATGATGAAAAACTTGAATGTAGTGATCGTCATCGCGCGAAAGGACGATGAATTGGCCTGACGCGAGATTCGCAATGGCCAAGCGAACCGTCTCAGCCTCAGCCGTTTCCAAGAACCGGTCGTCATTGATGTTGAGTTGCATCGCTGTTCGGTGACCTCCTGCGTCAGAAGCCGGGCGACTTGCCCAGAACGGCGTACTTCTTATTCCACCCGAGTTCGTTTTTCCCCGGACAGTCCAGTGTTTGCCCGTCGCATCGGATTGTTGTCTGCCGTCACGGCCCACGTCTATTCCGACGCGTGTGTTCATCGTCGGTCGATGTCGGGGTCGAAGCAACGGGCGTTCGCTTAGATCGAGGTTTCTTCCAAGTCGAGAGTGCGACGACCATTGACCCGACGACGAGACCGACCAGACCACCGTACGGCCCGGCGAATCGATCAAACGTCCCGAATACGCCGCCAATCCCGCCGAGGAATACTCCGGCAACTGAATTCACGAATCGTTTCCCAAGCAGTGCGCAGACGGTTGCGCCGACGATCAGAGGTGCGAGCCGCCAAGATTCCATGGGCGTCCCTTTGAGCCTCGCATGATCGGTTTGGAGGCACAGGTAGACGAACGCCGGCAACAGGCAGACTACGATCGCGCTTCGGATCGGCACAGAGATGCCGCGACGGCCGGATACGACCTGGCGTTGTGATCGAGTTGTCTCGTGAGGAGTGGTCATGTGAGGCAAATAGCGACACGGATCACCGGGGCGGCGGATATGACTGTCCACTTGCTGTCGGGCGGACGGCGTCTCCGATGGATGCGATGGTTCTCCGAGATCAGCGACTCAATCGTCACCTGATGTGTCTACCTCGGTGTCTCGATTTCCAGTTTCTTCGTCGTTTGCTCTATCTCTTCGCGGACGCGAGCCAGTTCCTTCTCTTCATATGCCTTGCGTTCTTCATCGGTGATTACACCGTCGCGATTCGTGTCCAGCTCTGCTTTGAGTCTCAGAAAGTGTACCAAACCTTGTTCAAAACCCTCCCTGTAATCAGCTCGCGTGGACTCGTCGATTTGCTTCCATTTCGACTCGTCGGAAAATGCGTCCGACGTTCCCAGAAACGCGTCCATGCCGTGGAGAGCTATCCAACGTGGGTCGTAACTGCGCGGGTGTGTGCGGTCCCATTCGAGCACTTCATCAACCACCTTGCGCAGTTTGTCCGTGTCTTTGAAGGCAAACTCGTTGATGGGGGCGCCATACTGCAAGTTCAGGACCTGGACCGCTTGCCGAGCACTTATGTCCCGGCACTTGTTCGCATCGCTCCGAGCCCGCAGTTGCCCCAAGTAGAACCAGAACAGCGATTCGTTCTTCCTTCCATCGGAGAACATCGCGGATGCAGCGGCGTAGAGCGCCGGGGGTGCGTACTCGGCCGGGGTAGCGGTCACGTCGCGAATAGCGGCTTCCCTCGTTGAGCGACGGGCCAGCCGAGCGACGACGTCGCGAGTGGCGGTCGTATCAACGTCGGACAGGTCGCCACTGGGAGGAACCTCGACGATCACATTTGCCCCTGTTGCTGGAGGCTCTGCCTCCAACGCCTCGCCTGCGTCGTTTCGAGTGCAACCCAATGCGGTCGCGAGGCATAGGGACAAGCAGCAACAAATCCATGTCGCATCGGGAATCCGGCGCGCTTGGATGCGCATGTGGACGTTGCCTTTCGGAGAACTCATTGACTCCACCCGAGATCGTTCTATTGCGGACGCTCCAGTGTCTACCTGCCCGGATGCCACTGAGAATACCGCCCCCGCTGACCATGTCAACCCGGTTTGGCAGCAGTCAGGGGAGATTGACCGGCGTCCGAAAGGATTATGGTCTCAGTTCTGTGCCACTGGACATCCTGGCAGTGCTTACGTACCAGCGATGAGCAAGCTATCAAACTGCGGATTCGCAAGCAAGCGCGGGCAACGAGTTGCCGCAACTGGCAGATGCCGACCCAGGGCGATGCCCTGGGCTGGTATGTGGCTGCCCCTTCGGGGCGGAGAGAGGGCATCTAATCTCGCAACGGCAGATAGACCACAATCCGGGCGCTGATCTCTTCCTCCGGCATACACTCCGCGATGAGCAGGATGTCGTCGATCGTTGATCCGATGGACTGCTCGTTGGTGGTGACGATCAGCCCAGGGAGTTCCTCTCCTGCGGCTGACCGCTCATAGGCAAAGTGGACATCGGCGTCAGTTGCCAGTCGGAGCATCCGTCTTCTCCCGGGCACTTCGCCGTGCGAGCAAATCCTCGCGAGTGACGCGCGGGTGCTCGGACGCGATCTTCTTCTCCAGGTGGTTGGCTTCCTCCTGTCGCCGCTTCAGGTAAGCCCGCACCTCGTCACGGTGCCGGAGGTAATACGAAATAGCGGCATAGACATCGGCGAGTTGCAGGGTGTCGTAAACGCGAACCATCTCCTCTGGAGTCATGCCGTTCTCGTATTGCTCGACGACCAGGTCGAGGCTGATACGACTGTTGCCAATTCGCACAGCACCATCTTGCCCCATCTCGAGAGGGGGGGCATTAACGGGAAACGGCAAGGCGTTCGCAGTATTGCTCATCGGTCACCTCGGGCAAAGTGTTAGCCTTTCTTTTATCTTACGGGCAGTCGCCTGGTACGTCGAGTCATGCCGCATCGGAAGGACGGCAAGCGAGAACGAGAACGCGTACGCCGCGTTAAGTGCGGGTTCCTCTTCTCAGTTGCCCTTCCTCACGGAGGAGACGGACATATTGGTGCCGTCCGGCTACGTGCTGCCCGGGAGACCCAGCGTTGCAATGGCCATGCCCACGACACAGGGCAACCGGAACCACTGCCTCAGGCCAACAGATCTCGCAAACGCCCGTCCTGCATTTCCAGCCGCCCTTGATTTGGAACCGCATGGTCAGGACTCCATCAGCTCATCAAATTGGGCTCGTTATGGTCTCGGTTCGGGGGAATCGCACTGCCAACAAGTAGGCAGTGGCACACTCCTCACCGCTCAGTGCTCAAAGCTCCCGGAACAGCGGCATGTGGCGGTAGTAGACTTCGAGCATGAGGAGGTTCATGGCGGTGACGTAGAGGCGGCCGCCGGCGTGGCCCCAGCGGTCGCGGGCGGGTTGGACGGGGCTCCAACTGCCGATGAGTTGGCCTTTCTGAACCTGGGTCGATTCGAGGAGCGGGCGGAGCTTGTTGTTCCAGGCCGGCCAGTATTCGCCCTGCATCTGGAACATCACCTGGGTGGCGTAGTAGAGGTAGTAGACGTCGGCGGGGGTGTCTTCGGCGCCGGGGAGGTGCTGGCGAAGGTAGTCTGCGCCGGCGATCGTTTCGGGATGGGCCCGTTCGCGGCCGAGATAGAACCGCATGAGGAGGCCTTCGGCCGTCATGGCGGGGCTGGGAACGCGGCCCTGGCGCTGGGCGGGCGTGTCGAGGGCGTAGGGATTATAGCGGTATTGGGAGCCGTCCTGACCCTGGGCCAAGTCGAGCCAGCCGGAGACGCGGGCCAGGTTTTCGGTGGGAACCTCGATGCCGGCCATCTGGGCGCTCTTGAGGGCCATCAAGTGCCAACCGGAAACCGAGGTATCCGACTCCTGCCTAATGCGATAACGCCAGCCACCGCGGTCGGGATGTTGGGCCGCGAGGGTGAAGGCGATTGCCCGCTGGAGCGGGCCGCGGAGTTCTTCGTCCCAAGTCATGCCATAGGCCTCGCCGAGGGCGATCGTGGCGATGCCGTGGGCGTAGAACTGGGCGTAGAGCGTTTGGTCCGATTGATCGTTGAACAGGCTGCCGTCTTCCTGCTGGTTGGCAATCAGCCAGCGCAGCCCCGCGCCCACCTGGTTGCGGTACTTGAAGTCGACGTGGGTGTAGCCTTTGCCGAGGAAGGCGAGGAGGGCCAGGCCGGTGGCGGCCGTGTCGGAGTTCATCTCGCCCAGCGCGGCGTCTGCGGGCGAATCGACGACGCCTTGGGGCAGCCGATCGATGGCCCAGCGGCCGTCGGGGAACTGGCAGCGGGCGAGGAAGTGGAGCCCTTGTTCGACGGCCCGATCGGAACTGTCGGTGGCCCCGTATTTCCGGGCCGCTTCGTTGCGCTCGCCCGGGAAACGTTGCTTGAAGGCGGCCGCCGGCGGTTTCATGAGCGAGGCGTCGAGGGGCGGACGCCCCGCGGCCCGGTCGAGCATGAATCGGCCGGGTGAGGTGTGAACGACGACGCTTTCGGGCCGGGCAAGCGGGTTGGGAGTTCCCAACTCGGGCCCGGGAATTTCGCTCAGGCCGCCCGGTCCGGCCGCCTGGCGGATCGGCACGGAGGGGCCTGCCTGGAGCCGCTCGGCCTGGCTGCTCGCCGGGCCCGAACTGGGGCGCTGCACCATGTCGCGACTTGCGCCGGTTCCGGGCGAGTCAACGGACAAGGGGGCCTCGATCGACGGGCCGCTCAAGGGGCCGGGGAGCCGTCTGGGCAGCGAGGAAGTGGAACCGGCGGCCAGCATGTTTTCGGCGGGCCCCCCTGCCCCGCCCCGCCGCGCGGTCAGGGCCGCCGGGCCGGCTCCCATGGCCAGAGTGCCTTGCGTTCCGCTGCCGGCTGCTGCCTGAGCCAGGACGCCCGGGCCGGAATCGGCACCGAGCGATTCCATACGCTCGGCGGCCGTGGAAGGATCGGCCTCCGCCGCGGCCAGGCCGCCGGCTGCGAACGGGCCTGCTTCGGAGACGTTCTGCGATCCGGAGGTTCCGGCGGCTTGTGCGCCGGGGTCTGCGTCCAGCGGCATCGGGCCGGTTTCGGGGATTTCGGGGCCGAGTCCGCCGGCGCCGATCGTTCTGGGGGCGAAGGCCGTCCGCGACAGTTGCTCCAGGCCTCCGCCGCTGCTGCCTGCCGGAGCCATGGACGGATTGACGGTCTCCGCACGGCGAATGGGAACGGGATGGGCCTTCTCACCCCATAGGGTACCGGCCAGCGGATCGGTGGAAGCTCGACCGACGGCCATTTCGGTGGTCGTGCCGGTCATCCGCCGGGTGGGGCCTGCGACCGAGGCGTCGAAATCGGTATCGGGACGCGTTCCCTCGCCGGTTCCGGTGGCGGCCATCTGGTCGGCGGCGGGCAGGTTGGTCGGAGTCGTGGGCAGCGCCCGCGTCGAACGCGAGAGCGGATTGCCGGCGCCGCCGGAGTCGAGGGCGGGACGGTCTCCGGTGTGGGTTCGAGGACGTCCGAGTCGCGCCGCAACCTGAGGGGCGTCGAGGGTCGAAGTCTCGCCGGCCGGACCAGCGGAACCGGCGCCGGTCGCGGCCGGAGAATCGGCCCGGCGTGCCGCGCGGCTCGCGGTGCTTGCCTCAACCGTGCGCGACGGATCGGCGGAGGGCGTTGGGGTTGGCACATCCGTAGGACGAGATGCCGGCGCGTCGACCGCCGGACCGGTGCGAGCGGCCCGGGCGATGGCCTGGCTTGCCACGCCCGTCGGATCGGTGGACTGGGGTGATACAGCGGCACGTCGGCTCTGGGGAACGAGTCGATCGGGAGACGAGGGGGGCGCGGCTACGGCCGCTTGAGCCGACGGCCGCACGTTCGCCCGCAGGTCGCTCCGCAAGATCGACGAGGCCGACCGGGCAGCCTCGCGGTTGGGCGATGCTTCGGCTTGTGCGGCAGGCACATTAGGCAGATCCATGGCTGCCGGTTCCGATTCCAATGACCGGACTTGACGGGCGGTCGGGCGTGGCTGGGAGTAGGCCAACGCGGGCGTTGTTTGCTGCGACTGCCGGTCGAGCTGTGCGCGGGTCACTGCCAGACGATCGTCCAACATCTGTCTGGCCGGATCGGGCGCCGGGGCCTGCTCGACGCGGCGTTGTGCGCGGGCGTCCTGGGCGGCCATGGTCGGTTTCGGTTCGGCGGCCGTCCGCGGCGTCGCGGGTTGGGGGATCGGTTCGTTCGGTTCGGGACGGTCCGGAGTCGTCTGGCGGCTCAGTCGGATCCCGGCCGCTCGATCGGCCTGGAGCGGCACCGAACTTTCGGCGCGGTCCATCCGCAGGGGGCTGGGCGGTTCGTCGGGGAGCGTTTGGGGAACGGGGGCCGGCTGCTCGGCCACCACCTCGTGTTCCTTCGCCTTCTTCTCCACCTCCAAGGGCTGGCTTTCGCGCGGCGGTACGGCCTCGACGGGCTTTTCGAAGCTTTGCGGCACGTCGGTGGGCGAGATTTGCGAAATGTGGTAGTCGGGCACGACCGTCAGCTCGTCCTCTTCCGACAACAGTTCGCGCAACTCTTCGGCCCGCCTGGCAATCACTTCGAGGTACTGCTCGTGCAGATATACTCCGAGCCACAAGTGGATGATCAAACCGAGCAGTAGGCAGAAGAGGACGCGGCGGGCGATCCAGCGCTGCAGGCAGACGACGGCCAGCATGGCCGCGACGGCCGCCAACGCCACGGCCGCCAGACGGCCCCAGCCCGTCTGAATGACGGCCGGGTCGCGGAAGTCGAGGAGGTTGGGATCGGGGAACGTACTGGTAGCGCCCACGAATCCGGCGGCCGCTGCGGCGATCAAGAGAATGCCAAGATTGATCGGCCAGAGCTGCTCGTCGAAATCGCGATCGTGAGTCGGATCGAGTCGGGTTTTGTTGGCGGAACTCACGAGGGAGGGTTCAGGGTTCGGGGTTCAGGGTTCGGGGTTCAGGGTTCGGGGTTCAGGGTTCGGGGTTCAGGGTTCGGGGTTCAGGGGTCAGGGTTCAGGGGTCAGGGTCTTGCTTGTCCCGTTCTCACCTGAGACCAGTCCTCATCCACTTTCTCTGCGGGTGGTTATTTTGTAGTCGTGTATTTTGGCTCTGTTGCAGGCGTTCATGGCGGCGACGAGGTATTCGACCTGGCAGCGCCGATCGGCGCGGAGGATGACGGAGGCGCGGCCCGGGTTGTTGACGCGGGCGATCTTGAGGGCCTTTTCCAGTTCGCCGAGCGTCAGTTGCCGCCCGGAGACGAAGTAGCGACCCGCATCGTCGATATTGACGATCGTCTCGCGGGGCTTGCTGGTGCGGGGTTGGGCTTCGCTGGCGTCGGGCAGGAGCACGTTCATCTCCCGCTCTTCCTCGGCAAACTTGGTGGCCACGAGGAAGAAGATCAACAGCAGGAACACGACGTCGATCAGGGGCGTCAAGCTCAAGGTCGAGAGGGCTTCGCCCTTTTTCAGATTGACGGCCATGGCTGGGTCTGGGGACTGGCTGGACAAATGAGTGGTGGGAGTATCGAAATACGAAGCTCGAAATGCGAAACAAATTCAAGAGGGGAAAACCGGAATGTTCAAAACACTGCGTCCGGCCTGACTTTCGACGTTTGAGACATTTTTCCTTTCGTTACTTGAATTTGTTTCGGATTTACTTCTTCTGTTGTGCTTGTTCGGCACGTGCGGCCTGCTCGGCGGCGCGGCGTCTTGCTTCGCCGTTGTCGCGGGGAATGGGGTATCGCGGGAACTCGGAGGCGTCGCGGGTTTCGTGGTTGGCACGCAACCGCCCCTCGAATCGCTCCAAATGAGGAAGGATCCTGGCCACTCGTTCATCGAGCTCTCGAAACAGTCGTTGGATTCGTCCTTCGAACATGTGGGCGAGGATGGCGGCGGGAATCGCCACAGTGAGCCCGGCGAAGGTCGTGACCAACGCCTTGTAGATCCCTTCGGCCAGGTAGTCGGCCCGGTTGGCACCCGGTTGCAGGTTGGCGGTTTCGAAAAAGGCCTGAATCATTCCGCCCACGGTGCCGAGCAATCCCAGCAGGGGGGCGATGCCTGCCGCCAAGCTCAGCCAGCGGACATTGGCATAGAGCCGGCCTGCCTCGCGATCGCTGGCGTCGCGAAGGGCCTGCTCCACCTCGCCGTGGGGCCTTCCGAGGCGAAGGAGCATATCCAGGATCACCCGGGACGCAGTCGACGGATACTTCTGGCACAGGGCGTAGGCCCGTCGCGGATCGAGCCCGCCCTTCTGGCCTGCCAGGCGATCGAGGCCGTCGAAGAGCACGGGGGGAAGAACCTTCCGCCGCCGCAGGGCGATCATCCGCTCCAGGCCGAAGGTGACGACGATGAGCGACACGAAGCTGATGGGAATCATCAGCATTCCGCCTCGCTGGGCCAGTTCCCAGAGATCGATTCGCGGTGAGGTGGTGGCTGAAGCGATCATGTCGTTGGCAGATTGTTCGCCCGGCTCCTCGCTGGCCAGGGCTGCTTCTGCCAGGGCGCCGGCGTCGACGATCGGTTGATCGGTCTCGGGAGTATTCGAGACCGGTTCGGAACTCGGTCCGCCGGTCGGCGGCTGTTCCTGGGCAGATACGACCGCGGAGAACAGCAGTCCGACGGCCAGCAAGGCATACCACGCCGGCATCGGTGTTTGCGGAAACGATCGCGCTGAATGGGGGTTCATCGTCTTGACTCGGGTGGGTAAGGAGGGTCGGGGGGACCCATGGTGGCAGGCAGCACTCTGAGGGGAAGCCAGTTGTCCTCGCTTATGCGTCGGGTTGGTTCGTCGCTTACGCGTCGGGTTGGTCCCTCGCTTACGCGTCGGGTTGGTCCTCGCTTACGCGTCGGGTTTCTTTCGTCGCTTACGCGTCGGGTGGTGTTACTTCTTGAGTTCGGCGAGGCGTTCTTTGGCGGCGGGGGCGGTTTCGGCGTTGGGGAACTTGGTTACGAGTTCCTCGTACATCTTTACGGCTTGGGTTGTTTTGCCCAGCACCTCAAAGCAACGTCCGGCTTCGTAGCCGGCCTCGGACTGCCAGCGGGGCACGCTGTAGCCGTAGATCACCTTGAAGAAACTCTTCACCGCTTCGGTATGCTGCTTGGCGGCAAATTGGATCTCGCCGATCATGAACTGGGCCTTGGCGGCCGTTTCGGTGCCGGTCTTGGCGATGACCTGCTCGTAGAGTTTCAGGGCCTCGTCGGGCTGCCCCATGTTTTGCAGGGCCCAGCCCTGCTCGCAGAGCATCTGGGGCAGGTAATTCGAGTCGGGAAGCTCCTTGGCGCCCTTCGAAAGCCAATCCAGGCTCTCCTTCCATTGTTTCAACTGCCCGGCGGACTGGCCAGCGTGCAGGAACACCAAGGCCTGAAAATCCTTGTTGGCCAAGCCCTCCACGGCAGCGTAGGCCTTGAGTGCCTCGGCGTACTTCTCCTGTTCATACAGGCATTCGGCGACCATGAACTGGGCGTCGGCCCGAAGGGGGCCGTCGGTGAATGTCTTGACCTGGTAATCGAAGGTCTGCAGAGCGCCGGGATAGTCTTTCTTATGGTAGTAGGACCAAGCCAGCTTGTGGGCTGCCTTCTCCCCGAGCGGAGTCTTGCCGGCCGCTTCCATGGCATCGTAGTAGGCAACGGCTGCCTTGTCGTAGTCCTTCTTGTCGTAGAAGAACTCGCCGATGTGGTGTTGCGCCTCGGCCGCCAACCCGCTCTTGGGCGAATCCTTGGCCAGCTTGGCAAATTCGGCCACCGCTTCCTCGCGGTGCCCGTCGAGCAGGAGCGCCCAGGCCAACTGATATCGGGCGTTTTCGGCGCCGGCGTACTTGGGGGTGGTTTCCAACAGCTTCGACAAGGTGGCGGCCGCCGCGCCGTTCTGTTCCAGGCCGAGTTGGCACAATCCGAGAACGTAGGCGGCGTCGGCCTGCAAGTCGGCCGGCGGCTTTCCGGAGAGGACGGCTTGCAGGTCCTCTCCGGCCGGTGCGAACTTTTTCAACTGCTGACGGGCCAGCCCGCGGACGTATCGCACGCGCAGGGCCACTTCATGTTGCGGGAATTCGTCAAGATAGGTAGTCAGGGTGTTCTCTGCGGCCGCAGCATCCTTGCGGGCCAATTGGGCGCAGCCCAGTTCGTGTAAGGCATGGGGTGCCAGGGGACTGTTTGGCCAACGCTGGACCAGTTCCGCATAAGCCTTCTCGGCCGCCGCGTAGTCGTTCCTGGCCGATTGGTATTCGCCAAGCCGGTAGTGGGCTTTGTCGAGTAATCGACTGTTAGGGAAGTCGTGGATCAGACGCGCGATCGCCTCGACGGCCTTGTCGATCTGGTTCTGCAGGCGATAGCTCTCGGCCAGGGCCAGCCACGACTCGTCGGCCCGCCGCCAGGGAGAATCACCCGCCAAGGCGGCTTGAAGGTAGGGCGTGGCCTGGGCGGGCTGGCCGGCATCCAGCAGATTTCGGCCCACCACGTGGTTGGCTTCGGCCAACAACTGGGGGTCGCGAATCTCGGGCAAGACGGGTGTGAGCAGGGCCACGGCGTCGTCGGACTTCTTCAGCAGTTGCAGAGCCACACCGCAGCGGACCTTCCAGAGCAGCACGTCAGGATGATCCGGGTACTCGGCCAGGAGCCGGCGGTAGAGTTTCTCGGCTTCGGCCGGTTGGTTCCGTTGCAGTTGTGCTTCGGCGGCCACTTGGAGGACGTCGGGCATTCGCGCGTGCTTGCCATAGGCCGCCAGAAAGGCCGAGGCGTGTTTCCAGGCCTCGTCGTTTTGTCCCAATTCCAGGGCCGCGAAGGCCGCCATGTAGAGCGCTTGGGGGGCCGACTCATCCTTAGGGTACTTCGACGCCAGTGCGGCGTAGCGTGCCGCAGACTCCGCTTTCCGATCGGGAAGCTCGTAAAGAGCGTCGGCCTGATCCATCAGCAGAGCGGGAGCAAGGGGCGAATTCTGCGCCGCAGCGGCGGCCTTCTCGGCGATTTGGAGTGCTTCGGCCGGTCGTCCCAGGCGGAGGAGACTTCGGCTCGTCCAATGGGCTGCCTCGGCGGCTGTGTCGCCGCCCGAAGCGAGCAGGTCGCTGAGCGTGACCAGGGCCTGATCGAACCGATCGGCCAGGTAGTAGCACTTTCCGGCCGCCAGCGTGGCGCTGTCGGCGTATTGCGACTTGGGGAACTTGCCGCGAATCGACGCGTAGAGATCGCCTGCCCGCACGTACTGCCGGGTCTTGGCGAAGGCTTCGGCCTGGCGGAAGGTGGCCAGGTCGGCCATGGCGAAGCCCTCGATCGCCGCCGCTTCGGCGAAGTAGCCGGTGGCGTCTTTCGACTGGTCGAGCGCCACCAGCGTTCCGCCCCGCCGCACGAACACCTCCCCGGCCAGGGCGTGGCTACGGTACTTGGCGAGGAACTGATCGTAGGTCTTACCCGCCTCAGCCTGTTTGCCGAGTTCCTCCTGGGTAACGCCCAGGGCGTAGAGTATGTCGGGAGTCAGCTTGTGATCGGGATAGGCCTGAAGTGTTTTCTGGTATAGTTGTTCGGCCTGTTCTTTTTGGCCCAGAGCATAGGCGCATTCGGCCTCGTAGTACTGCGCCTCGGCATGATGCTTCCCCTTGGGAAATTTCTGGGCCAGAGTCTTGAAGGTCTCCTGCGCCGCGCGGAAGGCATCGGGTTTGTCGGGCGACCCCATGGCGAACCGGCTTACGCCGAGGAAGAGGTAGGCGGAATCGAGGAGTTCGAAGTTCTCGTTCCCCTTGTCCGCGATCAGCTTGGCCAGAATGTCGGCCGCCTCGGCCAATTTGCCTTGCTGGTAGCGGCAGACTCCCAGGTAGTACTGGGCGTGAGCGGCACGGGAATCCTTTGGGTAGTTCTTGAGGAACGTGGCCCAAGCGCCGGCCGCCTCTTCAAAGGACTCGATCCGCTGAAGTCCCACGGCCGCTGCATACTGGCGGGTGGCTTCCGGGTCGGGGTCCTGGCTCAGGGCGTTGTGCCAGAGCAGGCCGCCGAACACCATCCCCACCATCAACGCAAGCCGGCAAGCCAGAGCCGGCCGGCGCCACAACGACTGTTTCGGGTTCCCTCCGAATTCCATAAGGCCGCCTCCTCGAACGCCTTCTTTCTATCCTAGAGCGTCTAACTGGTAGATTCTCTTCGCCCTCCTGCCGCATGACCGTTCATAATAGCGAAACCCGTCCGCTCCGTGGAGCGATTGGCACGAACTCCCCCAAATTGGCTGAGGAACCATTGGAAACTCGTTTGTTTGGGGCGATAATGGAAGAAGGCTCTCCCTCTATCGAGGGAAACTGTCTCTTCTTCTCGGGAGTCGATCGTCGTGAAACACTGTCTTGTCACCGGTGGTGCCGGCTTCATCGGCAGCCACCTGGTCGAATACCTTCTCGCTCAGGGGCACCACGTCTCGGTGGTCGACGATGAGTCGACAGGCACGAGAGATAACCTTGCAGCGGTAATTCGCCACCCCAATCTGGACTACTCCAAGGGAACGGCGGCGGATCGCGAGTTGATTCGCCGCAAACTGCTCCGCGCGGAGGAGGTGTACCACCTGGCGGCGGCGGTTGGCGTTCAACTGATCGCCAGTTCGCCGATCCATACGATTGAAGCGAACGTCTATCCGACGGAAATCGTGCTGGACGAACTGGGGCGGATGCACGAAGACGGTCACAACGTGAAGGTCTTCCTGGCCAGCACGAGCGAGGTTTACGGCAAGAACCCGAAGGATGTGTACGAAGAGGACGACGATTTGGTTTTCGGTCCGACGACGCGACCGCGGTGGTCGTACGGCGTTTCCAAGGCGATCGACGAGTTCCTTGCCCTTGCCTACTGGAGCGAACGCGGGCTTCCCGTGGTGGTGGGGCGGTTCTTCAACGTGGTCGGCCCCCGGCAGTCCGGCGCCTACGGCATGGTGCTGCCGAGGTTCGTCGAGGCGGCCTTGAAGGGCGTGCCGTTGACGGTCCACGACGACGGCCTGCAGACACGGTGCTTCGCCCATGTGAGCGACGTGGTTTACTCGATGACGACGCTGATGAATACGCCGGCGGCCGTGGGACGCGTGTTCAACATCGGCAGCGAGTCGCCGATCTCCATCCTCGATCTGGCCCGAAAAGTCATCGCGGCGGTCGATCCTTCGCTGGACGTGCGGTTTCAGAGCTACGAGGAGGCGTACTCGGCGAACTTCGAAGACTGCCGGAGCCGCATTCCGAGCCTGGCCAGGCTTCGCTCGACGATCGACTACGAACCGAAGTACGCCCTGGACGACATCATTCGGGAAGTGGTTGCCTGGAAGCGCCAGGCTCTGGAGACGGGCGGACAGAAATAGACGATCATGGCAGTCCACACGATTCGGCTGCGAGCTCCCTGGAACCGTCGCCGTGAAGACGATCGCGATCTCTGGCAAAGAGCGTTCGGGCGACCGACGAATCTGTCGGAGGATGAGACCGTCCGTCTCGTCTTGCATTGCGAATCGGCGGGTACGTTGGTGGTGCTCAATGACGTGGTGTTGGGAACAGCCGGATCGGGGAACGAGCGCGACGCCTTTGACGTGACGGAAAGGCTCGAGGTGCGGAACAAGCTCACACTGAGCATGCTGCACGATGAGCACGTCGATAGGGAGAGCTGCCGGCCGCCTGCCGATGTTTGGCTGGAGATTGAGGTGACCTGACCATCCACGCCCATCGCTACGCTCTGAGCGTGCCACCCATGAATAATCCGGGCTGAACGGGCGTTCTACTGCCGGGCTCACGTCTTGCGCAGCACGATCCAGTCGCCTAGGGAAGGGAACAATTGGGCGAGGGCGAACAGCAGGCGAGCTTTGGCCGGCATGACGATCTCCGGCTTGCGGCGCTCGCAGGCGTGGAGGATGGCACGGGTCAGTTTTTCCGGCGGGATGGCGCCGACCTTAACGCCGGCTCCCGGCCGCCGAGCCCGTTCGGGAACGTCTTCCAGTCCTTCCAGCGGGTAGAGCCGGGGATCGTCGCGGGCGATGGGGCCTGGGCAGACGAGAAGCACGTGCAGTCCTTCGGGTCCCAGTTCCAATCGCAGTTGCTGCGAGTAGGCCGCCACCGCGTGTTTGCTGGCCGGGTAAGCGCCGACCCAGCGGGAGGCCGATTTTGCCGCCAGCGAACCGATGTTGACCACGTGGCCCCGATTGGGGAGCAGATGGGGAACGGCCGCCCGCGTGCAGCGGACGGTGGCGATCAGGTTCAGTTCGATGAGTTCGCGGAACTGTTCCGGCGTGGTGTCCAGCACTTTGCCGCGCATGGAGCGACCGGCATTGTTGACCAGCACGTCGAGACGCCCGAAGTGTTCGACGGTCTGGGCGAACAGGGCCTCGACGTCGGCCTGATCGGTCACGTTGGCCGTCAGGCCGAGGACGTCGCGTCCTGCGGCCTTCATCTCCTCGGTGACGCGATGGACGTCGCTCGCTTCGAGGCCCACGATCACGAGCTTGGCGCCTGCGTCGGCAAAGCCCCGGGCGATCACGCGGCCCAATCCGCTGGAACTGCCGGTGACCAGCACGACCTTGTCGCGAAAGTAGCTCATGCGTCGACTACTCGGCTTCTTTCTTCGTCATGAAGCCTTTGAGGAACCAGCCGTTGTCCTCGCTGACGCCGAAACCGCCGGCCGTGCCCAGGTGACGCCGAACCGCGTCGAACTCGGGCAGCTTGCTCCCGTCGACTTCTTGCTGGCGGAGAACCCCCTTCTTGCCGGCGCCGAAGACGGTGTTGAGCATGCGCCCAAGCATCGTCTCGCTCTCGGGCATCTTCCCCTGGCGGATCAACTCGTAGGTGGCGCGGTATTCCTTGTCGGTTCGCGAGAAGACCCAGGCGCAACGTTCTTTGCCAAGGTCCTTGACCTTGTCGGCAATGACCTGGAAGTCGACGGCCGAGGCGAGAGTGTCGCGTTCTTCGCGTTTCTTGAGGACTTCCACAAGGTAATCCAAGTGCGACGAGATGTACAACTGGCCGTTGGTGACGGTGATGGCGGCGTTGGGGAACAGTCCCGGCCCTTCCATCTCTTCCTCGGCGGCTTCCTGCTCCAGCGGGTCCTCACCCGGGAACGCTAAGGAGATCTGGGGAACGAGCGGTTTCTCTTCGGGAGGGACGACTTCATAGATCAGCAGCTTGAGATCCTCCAAGATACGCTTTTCGACGTGCTCTTCCGCTTGAAGCAGCTTCTCGATAGCCTTCGCCACGGCCGCCTCGTTCGTGACTTCGATCGCGATCAGGATTCGCTCGCTGGTCGTCGTGATCGGCGTGATGAAATCGGTGATGATCGTCACTTGACTTCCAAGCTGATCGATCAACTCGATTTCCAGGTCGATCTGAGGTCCGTGCGGATCTTCTTTCAGACCGGCAAGAACGTCGGGCCACGCACCCGGCTCTCCGATGACCTCGTCAGCCAACGGCCCCAGATTTTTGAAGGCGTTGCGGATGTCGACGAACGACGTCGTGTAGGTGGCCACGTCGCGAGGGACCCAAGCCTGGGGAACGCACTCCGCCTTGTTGGGAAAGCTGAGCATCTTCATCGACTTCTCGTAGGGCGGCGGGGCACTGACCATCGTGCGATGGATGAACTCGTAACCCTCGGCCGCGAAGCTCACGTGTCCCCCTATGCCGGCCATGGCTTCGAAACCCGTGTTCCGAAGGGTCTCGGTCAACGGCCTGGCGCGGCGCCGCTGGTGTTCGGGGATGCCGGATCGAACCGCCTCGGCGTATCCGAACATCTCGATGAACCAGCGAATCTGCGGCACGTTGTCCTTGCCGGCATCCTCGGCGCAACGTTTCATTGCGGCCTGAAAAGCGGGAACGTCGGCCAGGCACTTGGCGTCGCTCCCGGCCTGGCGCTCCAGGACGGCTCCCATGGCCGCGGCGCTGTCGGTGACGATCACCAGATCGCCGTGGAGCAGCAGGGCGGCGTGACGCTGCGGCTCCTCTTCGTCGTCGGGATTCTCCTTGGGGATGTCGAAAACATCGACGTCCAATTCGCCGATCTTCTCGGTTCGCTTGACTGCCTTTTGTGCGATGAGATTTGCGGCGGCCTTTTTCAGCAACTCCGCGGCCTTTTCCTCGTGGCCGGTCACGTCGACAAGCAGCACGAGCGCCGACTGCTCCGGTCCGGGTTGCAGCAGGGCGACAGCCACCTCGCCCGAGGGCACGCCGCGGAGATCGTCGATCGTGAGCCCCAGTTTCTCCCGCACGCCGACCCATCGCTCTTCAAACTGCCGCTGCGCATCCTTGCGAAACGGCTCCATGATCGGATCTTTCATGAGTTTGCCGACCTGGGTCTCGTTCCAGTGGTCGACCAGGTTCTTCATGTTGGTGACCGAGAAGAAGCCCTTCGTGGTGTCGGGCAGCAATTTCTCGCTGGGCTCAACCGCCCAAAGCGGCGTTGCCAGGGCGGCAATCACCACGAGAACAACGCTCAACGTGCAGACACGTGAATGGGGCACAATAAGCCTCCTAGTTGCCGAAAAGTTGGACGTCAGCTTTCGAGATATTCTTGCATCGCAGGGTCGCCGGCCAATTCGAGCAGTCGCTCAACTGCGACCGGCCGACTCCCGTTGGTCGCGACTCTATGTGAAGATCGGGCAATGTTCGAGGTTGGGAATACTGTGCGGTTCCGAGGTTTGACATCTCCCCATCTGTCTGGGGGGGCGCACAGGGATTCCGACCGGTCCTACCATCCGGACTCGGGGACGATTTCTTGTGTGAGGTTAGCCGGAATAGCCAATTCTCGCAAGATCGGTCAACAAAAACGGCACTCCCGACGCATTCCCATTGTGTTCGTCACCTGGCGCAGGCGACTTCAACGGAAACCGCATATTCGGCGGAAGACACTGGGTTCCTGGACGATTTCCGTCGAGCCCACCATAATCTCAGCTAATCGAGCGACGATGGTGCATCTGTCTTCAGGTCCAAGCCCTATTCCCCCCCAGGTCGAGCGTCGACAGAACGAATCCCATGAGCGAATTTGAACTCGAGAGCCTGAGTAACGACCCCGTCCACGGCTATATTCCGTTTACGTCTCCCGAAACGGTGGCAAAAGGCGAAGTGGCCGAGCGACAGATGATCGATCATCCGTGGATTCAGCGTCTTCGCCAGATTCACCAGCTTCAAACGGCGTGGTGGGTCTTTCCGGCGGCCGAACACACGCGGTTTCAGCATGTTTTGGGGGCCATGCATTTGGCGAGTCGGGCGGCGCAGAAACTGTATCCCAGTCTGCACCGCGTGTGCGACGACGTTCCCAGCCTCGGCTATGTCGAGACCCTCATGCGGATGGCCGCCTTGCTCCACGACGTCGGACACGGCCCGTTTGGACATTTCTTCGACCAGCATTTTCTGGCGGACTACGGGCTGACCCACGAAACGTTGGGGAGCGAGATCATCCGCCGGCGTCTGGCCGACCTGCTGGTCGGAGTCCGGCGGAATCCGAACAGCCGCATGGACGACCACGAGCGGCTCGATCCGGAGCAGATCTGCTTTCTGATCACGCGTCCCACGGGGGCGACCGCCCAGCAGCCTCAATGGTTGTGTTTCCTGCAATCGCTGTTCTGCGGTCTCTATACGGTCGACAACATGGACTTCGTGCTTCGCGACGCTTACATGTCGGGCTACAGTACGCGAGCCTTCGACCTGGCACGCATTCTCTACTACACGTCGTTTACGGAAAAAGGCCTGACGATTCACGAACGGGGCCTTGCCGCGCTGGTGCGGTTCATTGCCGTGCGAGCCGATCTCTTCCGCGCCATCTACTTCCACCGCACGGTTCGCGCCATCGACCTGACCTTGCAGGATCTGTTTGCGGAAAGCAAGCCGTTTCTGTTTCCAGGAAACCCGCTGGAGCACCTGGACGACTACCTCCATCTGACCGAGTGGTCGCTGCTGGTTCGCGTGGCCTCGTGGCAGAACAGTACGGACCCGACCATTCAGGAACTGGGCGAGGGCTGGACCCGCTTTCTGGGGCGAAACGTTCGCTGGAAGATGGCCTGCGAACGGACGATCTTCTTCCAGCCGGGGCAGTCGGAGCAGGCCAGCATCTTCAGCGATCACCATCTCTTCGAGGCGGCCATACGCGGGCAGCTTCCCGCCGAGCTTCGCGGTCTGCCGCTGCGTTTTGATCCGGCGCGGCACGTTCATCGCCCCGGGGCCCACGCCCCTGCGGCGGGGCAGAATTTTCTTTACGACTCGGTCACGCAACGAATCCGCCGACTCGACGATCGAGAACTGTTTCGGCAGATTCCCCTGAGTTACCGTCTATGTCGGATCTACGCAGAAGACTCCGGGCACAACGCGGAACTGGCCGCCGCCATGGACCGCCTGATGTCCGACCGAGTCGACGATGTGACCAATATGTGACGCGGCACGGCCCGATCTGAAAATGGTGGGCTGAGTCACACTTCTGAGGGTTGCCGAGGGCCCCGCGGCATACTTTCGCCCGGCATCCGCCTGCTCTAGAATGGGGGCTGATCGCCGCGCCGGTGCGGCATCGTTGCGAGAGGCCAGATTGCGACCATCGGAAGTTCCGGATGCATTGGATTCTTGGATTTCTCCCACTGATCCTCAATGTCGTCTGTACGATCCACGTGCTGAAGACGGGGCGGCCGGTCTATTGGGTATTCATCATCTGGTTGCTGTATGGCGGAATCGGGCCGGCAATTTACTTCTTTGTGGAGATCCTGCCTGACTTGCAGCGGAATCGTACGGTTTCGCAACTCGGGTCGGGTCTGGCCACCGCGGTCAATCCGGGTCGCCACGTTCGCAAGCTGGAAGAGGAACTGGAGATCTCCGATACGGTCAAGAACCGTCAGCTCCTGGCCAAGGCGTACGTCGAAGCCCGGCGGTTCGATGAGGCGATCGAGATGTTTCGAAGCTGTCTGAAGGGGATCTACAAGGACGATCCGCCCGTGCTTCTGGCGATGGCGGAGGCCCAGTTCCTCAATCGGACGCACGGCGATGCGTTGGCCACGCTGGAGCGGCTTTCGGGCGTGGACGGCAACTTTCGCCCCATGGAGCGCCGGCTGTTGCTCGCGCAGGTTTACGAGGCACTCGATCGCAACGGGGAGGCCCTGGGTGAATACGAGTCGCTGGCCAACCAGTACCCCGGTGAAGAGGCCCGTTGCCGGTACGGGCTCCTGCTCGTCAAAGTGGGCCAGGCCGACAAGGCCCGCGATGTGTTTCAGCGGATCCTCCTGAGTGCACGCCGTTCGCCGCGCTACTATCGCAAGGCCCAGCGGAAGTGGATCCAGACGGCGAAGCAGCACGTGGCGAGGTGAGGGTGGGAGGCTGGCCGGAGAATGGTGGAATGGTGGAATGATGAGGCTTGCGATCACTGGGTTCTTCTGATAGAGGTGTGTTTGTTCTATGTCTGATCACGATCAATATGAAAATCCTTTGATTACGCGGTACGCTTCGCGGGAGATGAGCGAGGTCTTCAGTGCGCAGCGGAAGTTCAGCACTTGGCGCCGGTTGTGGGTAGCCCTGGCGGAAGCGGAGGCGGAACTGGGTCTGAAGATCACGCCCGAGCAGATCGCCCAACTCAAGGCGCATGTCGACGATATCGATTTCGAGGCAGCCGCCCGGCATGAGAAGATCCTCCGGCACGACGTGATGGCCCACGTACACACGTACCGCGACGCATGCCCGGAGGCGGGCGGGATCATTCACCTCGGTGCGACGAGTTGCTACGTCACGGACAACACCGACCTGCTCCTGTTCCGCGACGCCTTCAAGCTGGTTCGCAAGCGACTGGTGGCGGTGATCGACCGGCTCGGGCGTTTTGCGGCCGAGTATCGCGATCTGCCTTGCCTGGGTTTCACTCACATGCAGCCGGCCCAGCCCACGACCGTGGGAAAACGGGCCTGTCTGTGGGCCTACGACTTCGTCCTCGACCTGGCCGAACTGGAGCATCGCCTCGACTCGCTCAAGGCCCGCGGCCCCAAAGGGACCACCGGCACCCAGGCGAGCTTTCTGGAACTGTTTGGCGGCGACCACGACAAGGTGCGCAGGCTCGAAAGACTCGTTTGCGAGAAGATCGGTTTCGAGGCCGCCTATGCGGTGACGGGGCAGACCTATACGAGGAAGATCGATTCGCAGGTGATCGGCGTTCTTTCGGGAATCGCGCAGAGTGCCCATAAAACGGCCACCGACCTGCGTCTCTTGGCCCACAAGAAGGAAATGGAGGAACCGTTCGAGACGTCCCAGATCGGTTCGTCGGCCATGCCCTACAAACGCAATCCCATGCGGTGCGAAAGGATCTGTTCGCTGGCCCGCTATGTCATGGGGCAGGAAACCATCGCGTCGGCCACGGTAGCCACCCAGTGGATGGAACGCACGCTCGACGACAGCGCCGTCCGCCGGCTCATGCTTCCCCAGTCTTTCCTGGCCGTCGACGCCGTGTTGATCCTCTGCCAGAATGTGACCAGCGGGTTGGTCGTCTATCCCAAGGTGATCGAGAACAACCTGCTTGCCGAACTGCCCTTCATGGCCTCGGAAAACGTCATGATGGCCGCGGTCGAGGCGGGCGGAGACCGGCAGGAATTGCACGAGCGGATTCGCAAGCACAGCCAGGCGGCCGGGGCCGCCGTGAAGAACGAAGGACGCCCCAACGATCTGCTGGAACGCCTGGCCGCCGATCCGATGTTTGCCGCCGTCGACATCCGGGCGGCAACCGATCCGGCAAAGTACGTCGGCCGGGCTCCGCAGCAGGTCGACGAGTTTCTGGCTGAAGTTGTGGCCCCCATACGAGAGCGGTATCCGGAGGCCTTGGCAACGTCGGCGGACGTGCAGCTTTGAAATCCGAAATGCGAAGCACGAAATCCGAGACAAACCCGAAATCCGAACATCAAAGGCTCAAAATAAGACAGTGCGACGGCAGACAAACACAGCGATTGAGTGACGACACGAGACGATCAGCTCACTAAACAGGAGAAACCAGTATGCGCATCTTGTGGGCCACAGCATTCCTGATTTCACTTTCTCCCATTTTGCCGATACAGAACACGGTCGGGGCAGAAGCGGACAAGCGTCCGAACATCCTCTTCGCCTTCGCCGACGACTGGGGACGTTATGCCAGCGCCTATGCGAAGCTGGAGCCGGACGGGCCGAGCGACGTGATCAGCACGCCCAACTTCGATCGCGTGGCTCGCGAGGGGGTGCTGTTCACCAACGCCTTTGTGAATGCACCCTCGTGCACGCCTTGCCGCAGTTCGCTGCTGTCGGGGCAGTACTTCTGGCGAACGGGCCTCGGTGCGATTCTGCAAGGAGCCGTCTGGGACGCCTCGATTCCTTCGTATCCACTCATTTTGAAGGACGCCGGTTACCATATCGGCCATACCTATAAGGTCTGGTCGCCGGGGACCCCGGCTAACGCCCCCTACGGAGGGAAAGAGTTTGCCTATGTGCAGCGCGGCGGGCACATGAACCAGTTCTCCCAGTTCGTGAGCAAGGCCGACGATCACGAGGCGGCCAAGCAGCAGATCATGGGCGAGGTTCTGGGCAACTTCCAGGATTTCCTCGCCGGTCGCGGCGACCGTCCGTTCTGCTATTGGTTCGGGCCGACCAACACGCACCGCAAGTGGATCCAGGGGTCGGGCAAGGAACTTTGGGGGATCGATCCCGACGGTCTGAAGGGTAAGATGCCCGCTTATCTGCCCGACGTGCCTATCATCCGTGAGGACTTTGCCGACTACCTCGGTGAAGCCCAGGCGGTCGACATGGCCCTGGGCGTGCTGCTCAAGGAGTTGGAGAGGATTGGAGAACTCGACAACACGCTGATTGTGGTCAGCGGCGACCACGGGATTCCCGGGTTTCCTCGCGGCAAGTGCAACCTCTATAACCTGGGGGTCGACGTGGCCCTGGCCGTCCGCTGGGGCAAGAACATCCCAACCGGACGCGTTGTCGACGATTTCGTGACCCTCCCCGATCTGGCGCCCACTTACCTCGAAGCTGCTGGAATCAAGCCCCCCGAGGTGATGACCGGGCGGAGTCTGGTGCCGGTGCTCAAGTCCGACAAGTCGGGGCTGGTCGACCCGTCGCGAACCTTTGCCATTGTGGGGCGTGAGCGTCACGTGGCCGCGGCTCGTGAAGGTTTCTTGCCCTATCCGCAGCGGGCGATCCACACGAAGGACTTCGTCTACATCCGCAACTTCAAGCCCGAGCGGTATCCAATGGGCGACGGGCCCGGGTTCAATCAGCCGGACGATCCCATGCCCGACTACGTAAGTTTGCGGGAGGACACGTTTGCCGCCTTCGCTGATTTGGACGCCAGTCCGACCAAGGGTTGGATCGCCACCCACCGCAACGACGAGGGCATGGACAAGTTCATCCAATACGCGTTTGGTGCCCGCCCGGCGGAAGAACTCTACGACGTTCGCGAGGATCCCGACCAACTCGTGAACCTGGCCGACGATCCGACCTTTGCCCGGGTCAAGAAGGAACTCTCCGGCAAGCTCATGGGCATCCTCGAAAAGACGGGCGATCCCCGGGTGACCGGCGACGGCATGACGTTCGAAAAGCCGCCGTTTGCGGGGCCGCTGAAGGAGTAGGTGCAACTGTGCCGGCGTCAATTCCGTGCAAGCCAATCGGATAGTCGCTTCTCGAGATTACCGAGCCGCGCCAAATTGTGTTCTTCCAAGACCTCTCTCGTCTTCGGAATGTCCATGATGCGGCAGATGCGACCCTCAGGTTCAGTTCCGAGTCGGTACACGAGGGAAGCATGTTCCCGAGCCTCTTCGCTGAGCATGGCCAGCATTTGTGGCGAATGGGTTGTGGCGACGACTTGAACCTTTCCTTGCTTGGCGTATTGTTCGATCAACTGCAGCAGCAGGTAGAGCCGGGTGGGATGGATTCCGTTGTCCAGTTCTTCGAGGAAATAGAAACCAGCCGCATCGGGGCCGAGGATGGCCGCAATCAAGGCCAGGAAGCGGAGCGTGCCGTCCGAAGCGCTGTAGGCGGATGTTCTCTGGCCATTGGACTCGACCAGAGAGAGGAGGATCTTTCCTGTCTGGTCGGGCACAAAATCGAAGTCGACGACATCCTGGGGCGTCAGTTCGTTGATCCATTCGGCCAAGGCATGTCTCTTCTCTCGGTCTTCGCAAATCGCATGGATGACGGACGACAGATTTTCCCCGCGATCTCCCAGAACTACCTGCCCGGGAAAAGAAGTCCTTCGCATAGCCTCCGGAGAGGGATCCAGGAAACGCATGGACTCCAAATGGTGCCGGTAGGCAGCCAAGGCTTTCTTTTCGAGATCCGGCACCTTGTCGTGCCTTTCAAGCTGACAGAGCACCGATTGACTGTCGGGGAACCGAAGTTGTTCTATGCCATTGCCCGCATCGCCGGGAACTCGAACAAGGAAGCCTTGGGGGCTGTGCGGCTCCGAAGAAGCATTGCTTCGACGGAACTTGTACACTAGTTCGGGCCGCCTGTTTGAGAGTAGGCACTCTTCGGTGATGTGAGCAGGCCCGTTGTCCGGCGAAATGCCAACCGCGACCGAATGTGAGAATCGGTCCCGATTCGGAGAGCCTCGTTCGGCTCCCTCGGCGGGAACGAGAACCGTCGTTTCGATTTGAAACGAGTTGCTACCCCGATATGCGACCTCTCGCGTTCCTCCACGAATTCCCTTCCATTGAAGCACGCCCTCGGTATATCTCTCCCCAAAAACCTCTGGCAGGTTGTACCCGCGAGACATTCCATGGATGAACCGAAAGGCATCCCGCAGATTGCTCTTCCCCGACGCATTCGTCCCAACAAGAACCGTCAGCGGGCCCAACTTCAGGGTCGCGTCGCGGAAGTTCTTGAAATTCTTCAGGTGCAGACGGGTGATCATTCGGCGTACCCTTCAACTCGATAGACCAGGCAGACCCGAGGAACAGGCTCGCAGGGAGCCTCTGCCAACTCTGGACAAGCAAGAAACCTGCCGGTTCGCACTAAGCGGTTGCTGTCTAACGATTTCAGTCGGCAGGATGCTCGCCACGGCTTGACTCTCCCCTCCACAGTCTAGCCGAATTCTATGGTGCTGGGCACCACCGGCCACGTTTCAACTGGCGGACTACTCGCCGCCCGACAGCAGCTCGTCCGCAACGCTCCCCTCAAAATCCTGAAGCCGGAAATAGACCGCCTGGCCGCCCGGATCGGCGAACTCGGTCAACCGGAGCCGCAGATCGCCGGGGCGGCTTCGCGGGAATGACGGATAAAGGGCCCCGAGAATTGTTCCGGGAATCACGCAAGGCCACTCAGCCGCCGTGGCCTTGCTCAAGAGGTCTGCCCGCCAGGTGTCGGGCAATTCCTTCCACGAGGATGCGCCGCGAGATCGGCTTGGTCAGAAAGTCGTTGCATCCGGCCGCCAGACACGCTTCTCGATCGCCCGCCATGGCGTTGGCGGTCAGAGCGATGATCGGGCCGCTCCAGCCGGCGTCACGGAGCCGCCGGGTTGCCTCGTAACCGTCCATCACGGGCATCTGCATGTCCATCAGGATCAGGTCGAAGGCTTCTCCCGGGTTGCGGGACCGGAGTGCCGATTCCACGGCCGCTTCGCCGTTGGACGCCACCGAAACGGTTGCTCCCGCCTTTTGCAGCAGCGTGGTGATTAACCTCTGATTGTCCGGTCCGTCTTCCGCCAGAAGGATGCTCGCATGCAACTCGGGCCGGCGCTGGGCGTCCGTCGGCGTCGACTCATGGACCGGCAAGACCGCCATTGAGCGATCCGCAAGCGGGATACCCTCAATCGGACCGGTTGCCACGGACGCGCGGAATCGGCTCCCCTTGCCCGGTTCACTGCGAACGGTGACGTCTCCGCCGAGCAACTGGGCGAGTCGGCGCGAAATTGCCAGGCCGAGCCCCGTTCCGCCAAAACGGCGCGTCGACGAGTTGTCGGCCTGCGAGAACGCATGGAACAGCCGTTCCATCTGCGACTGGCTAATCCCGATCCCCGTATCGATGACGTCGCACTCCAGTTGCGGCGGCTCATGACGCCGCCGGCGGAGACGTAGCACGACGCGAACTTCACCGGCTTCCGTGAACTTGATCGCATTGCCCACGAGATTGACCAGAATTTGCCGAAGCCGCTTGGCGTCGGATTGAATCGCGATCGGGACGGGCGTTTCCAGTTCAAGGGACAGGGCGAGGTTCTTGCGGTTGGCTTCCTCGCGCAACAGGTCGACGACCTCCGTGGCGATCCGAACGGGGTGGCACTCTACGCCGTTAACCATACCGAACAGCGGGAAGAAGTGATATTGCAAAAAATGCCTTGATACGGCAAGGATTCTTGTTTTTCAGGATAGATCCTGGACTGCATTCATCGTGCAGTTC